>NZ_JWMB01000016.1:0-174612 GCF_000812445.1 Cupriavidus sp. SHE | reverse complement strand
TGGGCTGGAAGCCGGAGGTGTCGATGGAGCAGGCGCTGCGCCGGATCTTCGAGGCGTATCGCGACAAGGTGGTCGAGGCACGCACGCTGGTCGACGCCAGCAACTGAGCGTCGCCCCGGACGGGGCGCGGCAGGCCATCAAAGAGGCTCTCGGCCCCCGGTTCTCGGGATGGCGGCGCGCCGCCCGCACGGCTTGTGGACTTGCCAGCGCGGCCGTGCGAGCCTATGGTTGCGGTTCGTCCCGTGCGCAGTAGGGCGCACGCACCGCCTCCAGCCCATGTCCACAGCTACGCCTGCCGACCACCCGTCCACGATGCCCATCGACCGCCGCCTGCGCTTCATGCTGTGGGTGGTGGCGGTGGGCTTCTTCATGCAGACGCTCGACTCGACGATCGTCAACACCGCCTTGCCCTCGATGGCGCACAGCCTTGGCGAGAGCCCGTTGCGGATGCAATCGGTGATCATCGCCTACTCGCTGACCATGGCGGTCATCATTCCTGCTTCGGGCTGGCTGGCGGACAAATTCGGCACAAGGACCATCTTCCAGATCGCGATCGTGTTGTTCGTGGCCGGATCCCTGCTTTGCGCCGCGGCGCCTTCGCTGCCGTTCCTGACCGCCGCCCGCGTGGTGCAAGGGGCGGGCGGGGCAATGCTGCTGCCCGTGGGGCGACTCTCCGTGCTGCGTACGTTTCCGCGTGAGCAGTATCTGCAGGCGCTGAGTTTCGTGGCCATCCCAGGCATGATCGGTCCGCTTATCGGCCCGACGCTGGGTGGATGGATTACCCAGACGTTCTCCTGGCACTGGATCTTCCTGATCAATGTGCCGGTCGGCCTGCTGGGCGTGCTGGCCACCATCCGCTATATGCCGAACTCGCGCCTGCCCGGCATCGGCACGTTCGATGCGGTTGGCTATGCGTTCCTGGCAATTGCCATGGTGACACTGTCGTTCTCGCTCGACGGACTCGCGGAGATGGGCTTTCAGCACGCCACGGTGCTGATGCTGCTGATCGCCAGCATGGCCGCGCTCAGCGCATATGTGCTCCACGCCAACAAGCGCAAGCAGCCGCTGTTCCCGCTGAGGCTGTTCCGGATTCATTCGTTCAGCGTGGGCCTGCTTGGCAACCTGTTCGCGCGTATCGGCAATGGCGCCATGCCGTTCCTGATTCCACTAACCCTGCAGATCAGCCTCGGCTATTCCCCGTTCGATGCCGGCCTGATGATGCTGCCTGTCACGGCCGCCGGCATGGCGTCGAAGCGCCTGGCCACGTGGCTGATCGAACGGCACGGCTATCGCCGCGTGCTGGTGACGAACACATTTGTGGTCGGACTGGTCATGGCGTCGTTCGCGCTGATCACGCCGACGCGCCCATTGGCGCTCATCGTGGTGCTACTGGCGATTTTTGGCGCGGTCAATTCGATCCAGTTCACCGCGATGAATACCGTGACGCTCAAGGATCTGAGTGGTACCCGGGCGAGCAGCGGCAACAGCATGTTGTCGATGGTGCAGATGTTGTCGATGAGTCTGGCGGTGACATCCGCCGGCGCATTGCTGGCGACGTTCCAGGAGGGCATCGGCGAGCATCACCTGGACGTCCTGCCGGCATTTCACGCGACGTTCGTCTGCGTCGGGCTCATTACGTCGGCATCGGCGTGGATCTTCATGCAGCTTTCGCCCGAGAAGGCGGAGCGGCACAAGGCCAGGGAAGACGTGAAGCAGGGCGGGGAGGTTTGAAGCAGGCCGGGAATGCGATTCCCGGCCCGAGTGCCTGAGGTTCGGTTTGATGCGCGGAAGGATCAGGCCGACAGCAGCGAGCAGAAACGCTCCAGGTCGACGTTGCCGCCGCTGATCACCACGCCCACGCGCTTGCCCTTGAGCGCGTCCTTCATCTGCATGACCGCTGCCAGGCCCAGGCAGCCGGTCGGCTCGACAATCATCTTCATCCGTTCGGCGTAGAAGCGCATCGCCTCGACCAGTTGCGCGTCCGTTGCGGTCAGGATGTCAGTCACGTCACGCTTGATGATGCTGAACGTGTACTGACCCAGGTGCTGTGTCTGGGCGCCGTCGGCGATGGTCTGCGGAGTGTCGATATGGACGATCGAACCGCTGCGGAACGATTGCTGGCCGTCGTTGCCCGCCTCGGGCTCCACGCCGTAGATCTGGCACTGTGGCGCCAGCGCGCGCGTGGTCAATGCGGTACCGGAGAGCAGTCCGCCGCCGCCCAGCGGGGTGAAGATGGCGTCGAGCGCGCCCACTTCCTCGAACAGTTCCTTGGCGGCGGTGCCCTGGCCCGTCAGCACATCCGGATGGTCATACGGCGGAATCAGCGTCATGCCGTGCTTTTCGGCCAGGTCGCGGCCGATGGCTTCACGGTCTTCCTTGTAGCGGTCATAGCTCACCACGGTCGCGCCATACCCCCGCGTCGCCGCTACCTTCAAGGCCGGAGCGTCGTGGGGCATCACGATCGTGGCAGGCATGTTCAGCAGCTTCGCGGACAGCGCGATGCCCTGCGCGTGATTGCCGGACGAGAACGCGACCACGCCGCCACGGCGTTGCTCGGCGGTGAACTTCGCCAGCGCGTTGAACGCGCCACGGAACTTGAAGGCGCCCATGCGCTGGAAGTTCTCGCACTTGAAGAAGACTTCCGCGCCGAGCATTTCGTTGAGCGTGCGCGACGTGTTGACCGGCGTGCGGTTGGCAAAGCCTTCGATCCGTTTGGCGGCGGCTTCGACGTCGGCGTAGGTGGGCAGTTGCAGGGTCGTCATGATGGGCAGGGAGAGGAGAGTTGTTACCAGGGCCAGGCCAGGCGTGTGCCGGTGCCGTCGGCCCGCGCGCGTTGGTCCAGGAAGCGGGCGACCGTCAGGTCCTGCAGGGCCAGTCCGGTCATGTCGAATACGGTGATATCGGCGGGCTGGCGCGTGATCGTGGCCTTGCCGGTCAGCAGGTCGCCAATCTCGATGCATGGGAGATCGGGGGCCCATTGGCATTCGCCGATGCGGCGTGCCTGTTCGCTGTCATCCACGACGATGCGCGCGCGTTCCAGCACGCCTGCAGGCAGTTCGCGCTTGCCGGTGGTATCGGCGCCGACACAGGTCAGGTGCGTGCCCGGCCGCACGGCCTGGGCGTCGAACAAGGGGCCGCCGCCCGGGGTGGCGGTGATTACCACGTCGCTGTTGGCCACGGCGTCATCGCGGTCCGTCGCCAGTTGGATTTCACACCGGTCCTGGAAGGCTGCCTCAAACGCCGCATGGCGCTGGCCACTGTTCGAAACATAGCGCACCGTTTGCAAGCTGGGCATCAAGCGCAAGGCAAATTCGAGCTGAACGCGAGCCTGGACGCCGGTGCCAAAGACGCAGAGGCGCGTGCTGTCGGGCCGGGCCAGTTGTTGCAGGCCGATGCCGCCGGCGGCGCCGGTGCGTGCCGTGGTGATGGCGTTGCCGTCAACGATGCAGAGGGGGCGCCCCGTGGCGGGGTCGATCAGGACGATCGTGGCCTGGTGGGTGTCTCCGCCCAACTGGCGGTTGCCGGGCCAGAATCCGGCGGCCTTGAAGCCAAGCAGGTTCTGGCTGCCCACGTCGCCGGCCTTGATGCCGAACACCCCGCCCGTCGCCAGCTTTTCCCGCACCACTGGGAAGACGCGTCCCTCACGCTGGCTGTGCAGCACGAATGCCTCGCGCACGGCGGCCAGCACGTCGTTGGGTAGCAGCGCCGCTTCCACGGCGTGCTTGTCGAGCAGAAGCAGTTCTGCGGATCGTTGATTAACGGACATAGCTGTAGACGGCTGCGCGCGATACGCCCAGATGGGCCGCGACGGTTTCCATGGCGCGTCGGACATCGAGTAGCCCCGATGCCTTCAGCTCACCCAGCAGCGCGCGCCGCTCCTCGGTTTTCAAGGCGCGCGGCGTGGTGGCCAGCCGCGCGGCGAAGGCGTCGATGCGGTCGCGCAGCGCGTCGGTGCCCGCAGGATCGAGCGTTTCCTTCGGACCGTCCGTGGCGGTCTGGACGAACTGGCCCATGGCCATCTGCAGGCTGCGGAACAGCGTCAGGTCGACATTCATGCACAGCGCGGCGATGTAGTTGCCGCTTGCGTCCTTGATGCCGATCGACGTGCTTTTTGCCTGACGACCGTCCGCGAACTGGTTCGCGTAGTTGGCCAGAACCTGCGGGTAGTCGGGATCGGTGATGCGCGCCTGACCAAGCTCGGTGGTCGGATCGCCAACCGCGCGGCCGGACAGGTTGTTGTGGATGGCCAGGATCGACTGCTCGGGCTCCAGCAGGTCATGAACCACGACCTCGCAGAACGGTGCGAGCGTCTGGCCGAGGCCATCGGCAATCTGCTTGATCTGGTCGAGCAGGACACGCTGCTCGGCGGTGCGTTTGACCATGTCAGGCGGTCTCGGTGTGTGAAGCCATGATTCTGGACAGTTTGTATAGAGATGGAATAAATGTCAAGAACTGGGCGAAAAAGAAGGTTCATCGCCGATTTCCGGGAAAGGCTGAAGATCCGACGGCTTAGACCGGCCAGAAGGCGACGCTACTAAACAGGCCGTCGGATGTCCCTTCCGGTCGTTAGAGGCCATTCGCGCGCACGGATGTGGGGCGATGGCAAAGAGTTCCAGCAGTCCCGCCATAGGCGCTTTCGTTGTGGACTGTGTGGCCCTGCAGCATGGCATCCAGGGCAGAGCCGGGTGTTTGCCCGGGAACAGGGATCGACGACGCATGGGCGCGCCGCAGACCCATGGGAGCTCGACGGGCCGAGACCGGCCATGAAGGGACATTCGCCTTTGTGGCGAAAATCCTAGCAATCGCGGTTCGAACATGCCGGGCGATAACGCTTGCAGAAAGCTTAGCCATATTACAATACGCACCAGCGCGGCATCGAAAATAGCGACCGCATCACATTTTTAGCACCGTTTTTGGAATTCCCCATGGAAATTAAGGTCGACTTTCTCGATAAGCTGCGTCTTGAAGCCAAGTTCGATGATTTCACGGTAGTAGCCGACCAGCCTATCCGTTATAAAGGCGATGGTTCCGCACCTGGTCCGTTCGATTATTTTCTCGCCTCGTCGGCCTTGTGTGCGGCCTACTTTGTCAAATTGTACTGTGTAGCCCGCAATATTCCCACCGATAATATCCGCCTGTCGCAGAATAATATTGTTGATCCGGAAAACAGATATCAGCAGATTTTCAAGATCCAGGTCGAATTGCCAGCAGATATTTCTGCCAAGGACCGCCAGGGTATCTTGCGATCCATCGATCGCTGCACGGTAAAAAAGGTGGTGCAAACCGGACCCGAGTTTGTGATCGAAGAGGTGGAGAACCTGGACGCCGATGCTCAATCGTTGCTGACGTTGAAGCCGGCGTCTGGCGCCAGCACCTATATTTCAGGCAAGGATCTCCCATTGGAGCAAACTATCGCCAATATGTCAGGCATTTTGGCGGGCCTGGGGATGAAGATTGAAATCGCGTCATGGCGGAATATCGTTCCCAATGTCTGGTCGCTACATATCCGTGACGCGCACTCGTCAATGTGTTTCACCAACGGCAAGGGAGCAACCAAGGAAAGCGCATTGGCGTCGGCGTTGGGTGAATTTATCGAACGCCTGAATTGCAACCATTTTTATGCCGGTACATTCTGGGGCGAAGATCTCGCCAATGCGGCGTTTGTACACTACCCGAACGAGCGCTGGTTCAAGCCGGGACGCAAAGACGCGCTACCCGTTGAAATTCTCGATGAATACTGCCTGCCTATATACAATCCCGATGGCGAGTTGCGCGGCTCGCATCTGTACGAGACCAACTCGGGGAATATGCAGCGTGGTATCTGTTCGCTGCCCTTCGTACGCCAGTCAGACGGCGAAGTGGTGTATTTCCCCTCCAATCTGGTCGAAAATCTTTACGCCAGCAATGGCATGAGTGCAGGCAATACACTGGCCGAAGCACAGGTGCAATGCTTGTCGGAGATTTTCGAGCGGGCGGTAAAGCGCGAGATTCTGGAGGGCGAAATGGCACTGCCTGATGTGCCTCAGGAAGTGCTGGCGAAATATCCTGGCATTATGGCTGGCATTCAGGTGCTGGAAGAGCAAGGTTTTCCGATATTGGTGAAGGATGCATCGTTGGGTGGGATCTATCCGGTGATGTGCGTCACCTTGATGAACCCACGCACTGGCGGTGTCTTTGCTTCGTTCGGTGCGCACCCAAGCTTCGAGGTGGCGCTGGAACGGAGTTTGACGGAATTGCTGCAGGGTCGTAGTTTTGAAGGCCTGAACGATCTGCCACGGCCCAGCTTTGTCAGTAATGCCGTGACTGAGCCAAACAATTTTGTCGAGCACTTCATTGACTCCAGCGGCGTGGTGTCGTGGCGCTTTTTCAGCGCCAAATCGGATTTCGATTTCGTCGAGTGGGATTTCTCTGGCCAGGGCAAGAATTCCAATACCGAGGAAGCAGCAACCTTGCTCGGCATTCTGGAAGACATGGGCAAGGAAGTGTATATGGCGGTGTATGACCAGCTAGGCTCCGTTGCTTGCCGGATATTGGTTCCTGGCTATTCGGAAGTTTATCCTGTCGAGGATCTGATCTGGGATAACACAAACAAGGCACTGTCGTTCCGCGCAGACATTTTGAACTTGCATCGCCTGGACGACGAAAGCCTGGAGGCCCTGCTTGAGCGCCTGGATAACAGTGAGCTCGATGAATACGCCGACATCGCCACGCTGATCGGCATAGAGTTTGACGAGAATACCGATTGGGGCCAGCTGACAGTGTTGGAGTTGAAGCTGCTCATTCATCTCGCGTTGCAGCAATTTGAGGCAGCGCACGAACTGGTGGGCGCCTTCTTGCAATACAACGACAACACGGTCGAGCGCGGACTGTTTTACCAAGCCTTGGATGTGGTGCTGGAGGTGCTGTTGGATGACGACCTGGACCTGGAAGACTACAAGGTCAACTTCCGTCGGATGTATGGCAATGCGCGGATGGACGCGGTGCTCGGTTCCGTTGACGGCAGCGTGCGTTTCTTTGGTTTGACGCCAACCAGCATGAAATTGGAGGGGCTCGACAGGCACCACCGCCTGATTGACAGCTACAAGAAATTGCACGCCGCGCGGGCAAATGCAGCGGCTGCAGCCAGTTAAGTCCGAGGATGAAGACGGCGGTGAGGGCCTCCAGCGGGAAGCGCTCACCGTCAGTGTCCGCTGTCGAGAAAGCTGAAAGGCCGCTCAGGGTCGGTCTGCGACTGTCAGTCACCCCGCAAATCGGCGATGAACCAAAAGAAGCGGACGAAAGAAAGGCGCGGCGGGCACACGGCCCGCCGCGCCTTTGTCGCCTGCGTATCTGTTAAGCCGCTTCGACCACCCGGATTTCCACCAGCAGCTTGCGCAACTCCGGCACGCAGGAGCCGCAATTGCCGCCGGCCTTCACGCAAGCCGTGATTTCCGCCGGTGTCTTAAGGTCGTGCTGGCGCACCGCGTCGCAGATCGTGTTGCGGCCCACGCCGAAGCACGAGCAGACCGTGGGGCCCGCATCGGCTGTCTTTTCGAGTGGCTGGCCCAGTAGCAGGCCGATGCGATCGCTGTCTTCCAGGCGTGCCTGACCGAAAAGCTGAGACAGCCACGCCCGCGACGGCAGGTCGGGGCGGGTCGAGAGATAGACGCAAGCCTCAAGCCGGTCATCAACGACATAGCCAGCGTGATAGACGCCCGCGGCGCGATCCTCGAACTCGAGCCAGTCCGCGTCGGGCGCCTGCGCTCCCAGTCGCTCACGTGCCCACGCGGCACGATCCGTGATGACATCGCGGCCCGCGAACTCGTGGCGATGGAAATGCTTGCCCTGGATGCGTGTCCACCAGGTCAGCGCGTCAGCGGGAAGCACCTTGCGGCTCAGCACGAAGCCGTGCCACGACACGCGGAATTCCTCCACTCGCACGGGCGTGTGCTTGAACTCGGGCTCGCCGGACACTGGATCGACGGCCGGATTGACCACCGCGCCAACGCGCGCGTCGGAGCTGAACTGGTCGTTCCAGTGGATTGGCACGAAGACGCTGCCTCGCGGAATGCCTCCGCCAAAACGGACTCGGCCGATCATCACACCCCAACGGCTGGTTACGCGTGCGAGCTTGCCTTCGCCCACACCGCAGAGCAGTGCGTCTTGCGGATGCATGTCGACGAATGGCTCGGGCAGGTGATCCGACAGACGGGCGGCTTTGCCCGTCCGAGTCATCGTGTGCCATTGATCGCGCACGCGGCCGGTGTTCAGGATCAGCGGGAACTCATCGTCGGTGGCATGGACGGGCGCGCGCGCCGCCGTGGCGACGAAGCGTGCCCGGCCATCGGCGAAGGCAAAGCGGGCATTCTCGAACAGGCGTTGCTTGCCTGACGAAGCCATGGCGGGCAGCGGCCATTGCACGGGCAGCATGGCGTCGTATGCGGCCTGGTCCATGCCAGCTAGACCGCCGATGTTGAACATGCGCGGTGCGTGGGCCGCATCATCGCCGCCACCGCTGCCATTGCGCCAGGCGCTGAGACGCGCGTGCTCGTCGAAGATCTCATGCTGGCCGGCGTAGTCGAAGCCGGCGAACCCCATGCGGCGTGCCACGTCGCAGAGGATGTCCCAGTCCGCGCGGGCTTCGCCGGGAGCGGGCAGGAATGCACGCTGGCGCGAGATGCGGCGCTCGGAGTTGGTGACCGTGCCGTCTTTCTCGCCCCAGCCCAGCGCGGGCAGCAGGATATGCGCGGCGTCGTTGGTGTCTGTGCGTGTGACGATGTCCGACGTCACCACGAGTTCGCAGCGGGCCAGCGCGCGCCGGGCCTGATCGGCGTCCGGCAGGCTGACCACAGGATTGGTGGCGATCACCCACACGGCCTTGACCTTGCCTTGTTCGATGGCCTGGAACAGGTCCACCGCCTTCAGGCCGGGCTTGTCGGCCATGGCTGGCGAGTGCCAGAAGTCCTGCACGATGTCGCGATGGCGCGGGTCGGCCAGTTCCATGTGAGCCGCGAGCATATTCGCCAGTCCGCCGACTTCGCGTCCGCCCATGGCGTTGGGCTGGCCCGTGAGCGAGAAGGGCCCCATGCCGGGACGGCCGATCCGGCCGGTCAGCAGGTGGCAATTGATGATGCTGTTGACCTTGTCCGTGCCGGCCGACGATTGGTTCACGCCCATCGAGAACGCGGTGACGACCTTCGTCGTTGCGGCAAACAGTTCGTAGAAGGCCTGCACATCCTGCGGCGCGAGTTTGCACGCGCGTGCCACGGCGGCGATATCGGCACCGTCGGCGTCGGCCACGGCCAGCGCATCGTCAAGGCCAGCGGTATGGTCCGCCACGAAGACGTCATCGCCATGACCGTGACGCGCGAGGTAGCTCAGCAACCCATTGAACAGCCGCACATCGGTACCGGCGCGCAGCGGCAGGTGCAGGTCCGCCAGTTCGCAGGTAGCGGTTCGACGCGGGTCGATCGCGACGATTTTCATCTCGGGCCGCGCTTCCTTGGCGCGGGTCAGGCGCTGGAACAGGATCGGGTGGCACCACGCGGTATTGGAGCCCACCAGGATTACGAGATCGGCCAGTTCGAGGTCCTCGTAGCTGCACGGTACGAGGTCCTCGCCAAACGCGCGTTTGTGGCCAGCGACTGCCGACGACATGCACAGGCGCGAGTTGGTGTCGATGTTCGCAGTGCCGATAAAGCCCTTCATCAGCTTGTTGGCGACGTAGTAGTCCTCGGTCAGAAGCTGGCCCGACACGTAGAGCGCGACGGCGTCGGGGCCGTGCCTGGCGATGATCTCCGTGAAGCCACGGGCGACCTTGTCGAGGGCTTCGTCCCAGTCCACGCGGCGCAGCGAGCCATCGGCATCGCGCACTTGCGGATGCAGCAGCCGCCCGTTCAGGTCGAGCGTTTCGCCCAGCGCGGAGCCCTTGACGCAGAGCCGCCCGGCGTTGGAAGCATGATCGGCATCGCCGGCAATGTCGACCAGGCCATCGGCACGCACGGTGGCGCGCACGCCGCAACCTACGCCGCAGTAGGGGCAGGTCGTGGAGATTGTCTTGGTGGGGGTGGTGGCGACCACCGCGATATCTGACAGGTTCACGTCGATGTCCCGGAAAAAGCTACGCCGCAAGGGCCTCGCATTGCGCCTTGCCGAACAGCAGACGCTGACGCAATGCGGCTACCGGCTGGCCGGTCTGGATCAGGTCGAAGTACCACGGCCCGTCCTGGACGTCGCCATAGAGCACGGCACCGACAAGCCGGCCACCCTGCAGCACCAGACGCTTGTAGACGCCTCGGCGCGGATCGCGCAGCACGAGGTCTTCGCTGCTTTCGCCGCCGATGAAGTCACCGGCCGAATACAGGTCCACGCCCGTGACCTTGAGCTTGGTAGCGGTGGCCTGCTGGACATAGCGGCGGTGGCCGGCACCTGCCAGGTGGGCGGCGCACACCCGTGCCTGATCCCAGATCGGCGCCACCAGCCCGAACGTGGCCTGGCGGTGCTGCACGCATTCGCCCACGGCGTAGATGCGGGGGTCGAAGGTCTGCAGCGTGTCGTCAACGACGATCGCGCGCTCGCAGCGCAGCCCCGCGCTGGCGGCCAGTTCGATGTTGGGGCGCACCCCGGCGGTCATCACCACAAGGTCCGCCGGGATCTGCGTGCCGTCCTTGAACAGCACGCCCGTGACCCGCTCGCTGCCGAGCACGGCGGCGGTCTGCGCGCTGAGCAGGAAGCGCAGACCCTTGCGTTCCAGCGCTGCCTTGAGCAGTTCGGCGGCAGGTTTGTCGAGCTGGCGCTCCATCAGGCTGTCGGCCAGGTGCACCACGGTGACGTCCATGCCCTGACGCATCAGCCCGTTGGCCGCTTCGAGGCCAAGCAGGCCGCCGCCGATCACCACCGCATGGCGATGATTGCGAGCGGCGTGGAGCATTGTTTCCACGTCCTGGATATCGCGGAAAGCGATCACGCCGTCGAGCGTGTGGCCGGGGACGGGGATGATGAACGGCTTGGAGCCGGTGGCCAGCAGCAGGCGGTCATAGCGGACTTCCTTGCCGGACGCGGAACGTACCAGCCGGCGCGGCCGGTCGATTGCAACGACCGGATCGCCGGCCAGCAACTCGATGCCATGCTGGCCATACCAGGCGCGGGTATTCAGCATGATGTCGTCGACGGTCTTTTCGCCGGCGAGCACCGGGGACAGCAGAATGCGGTTGTAGTTGCCGTGCGGCTCGGCGCCGAACACTGTGATGTCATACAGGTCCGGCGCCAGCTTCAGCAGTTCCTCGACCGTGCGCATTCCGGCCATGCCATTGCCGACGACGACCAGTCGCGGCTTGGCGTGGGACGAGACGGGGGGCGTCATGAGCGTCTTCCTGATTCTGGCTGTTGGCGTGGGCGAGGGGGTGTCGATCGAAGGTCAGGCGGCCAGTTCTTCCTCGGCCTCCGCTTCTACCTCTACCTCTGCCTCCACCTCGCGGGCCATGGCCGCGGTGGCCACCCAGACCTTGCCGTCGTAGACCCGTGCGGTATAAGCATCCACCGAGTGCTCGGGCACTTCGAGGCATTCGCCGGTGCGCAGATCGAAGTGGTGCTTGTAGATCGGCGACGCCACCACGGTGCGCGGGCCAAGGTTGCCGACCAGACCACGCGACAGCACGTTTGCCTGCGCGTTCGGGTCGAAGTTGGCCAGCGCGTAGACCTCCTCGCCGCGGCCGATGCGGAAGACGGCGACCTGTTTTCTGTCGACCAGGGCACAGACACCAGTATTGGGCACGATATCGCGCAAGGTGCAAATCGCGGTCCAGGTCTCTGGGTGGTGGGCTTGGCTCATCACGTTCTCCTTGAAATCGGGGGCTTCACGCAGCTTTTGCGGGCACGGCAACCACGGGGATGTGGCTCAGGCGGGAACGTTGCAAGTTTCGTTCCTCCTGCGTGGCGGGGCGAACCTGGCCGCGCTCCTCCAGAAACATGAGGTTGTCGTCGCGCAGGTCGCTGTTGACGAAGTGGCGGAAGCGCTTGCGCGTCTCGGGGTCGGTGACGGCGCGCTTCCATTCGTCTTCGTACGTATCCACCACGTGCTGCATCTCGGCTTCGAGTTCGGCGCCGATGCCGAGCTTGTCGTCGATGATCACGGACTTCAGGTAATCCAGGCCGCCTTCGAGGTTGTCGCGCCACGTGCTGGTGCGTTGCAGGCGGTCCGCCGTGCGCACGTAGAACATCAGGAAGCGGTCGACGTAACGGATCAGCGTTTCGCGGTCCAGATCGCCCGCCAGCAGTTCGGCATGGCGTGGCTTCATGCCGCCGTTGCCGCACACGTAGAGGTTCCAGCCGCGCTCCGTGGCGATGATGCCAACGTCCTTGCCTTGCGCCTCGGCGCATTCGCGCGTGCAGCCCGAGACGCCGAACTTGATCTTGTGCGGCGCGCGCAGGCCCTTGTAGCGGTTCTCGATGTCGATGGCCAGGCCGACGGAGTCGTCCACGCCATAGCGGCACCACGTGGAGCCCACGCACGATTTCACCGTGCGCAACGATTTGCCGTAGGCATGGCCCGATTCGAAGCCGGCCGCGATCAGTTCTTCCCAGATCAGCGGCAGTTCCTCCAGCCGCGCGCCGAACATGTCGACCCGCGCGCCGCCGGTGATCTTGGTGTAGAGGCCGTACTTCTTCGCGATCTGGCCAACCGAGATCAGGCCGTCGGGCGTGACTTCGCCGCCGGGCATGCGCGGGACCACCGAGTAGGTGCCGTCTTTCTGGATGTTGGCCAGGAAGTAATCGTTCGAATCCTGCAGGCTGGCGTGTTCTTCCTTGAGCACGAATTCGTTCCAGCACGACGCCAGGATGCTGCCGACGGTCGGCTTGCAGATGTCGCAACCCAGCCCGGAGCCGTGCGCGGCCAGCAGGTCGTCGAAGGACTTGAACCTGCCGACGCGCACCAGGTGGTAGAGCTCCTGACGCGAGTACGGAAAGTGCTCGCAGACATGGTTGTTCACGGCCATGCCTTGCTTCTTCATTTCCGCCTTCATGATCTGCGTGACCAGCGGCACGCAGCCACCGCACGCGGTGCCGGCCTTGGTGCACGATTTCAGCGCGCCGATGGTGGTGGCGCCATCGCACACGGCGCCGCAGATCTCGCCCTTGCTGACGTTGTTGCACGAGCAGATCTGGGCGGTATCCGGCAGCGCGTCGGCGCCGAGCGCGGGCCGGGCCTTTCCGTCGGAGGCAGGAAGGATCAGGAACTCCGGAGATTCCGGCAGTTCGATCCGGTTCAACATCATCTGCAGCAGCGTGCCGTACTCGGCGGCATCGCCAACCAGCACGCCGCCGAGCAGGAACTTGCCGCACTCGGATACCACCAGCTTCTTGTAGATCTGCTTGCGTTCGTCGGTGAACTGGTATGAGCGGCTACCCGGTTCGTTGCCGTGCGGGTCACCGATGCTGGCCACGTCCACGCCCATCAGCTTGAGCTTGGTGCTCATGTCGGCGCCAGCGAACTCCGAGGCTTCGCCGCGCAGATGCCGGGCGGCTACGCGGGCCATGTCGTAGCCCGGGGCCACCAGGCCATAGATCTTGCCGTCCCACAGCGCGCACTCGCCGATGGCGTAGACGTGCGGGTCCGAGGTCAGGCAGTTGTTGTCGATCACGATGCCGCCGCGCGCGCCGATCGTCAGGCCGCTGGCGCGTGCCAGCTCGTCGCGCGGACGGATGCCGGCCGAGAACACGATCATGTCAGTGTCCAGGTGCGTGCCATCGGCGAAGTTCATGCGATGCGTGCCTTCGGTGCCATCGACGATCTCCAGCGTGTTCTTGCCGGTGTGCGCCGTCACGCCCAGTTCCTCGATCTTCTGGCGCAGCATTCGGCCACCGCCATCATCGACCTGCACCGCCATCAGGCGCGGGGCGAACTCCACAACGTGGGTCTGCAGACCCATGTCGCGCAGCGCCTTGGCGCACTCCAGGCCAAGCAGGCCGCCGCCGATCACCACGCCCGACTTCGCGCGCTGGCCGCATTCGAGCATCGCCTCGAGGTCCTCGATCGTGCGGTAGACGAAAGTGTCCTTGCGATCCTTGCCGGGCAGCGGAGGCACAAACGGATAGGAGCCGGTGGCGAGCACGAGCTTGTCGTAGCCGAGCGTCTCGCCTGTGGAGGTGGTGACCGTCTTCGCGGCTGTGTCGATGGCCGTGGCCTTCGCGTTCAGGCGCAGCAGCATGTTGTTGTGCTGGGCGAAGAAGCCTTCAGGCACCAGCGACAGATCCTCGGCGGACTTGCCGGCGAAGAACTCGGACAGGTGGACGCGATCGTAGGCGGGGCGGGGCTCCTCGCAAAGCACCGTCACATCGAGGTCCTGCGCGCCGGCGTCCGCGAGGCATTCCAGGAACTTGTGGCCGACCATGCCATGCCCGACGATGATGATCTTCATGATGCTTTCCTTGTCCGAAGGGAATGTCTTGTGGAATTCAGTTGGCGAGCGCGCTGTCGTAGAGCGCCTGCTCCTGGGCCTTGTGCTCGGCACTGAAGCGCACCGCAATCGCGCACAGGGCGGCCAGCGTGGCGGCCACACCGAGCCACGTCAGGGTCTGCTGCAGGTCGCCGAGGCCCTTCATCAGGAAGCCCGCCGCCACTGCGCCCACATTGCCGCCGGCGCCGATGATGCCGGCCACGCCGCCAAGTGCCTTGCGATCGATGAACGGCACCAGCGCGTACGTCGCACCGCAGGCCATGTGCGTGAACAGCCCGAAAACCAGCATCGCTGCTACCGCAGTGGTGGCCGTGGAGGCGTGAGCGAAACCGAGCAGCCCCAGACCCTCGCCGAGGATGAAGACGAACAGGATCAGGGAGCGGGCGTCGAGGCCGCGACGCATGGCCAGCTTGTCCGATACGTAGCCGCCCAGCGCGCGGGCAAACAGGGCCAGCAGACCGAAGCTCGCGGCGGCCATGCCGGCGGCCGACAGTGACAGGCCGAAGCGATCGACGTAGAACGTGGCGGCCACGTTGTGAATGAAGATTTCCACGCCGAAGCAGGCACCGTACGTGATGAACAGCATCCAGACGCGGTAGTTGGCGCTGGCGGCGCGGAAGCTGGCCCAGCCGCCACCGCCCTTGCCACCGTCTTTGCCACCGCTAATGGCGATGCCACGGGCACGCAGGTCGGAGAAGTTGCCTTCGGGGCAGTCCTGCGTGAAGCGCCAGTAGACGACGGCCATGACCAGCATCAGGATGCCAGGGACCAGCAGCGCCACGCGCCAGCCCATCGTGTGATCGACGCCGAGAAACAGGATCGCGGCCAGCAGCAGCGGCATCAGGCCTTGGGCGGCGCCGCCACCTGCGTTGCCCCAGCCAGCGGACGCCGCATTGGCGGTGCCCACCACGTTCGGCGCGAACATCACCGACGTGTGGTACTGGGTGATCACGAAGCTGGCGCCAACCGCGCCGATCAGCAGGCGAAAGAACAGGAAGGTCTCGTAGTTCTGGGCGAAGGCCACGCCGAGCACGGGCAGGGCGCCAATCGCCAGCAGGCCGGTGTACGTCTTGCGCGGGCCAAAGCGGTCGCACAGCGGGCCGATGACCAGCCGCACCAGGATGGTCACAGCGACAGCGGCGATATTGATATTGGCGATCTGATTCGGCGTCAGGCCGAATTCGCCCTTGAGCACCGGCATGAGCGGCGCGCAGGCAAACCACGCGAAGAAACAGACAAAGAAGGCCATCCAGGTCAGGTGGAAGGCGCGCATCTGCGGCGTCTTGAAACTCAGCAGATCGATCCGGGTGGCTTTTCCGTTCATCCTTTTGCTCCAAAAACAAAAGGCGTCCCGAGATTCCGACCCGATGGGCCAGTTCTGGGGACGCCGTTGTCCTGCCGGCGGCTCTCAAAGGGGAGCTGCGGCTGTGTGGGGTGGGCGGATCGCCGTTGACCGGCCCGCGCTTAGTAACGCAAGCGTCGTGCCAGCGTGCGCGAATGCCGTTTCGGATGCTTATCGGGGCGTGGCCCGATCATCGGGTGGAAGAGCGCGCACATTGATGCGACATGGTGCCGCGCCAGTATTGGGCGTTCGCACGGCAATGGTGCGGTGCAATGTGTGCAAGCGGTGCGTTTGCTCAGGCGACCGTGTCGGTGGAGGCGGGGACGGCCAGCAGTTGCATGTCCGAGGGGGAGACAGTCTCCCCAGCCTCGTCGATCAATGCGGCACGCACCTTGAGTCCGGAGAGCTTGGAGCGGACTTCGGCCGGGCCGCTACCGTCGGCGGCCATATGGGCGTCGCCCCATTGCATCAGTCCGACCAGGACGGGAAGCAGATCGACCGCCGCGCGCGTCGGATGGTAGGCGAAGCGTTCCCGTTCCCCGGGCGCCTTGTAGCCGACCTTGCGCAGTAATCCCGCCTCGGTCAGCGTCTTGAGCCGCGCCGAAAGTACGGCCGGCGAGCATTGCAGGCGCTCGAGGAAGTCATCGAAGCGGCGTACCCCGGAGAACACATCGCGCAAGATAAGAATCGTCCACTTCTCGCCAATCAACGAGAGCGTGGCGGCAATCGAGCAGTTCGTGAGGTCGACGGGCGGTGGCGTGATCATGCTTTGAGCATAGCACCCTAACTTCATTTGCAAAAGTTAGGGTTTCGACTATAGTCCTGACTATACAAAACGTAGTCAGGAGCGGACCATGAGCCGTGTCGAAGACGACAACCAGGTGGCGACACCGATCAGTGAAGAAAACTGGACCGGCCGCAGTGGCGCCCGGTTGACGCTTCGGCCCGCGCGCGGGGCGGATCAGGCCGCGCTGCGGATGTTTGTCGACAGCTTGTCACGTGAAAGCCGCTACTTCCGCTTCCTGACTGGTGGGCGGGTGACTGACGAGATCGTTCAAGGCTTCGTGAGCCATCGGAAGGCGCGGGACGTGGCGCTCGTGGTGACGTACCGCGAGGCGGATGGCGCCGAAACCATCGTCGCCAATGCCGAATACGTGGTGAACGAGGAGGATGTTGCCGAACTGGCCGTTGTGGTCGCCGATGCGTGGCAGGGCCAGGGTCTGGGTCGCCGGCTGATACAGCGGCTGCAGCAACTGGCCGGATCGGGGCAACTGCGTGGAATGCGGGGCGACGTTCTCAGCGAGAACCGCCGGATGCTGGCGATCATGCGGGATTGCGGATTTTCCGCGCGCCGCAACCCCGAAGACAGCTTCCTGCATGAGGTCAGCCTGACCCTGGCAGAGGCGCGGGCGTCAGCGCGGGAACACCGGATGCCGCGCGACTGGTTCGCCGCCCATTAACGCTTGCTTTTCGACGTAGCTGTACAACCAATCGACGCGACGATGATCGCGGCAATCGCTACCCACTGAATCGGCGTCAGTTGTTCGTTCAGGAATGCCAGGCCCGCCAGGGCGCCCATGGCTGGCTCCAGACTCAACAAGATGCCGAACGTGCGCCGGGGGAGCCGCTTGAGGGCTACCATTTCCAGCGAATACGGGATCGCGCTGGAAAGAATGCCGACCGCCAAACCGGAAAGCAGAAGAGCCGGGCTGAACATCTCCAGTCCGGCGTGGCCCAGTCCGAATGGCAAGGCGACCAATGCCGCCATGGTCATCCCCAGGGACGTGGCCTGGCCGCCATGGGCGTTGCCCGCCATCTGGCCGAACACGATATACAGCGCCCAGCCCACCCCTGCGGCGAGGGCGAAGCCAATGCCTACGGGGTCGAGGTGCGTGGCGGCTTCGCCAAGCGGCAGCAGCAGGATCAGTCCGGTGACCGCGCAGCCAATCCACAGAAAGTCGATCGCGCGGCGTGACGAAAGCACGGCAACCGCCAGCGGACCGGTGAATTCGATGGCGATCGCCAGCCCGAGCGGGATCGTCCGCAACGACATGTAGAACAGCAGGTTGGTCCCGCCCAGCGCGGCGCCATAAAGGGCGATGGCGCGGGCATTCTTGCCGGAGAGCGGAAAACGCCAGGGGCGCCAGACGCAGATCAGGATTACCGCCGCAAAGCTCACTCGCAGCGCGGTGGTGCCCTGTGCGCCGATCGACGCAAACAGGCTTTTGGCAAATGATGTGCCGATGCAGAGCGACGCCATCGAGCCGATCAGAGCCAGCACAGCCAGCAGGCTGTCGCTTTGTTTTATGCGCGAGAGTGGCAATTCTTGTCCAGGGAATCAGTCCCCAATTGGGGCGGTGCGGCATCATGCCTGAGCGCTACGTCGGGTGCCATACACAGATGACGGTTGCACGCGCTGTACAGTTTCTCTTGCGACATAGTATTTTTGCGAGACGGGCGGCAGAGGGCTATCGTTTAAGAACCCTCACCCTGGAGCGTTTCATGGACTCGACCGCTGCCCGTCGTCATGTCGTCATCACCGGAGCCGCCGGCGCGCTAGGCCGTGCAGTGGCCAGCCGCTTTGCCGCCGAGGGTGCCAGATTGGCGCTGATCGACCGGGACCTGCAGCACTTGCAAAGCGTATTCGCTCATCCTGAGCCCGATCACGGCGGCACGCTGCTTCACGCGGCCGATGTCACATCGGACACCGCGATGGCGCCGGTTGCGGCGGCAATCCTCGACGCCTTCGGTACGGTGGACGTTCTGGTGCATGTGGCCGGCGGCTTTGAAATGGGCGAGGCCACTCACGCCATGAGCCGGGAATCGTGGATGCGGATGATGGACCTGAATGCGTGGTCGTTCGTTGCAGTCACCAGTCACTTCATTCCGGCCATGCTGTTCCAGAGGCACGGCAAGGTCGTTGCGGTGTCGGCGCGTGGTGCCATGGCCGGGGCGGCGACGATGGCGGCCTATGCGGCATCGAAGAGCGCGCTGCAACGGCTCGTGGAAAGCCTGTCGCATGAGGTAAGGGGTGCAGGCATCAACGTGAACAGCGTCGCCCCGAGTATCCTCGATACCCCGGCCAATCGTCAGGCCATGCCCTCGGTCGACCATACGCGCTGGGTATCGACAGGCGCCGCGGCACGGGCAGTGGCGTTCCTGGCCTCTGATGCGGCAGAAGCGGTTCATGGGCAGCATATGGTGCTGGATGGATTGAGTTGAGTCGAGGGGCGAGTCAGGCAATCAGTCTCATACCGATGCCACTTGCCGCCTTCCTGTCGAATGTGGCGACATTCCTGCAGCCGAAGGTCTGGCACGTTTGCAGGATCAGGCAGTCGCCGAAGCCGACAGAGCTGACTTCGAACAATCGCAAGGCAGAGACGACGATCTGCTCGGATTCCACGACGAGATCCTTGCTGTTGATGAGGTAATCAACAATGCGGGCGATTTCAGAGCGTTTCATCTTGAGCCGGCGGCCCATCACCCAGGTCAGTTCTGCGGGCGCAACCGTGGAAACATAGCCGCGCTCGACAGCTGATAGCGATTTCAGCAGCATCGCGGCCTTCGGCGTTTGGATAGGATCATCCTTGGCAAAGAACCGAACGAGGATGCAGGCATCGAGACCGATCATGAAAAGGTCGCCATGTATCGCTCGACGATACCTTCCGCTATCGCCTCGTCCATGTCCTCGACAGTGATGGGCGGGTTGATGGCGCGGCCAGCCAGGCAACCCTCCAGATCCATGATCGAACAAGTCTGACCAGGCTTGAGTCTCGGCAATCCGAGAACGATGTCGTCATCGACTTCCTGGCTGGCGAGATTGTTCGTGGCTTGTTCATTCACGATGACGGCTGATTTCATGGCGTAGCTCCAGTAATCCCCATGCCCAATTGCATGGCTTCTCCAGTCTGGAGCCTGCGAAGCCTGCGCGATATGGGACGGTTCTCAAAATGCCCACCCACGCCATGCTCTGCCGCCACGCTCACTCGTCATCGGCCCCCAATGGCGGCGCGACTTCCTCCAGCGGCTTTCGCTCGGCGTCCACCCCGTACTTCAGGGCCATCGCCCCCGCCACGATGACCAGGGTTGCGCCGATGGCGTAGCCGACCGCCACGGCGCCTCGGCTACCCGTTTCGATCAACGCCCCGAACAGCACGGGTGCGATGAACCCGCCGACGCCCGTGCCCACCGCGTAGAACACGGAGATTGCCAGCGCCCGCATTTCGAGCGGGAAGACTTCGCTGGCGGTCAGGTAGGCCGAACTGGCCGCGGCCGAGGCCAGGAAGAACACTGCGGACCAGCACAGCGCTTGCGATCTGGCGTCGAGCCAGCCGGACATGAATGCCCATCCGGTGGCGGCCAGCCCGATGCCGGAGAGCACATAGGTCAGCGCAATCATCTTGCGGCGGCCGATGCGATCGAACAGCGGGCCGAGCAACAAGGGCCCCAAGGCGTTGCCGATTGCGAACGGGAAAATATAGAGCGCGACGCGTTCCTCCGGCACGCCCAGGAAGCGTGTCAGCACCAGGGCGTAGGTAAAGAAAATCGCGTTGTAGAAGAAGGCCTGCGCCACCATCAGGGCGAAGGTGACGGCGCTGCGTGTCCGGTAGCGACGGACCAGCAACCGCACGACGTCGCGCAGGGGAGGCACGGGTTTGCCCCCGTAGTAGACCAGCGCCGCGTCATGGACCGGGGGCAGCGGACCGTGCCGTCGGGTGATCGCTGCCTCGATACCTGCGATCACCTGCTCGGCTTCGGCATGGCGGCCGTGCGTGGCCAGCCAGCGCGGGCTTTCCGGCACATGGCGCCGGATCAACACGATTGCCACTGCCAGCAGCGCGCCCAGCGCGAAGCATGCGCGCCAGCCCCATACGGGGCCCAGCACCCGTGGATCCAGAAGAAGCAGACTCAGGCCGGCACCGAGTGCCGCACCCAGCCAGAAGCTGCCGTTGATCGCCAGATTGACCCTGCCGCGCACGCGGGCAGGAATCAGTTCGTCGATCGCCGAATTAATGGCTGCGTACTCGCCGCCGATGCCAAGCCCGGTCACGAAGCGGCAGGCCGCGAAGAACGCGAAGTTGGGGGAGAACGCGGTTGCCAGCGTCGCCGCCATGTAGACGAACAGCGTGGCCAGGAACAGCTTTTTGCGGCCGAGCCTGTCAGCCATGCGGCCGAAGGCAAGCGCGCCGACCACGGCGCCGAGCACGTAAAGCGAACCGGACCAGCCGACCTGCGTGGCATTGAGCGCAAGTGTGTCCGGCCGCTCGAGCACCGCGCCGACCGAGCCGACCAGCGTGACTTCGAGGCCGTCCAGCACCCAGGCGATGCCTAACGCGATCGCGACGCGCCAGTGCCAGGCGGACCATGGCAGGCGATCGAGGCGTGCGGGAATGTCGGATTGCCGGCCGGGGATGGAGGGCTCCTTTCCGGGGGTGTTTTGCACACTATAGTGCCTTGCATGCAGATCCTCTTCCTGCCGGGCAGGTTCCTGCGGGCGGAAAACGGGGCGCGACCGGACTTTCGACCATCCAATAGAGAAGGGGGCGGCCCCTTGCGGTGCCGCCCCCATTTCAGCGCGAAGGCAATGCCTTCGGGCCCTGCTTACTGCGCCGGGAAGGTCAGCGCATTGGTCAGGTCGCCCATCGCCGGCTTGCCGTTGGCGATCAGCGAATCGTCGCGCAGCTTCAGGCCAGGCAGCGTCGGCAGCGCGAAGCGGTGCGTGATGAAACGCAGCACCGAAGCGGTGTCGTATTGCGTGTGATCGACGAAGCCGCGCTTGGCGAACGGCGAGATCACGATGGCCGGGATACGGGTACCCGGGCCCCAGCGGTCGGCCTTCGGCACCGGTGCGTGGTCATAGAAGCCACCGTTCTCGTCGTACGTCACCACGATCAGCATGTTGTTCCACTGCGGGCTCTTCTGGAGCTGGGCGATCACGTTGGCGATGTGGGCATCGCCGTCGGTCACGTTGGCATAGCCGGCGTGCTGGTTCAGGTTGCCTTGCGGCTTGTAGAACGAGACGGCCGGCAGCTTGCCCGCTGCCGCATCAGCCAGGAACGACGAGTCGTAGTCCTTCAGGTGAGCCGCGCGATAGTCTGCGTGATCGACCGGGCTGAAGGCCGAGTAGTAGTTGAACGGCTGGTGGTGCGGCTGGAAGTTCGGCGTGGTGTTGTTGTAGATCAGCGCGCTGTTGGCGGTCACGGCGCTCCATGCGCCCGAGTACCAGGCCCAGGTGATGCCGCGGCGGTCCAGCAGCGAGGCGATCGTGTCCTGGGTCTGGGCAGGCAGCGTGGTGGCCTTGGTCGGGTCGGCCAGCAGCTTGGTCGAGTCCGTCGACGCAGGTGCGTTGCCGCTCGGCTGGTACGGCGGCTGCATCGTGTTGACCGCGTAGTAGACGCCGGTGCCGTCCTTGGCGGTCAGCGTGCTGTCGTTCACGTACTGGGCGGTGCCGGTCTGGATGCTGGCGGGGCTCGTCGGCTTGAGCGACAGGCTCTTGAAGTTGCCATTGGCGTCCGTGTCGACGACCGAAATCGAACCCGAGGCCACCGAGGTTTCGGCATTCGGGTAGACCGGCGCGCAGGCGCAGACCAGGTACTGGTGGTTCAGGAACGAGCCGCCGAACGCGCCCATGAAGAAGTTGTCGGCCAGCGTGTACTGCTGGGCGAGCTTCCACATCGACATGGCGCTGCCGTCGTAGTAGCCCATGACCAGACCGCCGGCGTCGGAGAACGCCGTGAACTTGTCGTTCTTGCCGCCGTTGATCTGCATCTGGTTGTTATAGAAGCGGTGCACCAGGTCACGCGTGATGACGTTCTGGCCCACCACCACGCCCGTGCCGTTCACGCCGGCCGGGTCGTCAATGCGGAACGGCTTGTTGGCCCAGCCCACGGTGCTGGCCTGCGGGAGCGTGACAGTCTGGCCGCTGGCGGTGAAGCCGCCCCAGGTCGGGGGCAGCGAGGCCAGCGCCGAGCCGTCAAAGTCCTTCTGCGGTTCCACGGTACCCACGGCCGTCGGGTTCACGCCCGGAATGCCGTTGGCGCCCGGGAACAGGCCGTAGAGGTTGTCGAAGCCGCGGTTCTCGGCGTAGATCACCACGACGTTCTTGATGTTCTGCAGCGCGACGCGCTTGGTCACGCCATCACGGATCGCGGTGCCGATGTCGCCGCCCGAAGCCACGGCCGTCGCGATCAGGTCGATCGCCTGCTCGATCTCGGCCTGCAGCGTGGCCTTGATGTTGCTGTCGGTTTCCTTGTTGTGGTCTTCCAGCAGTTTGTCGGCGGTGACGCCCAGGCGGGTAGCCAGTTGATTGCGTGCGTCGTCGAGCTTGCCGCCGTTGCTGTCCATCAGCGCGGCCAGTTCGGTCGAGATCGCGCTCACCACGGCATTGGCGCTGGCCGGGGCGCGGAACACGAGCTTGCGCGTCACGGCGTTGTGGGCGCCCGTGTCGTCGTTGCGGAAGGCATCCGTGCCGATCTCGGCCACCACAGCGCCCTGACCCGTCAGCGTGAAAGCGCCCTTGGCATCGGTATAGGTCGATGCTTCGCCGCTATCGCACTGGGCATTGGCGTTGGCGTCGATACAGACTTTCGCGTGCTCGAAGTAGCTGCCAGTGACAACGCCGGAGGTGGTGGCGGTGGGGGTGCTGGCGGTGCCGGAATCGCTGCCACCGCAGGCGGTCAGCGATGCGGCGGCGATTGCGGCCAATGGCCACAGACGAGTGAGACGGCTCATGGTTTTCCTCTTTCTTATGTGTGGGTATTCAATGCTTGGAAAGCAGAGGGGTACTACTGGGTGCGCCGCGAGTGTGTATGCGGTATGTGTCAAGTTGATGATGAGGCGGAAACCGGCGGTGGTGGCCGACGCGAGTGGGGTGCCTGATGTCATTTCGATGACCTGACACGTGTGTGTCACGGATGTGACGTAGCCTCGCTGCGCCATTCAACCCTCATCCTTGCCGTCATCGTTCCGTCATGACCCTGCCGCCGCTGCTTTGGAATGCCGCGTTTCCCTCGCCGATCACGTGGCTGCGTGCCGCAGGCGGTCTGCTGATCGCGCTTCTGGTCAGTCTGACCTCGGGCTGCGGCAAGCAGGAGGCGGCTGCGGGCACGCCGGCCGCCGCGGCGCAACCGGTGGCAGTCGTCAGCGTGGCTAGCGCGCCAAAGCCCGCTGGCCCGAAGCCGTTCTACGCGATGATGGCCGAGCGTCGGCCCAACATCCCGGCCCTGACGGCTCTCGGCAAGACGCTCTTCTTCGATCCAGCGCTCTCGGCGTCGGGCAAGCAGTCGTGCGCGAGTTGCCATAGCCCCGATCACGCCTATGGGCCGCCGAATGATCTGTCCGTGCAACTCGGCGGCGTCGACATGAGTCGCACGGGCGTGCGTGCCGCGCCGTCGCTGCGCTACGTGCAGAACGTGCCGGCCTATACCGACCACTATCACGAGAACGACGGCAACGACGCCGAGGATCAGGGTCCGACAGGTGGGCACAACTGGGATGGTCGCGCGAACTCCGCGCACGAGCAGGCGCGCATCCCGTTGCTGTCGCCGCACGAGATGGCCAATGGCGAGCCGCGCGTGGTGGTCGAGAAGATCCGGAAGGGGCCCCATGCCGAAACCTTCCGCAAGGTGCTGGGGCAGGATGTGCTTGATGACGACGAAACCGCGTTCAATGCAGTGCTGATGGCCCTGGAGGTGTTCCAGGAGACGCCGTCGGAGTTCTATCCCTATACCAGCAAGTACGACGCCGTGCTGCGCGGGCAGGCAAAGCTCACCCCCCAGGAGGCACGCGGCCTGCGCGTCTTCAACGATCCGAACAAGGGCAATTGCGCCGCGTGCCATCCGGGCGATATTCGCGAGGGCGCATTTCCGGCTTTCTCGGATTTCGGATTCATCGCCGTGGGGGCGCCGCGCAATCGCAAGCTTGCCGGCAATGCCGATCCCGAATTCCACGATCTGGGACTCTGCGGCCCGGATCGCACCGATCTCAAGGATCGCGCCGACTATTGCGGCCTGTTCCGGACGCCGTCACTGCGCAACGTTGCACTGCGTCATGCGTTTTTCCACAATGGTGTATTCCATTCTCTGGACGAAGTGCTGCACTTCTACGCCGAACGCGATGTGAAGCCGCAGAAGTGGTACCCGCGCGGCAAGGACGGCAAGGTGTGGAAGTTCGATGACCTGCCCGAGCCTTATCAGGCCAACGTCAACATGGAAGCCCCGTTCGGCGGCAAGCCTGGCGACAAGCCCTTGATGACTGAAGGGGAAATGCGCGACGTGATCGCGTTCCTGAACACGTTGACGGATGGATACAAGGTGCCGGCAGCAGCGTCGGTGCGATGATGCCGGCCCAGGTACCCGGGGGCTGCGGTTGAAGCGTTAGTTCAGACGTCCTACGGCTTTGAGCATCGACATGCCGTGCGCGGTGATTTGCGGGCAGGCCATCTGCCCGCTATCGTTCTGGATGGACTCCAGCACGACGAGCCGTTGGGCGATCAGGGCGTCAAGATCCACGGGATCGATTTCCCGTGCGTGGGTCGCGGCGGTGTCGTCGCGGGTGTGGGGGCCATTGCCGATCAGCATCAGCGTGGCCAACTCATGTGGACTCAGCACAGTCATCTCCTTGGCGAGAGGGGAGCGGTTGCTGGGGACTCGGGGACGCATCTGTAGTGCACGCCCTCGGCGGGATGTTGAGCCATCTTCACGAACCGTTCACGCTGCATCGCATCGTGATGGTCGGTCGACAGTCAAGGGGTTGGACGGGACCGCCCGCTACGGGTTCCGGCCGATACACGACGGATACATGTCAAAACGTTTCAGCGGGTACTCATGGGATACGCGCTTGTTGAGTGCCCATCAGGCGCGTATCAGTCGCATGCGGGTGATCATACGGCCGATCAAAAAACCTCAGCGGGCGCAGGGACATCGGCAGCGAGCGCGATGGCCGGATCAGGTCCCCGAGTGAACCACGACCAGCAAGGCCGTTGCCACGCTTTTGCCCGGATTACCAATGGCATGCGGCACATCCGCGCCGTAGCGTGCGGTATCGCCGTGCTTCAGCTTCTTCTCGTCGCCACCTGACCGGACGGTCATCGACCCGGTCAGCACCGACAGATGCTCCTGCGTGCCTGCTTCATGTGGCTCCGACGCCAGCACGCCGCCCGGCTGGATCGACAGCTCATACCATTCGAAGCGCCCCGCCATGTCGATCGGACCGAGGATGCGTAGCTCGCAGCGGGTATCGGGGCTCTTGAGCGCCGGCGTGGCATGTGGTGGCACCACGGTGATGGCGGGCGCCTGTGGCGCAGCAGTCCCTTGTGCCAGGAAGTCCGTCAGGCTGACGCCAAGCGCGTTGGCCAACCGCCACAGCACCGCCACGGTCGGGTTCGCCAGGTTTCGTTCGATCTGCGAAAGCATAGACTTGGAGACACCGGCGCGGCGCGACAGCTCGTCCAGGGACAGTTGCTGGCTCTGCCGAAGCGCCTGCAGCGCGCTGCCTACGGCTGGCGGCCCCTCGGCCGTCATCGGCGTTTTGGCGGAGGAGGGTTGCGACATCGTCATCTGTTCGTTATAGTGCACGACATGTTCGTTATATAGAACACGTTCGATTTATCGAATTGAGCGTTCCGAGACACTACCACCGGGAGTCTGGCTATGTCGAGTGCCGAGGCCTTTTATGCATCCATCCGCGCGGAGCTGGATTCGATCCGCGCCGCGGGCCTGTACAAGCGCGAGCGCGTCATCGCCACGCCGCAGGGCGCCAAGATCCGCACGGCGGACGGTCGCGAGGTGATCAACCTGTGCGCCAACAACTACCTTGGGCTGTCGTCGCATCCCAAGGTCATCGAAGCCGCGCACGAGGCGCTGCGCACGCATGGCTACGGGCTGTCGTCGGTACGCTTTATCTGCGGCACGCAGGATCTGCACAAGGAACTGGAGGGACGTCTGGCCCGGTTCCTGGGCACCGAGGACACCATCCTCTATGGCTCGGCCTTCGATGCGAACGGGGGGCTGTTCGAGACCATCCTCGGCCCTGAAGACGCCGTGATCAGCGATGAACTGAACCACGCATCGATCATCGACGGCATCCGCCTGTCCAAGGCACGGCGCCTTCGCTACCGGCACAACGATCTGGAAGACCTGCGCGCCCAATTGCGGCAGGCCGATGCGGATGGCGCGCGCTTCAAGCTTGTTTTTAGCGATGGCGTGTTCTCGATGGACGGCACCGTTGCGCGGCTGGACGAGATCCGGAAGATCTGCGACGAGCAAGGCGCGCTGCTCGGCATCGACGAATGCCACGCCACGGGTTTCATGGGCGCGCGTGGGCGAGGCACGCACGAGGCGCGCGGGGTGTTCGGCAAGATCGACATCATCACGGGCACGCTGGGCAAGGCGCTCGGTGGCGCGTCGGGCGGCTTTACCTCCGGGCGCAAGGAAGTCGTCGAGCTCTTGCGCCAACGTTCCCGACCTTATCTTTTTTCGAACACCGTGGCGCCGGCCATCGTTGGCGGCAGCATTGCCGTGCTCGATATCCTGGAAGGCAGTACCGAGCTGCGGGACCGGCTGGAGCAGAACACCCGCTTCTTCCGCGAGGGCATCGCGAAGCTTGGCTTCGACATCAAGCCCGGTGACCATCCGATCGTGCCGATTATGGTCTATGACGCCGAAAAGGCGCAGCAGCTGGCTGACAGACTGCTGGAACTCGGTGTGTACGTAGTCGGTTTCTTCTATCCCGTGGTCCCGAAGGGACAGGCACGTATCCGCGTGCAGATGAGCGCTGTGCACGATGCGGTGACGCTGCAGTCCGCTCTCGATGCCTTTGGCCAGGCTGGCCGTGAACTGGGGCTGATTCGATGACAGCCGCCACAACAGCCGTGCCGAAAATCCTGATCATCGGCGCAAACGGGCAACTTGGATCGGAGCTGGCTCTGGCATTGGCGGAACGCCATGGGCGTGAGCAGGTGGTGACGTCGGACGTGGTGCCGACCGGCCGCCACGTCCATATCGCGCACGAGATGCTTAACGTGACGGATCGCGGTGAGCTGACGACCGTGATCGAGCGGCACGGCATCACGCAGATTTATCTGCTGGCGGCCGCGCTGTCGGCGACGGGGGAGAAGGCGCCCCAATGGGCCTGGAACCTGAACATGACAGGTCTGCTGAACGTGCTGGAAGCCGCGCGGCATCATGGCATCGAGCGCGTGTTCTGGCCCAGTTCGATTGCCGCGTTTGGGCCCACCACGCCGAGCATCGACACACCACAGAAGACGGTCATGGAGCCGACTACCGTGTACGGCATCTCGAAACAGGCCGGCGAGGGCTGGTGTCGCTGGTACTTCGAGAACCATGGCGTCGACGTTCGCAGCGTGCGCTATCCCGGGCTGATCTCGCACAAGACCCCGCCGGGCGGCGGCACGACCGACTATGCCGTCGACATCTTCCACCACGCCGTGCGCGGTGAGCCCTACACCTGCTTCCTGAAAGAAGACGAGCGGCTACCGATGATGTACATGCCCGATGCCATCCGGGCCACGCTGGAACTGATGGAGGCCCCGCGCGAACAGGTGCGCGAACGTGGCAGCTACAACCTGGCCGCAGTGAGTTTCACGCCGGCCGAAATCGCGGCGGCGATCCGGCTACGCGTGCCTGAATTTGAAGTCCGCTACGCGCCTGACTACCGTCAGGCGATCGCACAGGGCTGGCCTGATTCGATCGACGACAGCGCGGCGCGTGCGGACTGGGGCTGGCAGCCACGGTTCGGCCTGCAGGAGATGGTCGACGACATGCTCGACAATCTGCGCAAGAGCCTCGCCGTCGAGCCGGCCCCGGTAGCCCCGGTAGCGACAGCGGTCTGAAGCCGCCGTCGCAGGGGTCAACGCATACCGGTGGCGTCGGCGAACGATGAGAGTGTCCAGCCCTGGCCCAGCAGGATCATGCGAGTGTGCAGATCGGCTTGCACGGTCTCGCTGACGGACTCGCCGAGATAGGTCATCGACTTGTCGCGTAGATCCACGTAGCCGCGGGTGTGACGCCTGGCCAGCGTCCCCCACAAGGCATTGGCGCCGGCAGACTGCCGCGCGCCGCTGATCAGGCAGAGACCGCCGTCCAGTGCCCATCCGTAGATGGACGTGGCCAGGCCGCAGCGCTGATAGGCCGGACCGAGCTTCGTGTGGGGCGCGCGTACCACTCGGTCCGTGCGTCGGCTGACCTCGATCAGGCGGTTGAACACCGTATAGCCGGCGATGCGTCCATATCGCGTGTCTTCGACGTACACGTAATACTCGCCATCGGCTTCGCGATAACGCAGGCGCACGCCCGGCAGAGCGGTTGGCACCACCGGCATATCGTGCAGCTTGTCACCGGGCTGGCGGATGCGGTCGTGCAGCGTGTCGAGTTCGCGCTCCACTTCGCCGGGCGACAAACTGACGTCGATGCGCAGTTCGAGTATGCGTGCCAGTACCTGCCCCCAGGAGGGCATTGCAAGCGTGAGTGTCATGAGGCGCCTCTTCCGTCAGCTATTGATCAGGACGTAGAGCGCGGCGACGGCCACGATGGCGCAGATGGTCTTTCGGTAGACGGGGGTCATGGCTTTCTCCAGGATGCACGATGAATTGCGGCGCCAGGGGTGGCGTCCAAATGCAAAGTGCCGTGCGGGAAAGCTCAGGTCCGGATGCCGGTGTCCCGAGTTGCCCGCACGGCCAGGAAAAGCACGGCGCGCGGGACCGGGGCGGTCAGGTGTGTGGCGGCAATGCCAGCCTGCATTCCACGGGCGCACGCAGTCCTGCCATGCGGAGCACGGCGGGAAACTGTGGCGAGGCGCTGGAAGCGGGACATTGGCTTTCTATTCGGGGGCGCTCGACTGGTAGTCAGCCGGCGTCAGGCGTTATGGGGCAATGGGTCTTATGCCATATTGCCCGGGGAAAGTCCAGCCCGGTTGCCCGGTGCTGCTTGTGATCTGCGGATGGTTCTTGGCGCGGACCCGGTCGAGGATGGCTCACTGTGGGACCAATATCGACGATATCTGACGCGCGAGGTCACTTGCGAATCGTGGCATCCGTGCTCAGCGCAATCAGCGTGCAGCCGCACGCGGTCCGGTGCCCGTGCAGGGCAATCGCCTTGCCGTTGTCGGTCAGCATGTCGGAGCCTTCGATGATTGGATTGATGCCATGACCGGGGAGAGGGCAGGACACGAGGTCGCCCACCCGCGCAGCCTTGCGTCCCATGACGATCATGGTATCCGAGCCTGTGAGGATGACGCCGCCGTGAGTCGTGGCGTCGCCGACGAAAGCAATAGAGGTCATGGAATTACTTTTGTAAGTGCGAGGTCATTGTTCAGGCACGGAGGGTGCCGAAGACTACGATCGTCCCGTCCGGACTGGCTTCCAGACAAAGGGATCAACCCACTCAGCCGGATTGGGCGCATACGCATAAACATTGATCCCACCCGCCCGCCCAATCGGGTCCTGACTCATGAACCGCCCACTGCCCGGACCGTAATACCGGTGCCGCTTGTAGTGCAGCCTCACCTCTGCATCAACGCATTACTCAGCTAGATCTTCAGTCTTTTCTTCGCTGCCTCTGCTACAAGCTCATCGTCATCTGACGCAAGCTGAGTCAGAATATCTGCTGGTACCTTTGGGTTGCATGCTATTCGATGCCTGATACTTGAATCTGAATCATGTGCTAGGCGTTCGAAGATGAGTCGGTTGATCCTTCTTTTTGTTGCTACATTCCAGCGAACCTCACTGTCTTCGCTATCTGACAATTTCTCCAGCACACTCATCGAAATTGTGTTGTTAAATGCGACTTGACGAGCCAAATCAGGATACTTTGATAAAATATCAAACCACACATAGTCGGAAGCGGCATCTCGAGATTTCAAAAATTCTTCTTCGTTATCGCTTTCAACATATCGCTTGAATTCTTCTGCGCTGTGTATCATTGCTCATTCCCCTCTGCATTCCGGCACTTCATATCGCCCATTGGCATTGTTTTTCCGGTATTGCCCTTGTGCTTATTCATATAGTCGCCGTAAATGTCAGCGTCTTGCCTATGAACAAAATTGTTGCCAGCTTGAGCCATTACCTTCCAAGCAGAACCTCCATGCCATTCGGTATCTTGAGACCACCACAGTTCTGTATTGGGATCACGGAAATATTTGACTCGAGTCCCGTTCAGTGTTGCCTCACAGACCCGGTCAAAACGGTTGACTTCCCACTCCTTTCTGCAAGGACATTTCGAGTTTTGATTTGGCTTCTGCGACGTTTGTTTTCTTCCTGCGGTTGCCGGGATCTTTGAAAATCCGAACGGATCAACCCACCCCGTTGGATTCGGCGCATACGCATAAACATTAATCCCACCCGCCAGCCCAACCGGATCTTTGGAAATGAACCGCCCACTACCCGGATCGTAGTACCGGTGCCGGTTATAGTGCAGCCCCGTCTCGACATCATGGTACTGCCCCTGGAACCGGATGGCGTTGGTGGTCTCGGCCGGGTCTGCCGACTTGTGTGTGGTCTTTAGCCCGCCCCAGGCTTTGTACCGGGCGAGCCACACGACCTTGCCTGACTCGTCGACCATCTCCTGCGGGGTGCCCAGGTGGTCATTCAGGTAGAAGAGCGTCGCGTGCCGGCTCTTGGCCGGCACCTGCACATACCGTCCATCAGTGCCCGTCGCCATGAAGGCAGGTTCCACTAGCGTCTCGTCCAGCCGCGCCAGCGGCACGAAGCTGTCCGGCTCGTGCAGATACAGCGAAGCTCCTTGCCACTGGTGGGATTGCGCCAGCGTGTGCTGGCGCTGCGCCACCGGCACCGAGTACGCATCTTCGGGATGCTCCCGGATGATCGGGATGGGCTGGTATTCATGTGGGGTGAACGCTTGCGGCTTTGCCTGGAGGAAGCGTTCCTCCATCAGCAGCACGTCGCCGTCCCACGTAAAGAAGGTGCGCTCAAGGCGGCCGGCCCGCTCGACCGCCTTGAGCGTGCGTCGCCCGAACGCGTCATACAGGAAGCGCACCTGCATGTCCGGTTCGACCCTGGCCGGGAAGGCGTGCAGCACGCCGTCTGCGGTGCGCTCGATGCGCTTCAGTGCTTCAGCCGGCGGCGGCGTGGCGTAGCGGTCGGCCCGCTCCAGCCGGTTGGCGGCATCGTACTGGTACAGCCACGTCACGCCGTTGGGCTCGGTGCGCCGCACGAGATTGCCATACGCATCGTGCGCGTAGCGCGTGCGCGAGAGTTCGCGCAGCACGTTGCCCACGCAGCGCGGCAGCGACGCCTCCCAGGCTTTCAGCTTCTCCCTGTCCCGCGAGGTCCGCTCATCCCAGCGCAGCGGCGCATACTTCTCGCCCGGATGCTCGCGCAGCCACGCCGCATCCTCGGCGGCCTCCCGCGCGTGGCGCAGTACCTTGTCTGGCTTGCTCTCCACCTCCGGGCGTGGGGCTATCTTGTCCGGGTCGACCGGATTACCCGCCGGATCGAAGGCAAACACCTCGGTCAGGTCCGGCGATGCGGCCTTGAGCAGACGCCCGACCGGATCGTAGGTGTAGTCGGTCACGCCGCGCGCATGGTCCTGGATGCGCGCGAGATGGCCGGTCTGGCTGTACAGGTACTGGCGCTGGGCGATCCAAGCGCCCGGCACGTCGGCGTCTCCCTCTCCCTTTCTCTCGTGCACGGCGATCCTGTCCAGCCGCCCGTTGACATCGTAGGCGCGCGTCTGGCGCCAGCCCCGGTGCTGGCGGGCGACTTCGCGATGCAGGCCGTCGCGCTCAACATCCAGCAGCGCCTGCCCATCGAGTTGCACGCCGTGCAGATGGCCCGAGCCGTAGCGCAGCCAGTCCACCGTGCGCGTGTTTGGCAGGGTGGTTCGGGTGCGATGGCCCAGCGCGTCGTACTCGTGACGGCTGACCGTGACGTAACCGCTCCCCGCACTCCCATGGCGCTGCAGCTCGGCCACCAGGTTGCCGGCGTCGTCGTAGTGCAATTGCACGGTGCTTACGCCACTCCCGGCGGTGACCAGCCGTCCCTGCGCGTCGTAGTGGAAATGCTCGTCCACGGACGAGCGCAGCCCCTCGGCACGTACGCTACGGCGCGTCAACCGTCCCAGCGGATCGCGCTCGTAGTCCGTGCGCATCTCGCCCTCGACGGTACCGATCAGGCGGCCTGCTGCGTCGTAGGCATACTGCACCGTGCGGTCATCGAAACCGGTTTGCTTCACGAGTTGGCCCACCACGTCGTAGGTGAAGCGTGTTGCCTCGCCAGCCTCGTTCTGCAGGCGTGCCAGCCGCCATTGCTTGTCGTAGAAGTACCAAAGTTCGCGGCCTGCGGCGTCGCGCCGCAGGGTCGGCTGGTGGCGCGCGTTATAGCTGTACTCGGTCACCTGGCCTGCAGCGTCGGTGTAAGCGGTGAGGTTGCCCTCGCGGTCGTAGGTAAAACGCTCTTCGCGCTTGTCCGGGTGCGTCCGCGTCAGCAACTGCCCGCTGGCGTCATGTCGGTAGCCGGTGCTGTGGCCTTCGGCGTCGATCCGTTGCAGCAGAAAGCCGTTGGCGTCGTACGAATACCGGGTCTCGTGGCCCGAACAGTCCTGTACGCAGGTAAGCCGTCCGCCGTGGTCGTAAGTGAACGTCTGCACGCCCCCCTTCGGGTCGGTGAGCGCGAGCAGCAGTCCCGCGCCGCTCCAGGCGTATTGAGTCATGCGTCCGGCCGGATCGGTCACTGACACCGGGTGGCCCAGTTCGTCGTACGCGGTCTGCGTGACTTCGCCAGTCGGCGCCGTGACCTTGACGGGTAGTCCTGCGGCGTCGTACTCGGTACGCGTCGTGTTGCCCAGTGCATCGGTCACGGCGGTCGCGCGGCCCTGCTCGTCATAGGCAAAGCGCTGCACCTGACCCTCGGCGTTGGTCACGCCCACCACGTTGTTGTGGTCATCCCACTCGAAGCGCTCGCTGCTGCCGTCGGGGTGCTCGACCATCACGATCCGGTTGTGATAGTCGTAGCGCTGATAGGTGATGCCGCCGTCCGCATCGGTGACCTTGGTGTACCAATGCTCGCGGTGATATTCGAAGCGCGTGTCCTCGCGTGGGTCGTCCGCGTGTTTGCCAATCCACGTCCGCACGCATGTTGCATCGGCCGGTGCCGGCAGGCCGTGCGCGCGCCCAGGCCAGGCCCACTCGAGGTGATGCGCGTTGCCGTTGAAATCGGTGTATTGGGTGAGCAGGTGCTGCACGTAGGCAAAGCTACGCGTATGACCCAGCACGTTCTCATGCCGTACGAGGTCGCCGGCCCGGTCATAGCGATAGCGCGCCAGGGTCTGCTGGATATCGCCATTGAGGTCAACCCGGTGGATGGCCGACACCCGGCCCTCGACATAGTCCAGCCGGATGGTGGCCTCGGCCCCGCCGGTCATGCCGATCAAGTTGCCGTGGTTGTCATAAGACAGCATCAGCGCCATCCCGTCGCGCCGGCTGCGCGTGGTGAGCCGGTAGCGCGTGCCGTGCAGCGTGTAGGCCTCCGAGGCGCCATCGGGATAGGTGAGCCGCACCTGTCGCCCATCCGGTCGATGCAGGGTCAACTGCTCGCCCGGCACCTCGACCGACTCGCCCACCTCAACCGCCGGCAGCGGCACCGGACGATTGTCCGGGTCGAAGAAGAGGAACGACCCATCGTCCTGCGGCGCGAGCGACAGGTGATAGGGGCTGCTCCAGCGCGCGCCCAGGGGGCTGTTGTCGTAGGCGCAAAGGCTGGAGCGGTAACGCCGCGTCCACACGATGGGTACGATGCCATCAAGCACGAAATCGGTTTGCGCCAGGTTCTCGTCGCCCATGGCGTAGTTGACCGGCTTGGGACTCGCCGTTATCGGGCAGCCGCAGCCGTCCCTGGCCGGCGTCTTGCTCGGCTTCGCGGGCTTCTGCGTGGTATCACGGTGCTCCCCAGGCTTGCGGTGCGGCTCGGTCAATTCACCCGGCGCAGCCTGGGCGGTGTGCGAGGGTGTCTTGCCACGCCCGCGCCGCGCCTTGATTTCCGCCACGATTTGCGCCGCCATGAACAGCAACGTGCCGGCCTTGGCCGCGTCACCCAGCGCCGCGCGGATCATTGGCTCGGTATTGCGTTCGAACTCGTCCAGCCACGCCAGAATGGCGGTGCGCTGGCCGGACAGCTTGAGCAGTTCATCAATGCCGTATAACGCCACCTCCTCGGTGGACGGCACCCACGACCAGAAGCCCTTGTTCGTGCGGATCACGCCTATCTGCTCGGCGGCCGATATGGGGTTCTGCACAAAGGTGCGGATCGTGCGGGTCGCCTGTTGCACGCCCTTGATGATGTCCGCTTGCCAGCGCTTGAGGTGTTCGTCCAGATGCGCCATGAACTCGATCACATCGCCGCCGGCGGTGGCCCAGAACAGATCCACCAGGACAGCGGTGCGTTGCCCCTTGGCGAAGGCGAGCAACACCTCCTTGACCACGGCGCGCGCAGGGCGGCTCGCATTGCCGGCGGCCGGCACCACCCCGATGGCGTCGATGACGAGAATGCCCCACTCGAACAGATTCTTGGCGGCACTCGGTTGGCTGCACAGCCGGTAGACGTCGGTGCCCACATCCCACAGCGACATGGCATTGCCCACGACGGGAACCATGTACAGGCACTGAATGAAGAGTTCGTGGCTGTGATCGGCCACCGAGTCAATGGCGCCATGGACTAGCGTGGGGGCGGTGACAGGGGCCGTGACAGGTGCCGGGACAGGACTGAGGACCACGCGCCTGGCCTGGGCATTGTCGTGAACGGCCTGGGGAATCTGACGGGCGGGGCTATGAGGCGTCTCGGTGGCGGCCATGGTGACGGGATCGGCGAAGAGAAATGTTGTCAGGAATGCGCGTGGGGCGGGTTACGTCAGGGTCTTTGCCTGAGCGGGCAGGCCTGCGGTCGGTGTCGTGTCGGCGCTGGCGTCTGCCATTGCCTTGTCGAGCGTGGCAACGACCTTCGCAGCCTTGCCGGTTGCGGTGCCAAGCGCGGATTTGGTCAGCGCTGGGCCGGCAACCGATTGCGCCTGACTGGCGGCGGTCGCCATGATTGGCCCGGTGAGGCTTGGCAAACCGTTGTTAGCGCCTGCAGGCATTGGCAGCGCGCTGGCGTTGAGTTGAGGCTCCCGCCATTTCCTGGCCCGGCTCTCCAGGTCGCCGGGTTCTTCGAAATAGTGGACTGTGCCGCCGCCACGCGGCACGTTAGTCAGGGTGCCGCGTCCATTGGCATCCAGGGTGCCGTAGCGCGTGGTGCCGTCAGGAAACTGCACCACATAGCTGGCGTTCTTGACTGGCTCACCGTTCGGGTAGGCATGCCAGAGTTGCAGCCCGGTTTGTTTCTGCGTCGGCAACTGCGGCAGCGCGTGATGCTGTCCGGCCGATGGCCCGATGCGCAGCGGGCCATGGCACTGGATGTCACTGGTGCTGCCGATGGTGATCAGGCCCTGTGCCAGCTTGATGTAGGCACCGCCGCACATCAGCGTGAGCGCTTTGTCGGCAACGAGCGTGACAGAGTCGCTGGTGCTGGCAATCGTGACGCCCTTGAGCGCGGTAAGGCTCATCGCATCGCCCTGGGCCTGCACATCGACCGGTCCAGCCCCGGCATAGAACTTCATGCCCTTGGCGCCGGCAAACAGCGAAACGGCATCGCTGGCGGCCACGGTGTAGTTGCCACCAACAGCCGCGTCGGCATTGCCCCCGGCCGTCGTGAAAAGGTGGCCTGCCGACGAGAACTGCATGTGCCCGCCGCTGGTCAGCGCAAGCCCTTGCGGGGCACTGCCGAGTAGCACCGCCTGCTGCAAGTCCTTGAGCTGGGTCTCCAGCATCGTCTTCTGCGCCTCGCAGTCGGCGACGACCGCTTTCGCCTCGCGTACCGCGTCGGACAGACTTTGCATGCGCGATTGAGCGGCGTGCAATTGCTCTAGCGCGGCGCTCATGTCAAGGACCTGTCCGCCCGCGCTAGCCTGTTTGTCGGCGCTCAGGAACAGTCCCTTGCCGCTGCGCACGGCCCCCCAGGCGTCGGTGCGCAGTTCGAATCCTTCGCCGCGCTTCTCGCGCTTGCCGTCGACGATGTGGCCGAGTGTGAGTTGGCTCTTGCCCGAATGCTCGGTGGAGACCTTGACGTGCTCCTGGCCTTCCCAATCTTCTGCTTCGAACTCGTTGTCGCTCTGCGTGCGGAGCACGTTGCGCGACATCCACCGGTCCTGATTGGTGATCAGTTCAGGGTGCTGGCTGGTGTGTTGCGCGCTTAAAATGTACGGCTTGTTGGGGTTGCCGTCACGGAAGGCCACGTCTACGTACGTGCCGTCGATGAGCGGGAAGTGGAAGCCCGTCTGGTTCGCCCCGGCAAACGGCTTGGCGAACCACAGCGGCACGCTTTCGCCGCCGTTGGGCCAGGTGTCGAAGTCGAAATCGAAGCGGACGATGTACTGACCCTGCTGCGTCAGGCAGGCGTATTTGTAGTCGCCGGGGGAGGTAATTCTTGCACTTAGCGTGCCGGAAATGCGCGGCCAATCGGCTTCGCCTAGCGGCAGCCGGAAGCGCCGGTCCGAGGGAATGGCCTTGTAGGTGTTGCGATACGCGGCGTCGCGGGCACCGGTATGAACGACTTCCGTGATGACCTGCCCGTTGGGCGCATCGGGCAGCGCCAGGTCGAGGCGCAGGATGCGCGCCGGGCACAGCGCGAGTACATTGCTTTCGCCCGCGTAGACCAGTTGTTCGGCGTACTTCGCCTCATGCCGCAGCAGCGCTTCCCACTTGGCCTCATCAAAGTCCAGGTGGTGCGTGCCGAAGACATAGGACTGGCCGTAGGTATTCTCCTTGCGTGCGACGTTGGCGTCGCCGGTGAGCCGCTCCCACGCCTTGTTCTGGTTGTAATCCGCCACCCGGAACGATTCGGGGATGGTCTTCGCATGGGTCTTGAGCGAGAGGATTGTCTCCTGCCCGGATTCGAGCCCGGCCGTCTCGCGGTACGGCACGATCCGTTGCGGCTGGTAGATGTAGTGGTCGATGTCGTCGCCGAAGACGATCTGCTCCCCGAACTTGCCTGGCGCGAAATAGCAATAGATCCCGTTTTGCTCCATCAGCAGCCGGATATAGTCCCAGTCCGAAAGCTGGTGTTGCATTCGGAAACTAAGCTGCGGATATCTGCGCCGCAGATTGAATGCGAACTGGTGGCCCTTGAGGTCGTGGCGGCGCAGGACGGCCTCGATGATCTGCGGGGCGGTCTTCTGCTGGTAGATGCGGCTGGCCTGCGTGAGCTTCAGGCGCGACACTAGCGGCTCGACCACGATCTCGTAGCCACAGAAGTCACGGGTTTGGCGGGTCTTCGAGAACTCGGAAATCCAGCCCGCGAATTTGCGGGGTTCGCTATCACCCCCCGCATTGATGACGAAGGTGGCGTTCCGGTTCAGGTACTCAGCCCGATCCAGTTCCAGCGGATGCGTCAGTTGGACAGTGACCCTGTAGGGATCTCCCAGCCGTTCGACGGCTTCGAACGACACGACTGAAAGCTCTGCCGCGCTCGATGCGCCAGGGACCTCCAGAAAATAGACTTGCCTACCTGCTACCAGCTTCGCTGCGTCATTCCAACCTTCGGCCATGTCGATGTCCTTGTCTCAGGAGCGCGCCGGGATGACGGCATCCGGTATCAGGCAATCACAGGCGAGGGGAGGGCCCAGATCACCTGATCTGGGCGCGAATCATGGCGAAGTTGACCCGACGTGAATATCGGTTTTCTACGATTTTGAAATCGCGGATTCTGGATTCAGAAAATACTGAAGCGGGCACGCGGCGCTGGCCCCGCGTCGCTTCCGCCCACGTGGTTGTCCGCTGTGGGAGTGGCTACCTTTCCCGCAGCAAACTCCAAAGCCAAGACGTTCAGCAGAATTAAAAGCCTAAAGCTCGCGATACGGAGTGCCTTCATGTGTTACGCCGAGCGCTCCGCTGCGGACATCGAATACGCCCGCAATCGCGCGGTCTTCCAGCATCGTTGGTGATTGTGCGTCGATTGGCGGCGGTACGATTTCCCAGTTGTCCGCGGTATGGGTGATTGGGTCCTGCGGAATCCTGTGCAAATAGGCGCGTTGCACGAGGGTGTCGAGGGACGGCGGATAGTGGCCATGGTCTACGTGGAATCGGGTGATCGCCTCTCTCATTGCCAGCAGGTTGTAGCGGAGCGCCGCTTCCTGGGAGGGTTCTGCCTCTGTGGTGAGGTGGGTTGCCATCAGCGCTATCAACCCAATCCCGATCAGCGCTGCGAGCAGTGTCGCCAGCGTGAACCTTGCTCGGCGCCGGGCGGTCGCCATGGTGATTGTCATCGACGGTCCTCGTGGGCAGGCCATGCGGGCCTGATTGGGGCGACTGTATTTTCATGAAGTAGAGGCGGATATCGCCGATCTGCGGAAGTGCCCGTAACGTTGTTGTCGACGGATGTTTTCAGATATTTCTGAGGCGCTGCCAGGGGTGCCGAGGCGACGATTGCGTCCCATCTCCAAATTTCCGCACAGCATTGAGAGTCTCTTGATGCACATTAACTAGTTCGCAGAGAAATCATTTGCATCCTAATAGATTCACATCTATCATTCTGCCCATGCCAAAGATCGATTCCCTTCTTTTCGCCTTTACCGGCCAGTTGATGCTGGCCGGGCGCCAGTGGCGGCAGATCAGCCAGGCCGCAGTGACCGCGCACGGGATTTCCGCCGCGGCTGCCGCGCCGCTGCTGTTCATTCGCCGTCTGGGCGGTGGTGTGCGCCAGGTGACCCTGGCCGATTACGTGGGCGTGGAAGGCGCGACGCTGGTGCGTCTGGTCGACCAACTCAGCGCGGCCGGGCTGGTGCGTCGCGAGGTGGATTCGAGTGATCGCCGGGCCAATGTGCTGTCCCTGACGGAAGAGGGCGAGCGCATGGCGGAGTTGATCGAGGTGGCGCTGAAACAATTGCGGACCGAGGTGTTCGCCGATATCAGCGAATCGGACATGGCGGCCACGTTGCGCGTGTTCGACGCTCTGGCGCGCGCGGCCGCATCTACATCGGGCAAGCAGGAGTCCTGAGCAACATGGGTAGTTGGCCGTCCGCGAGAGATTGGGTCTTTTCCATCAAGGCCTTCGTCGCAGCGATGCTGGCATTGTGGATTGCGATGTATCTCGGCCTGCCGCGCCCCTACTGGGCGATGGGCTCCGTCTATATCGTGGCGCATCCGCTGACCGGCGCCACGCGTTCCAAGGCGCTGTATCGCGTGCTGGGCACACTGCTGGGCGCCGCCGCTGGCATTCTGATGGTCCCGCCACTGGTCAACGCGCCGCCTCTGCTGATGGGCGCCGTGGCGATCTGGACGGCCTGCCTCTTGTACGTGGCGCTGCTGCATCGCACGCCGCGCAGCTATCTCTTTATGTTGGCGGCCTATACGCTGCCGCTCGTTGCGCTGCCTTCGGTCGATAATCCAGCCGGCATCTTCGATCTTGCCGTCGCGCGGTCCGAGGAAATCTGCCTGGGCATCCTGTGCGCCAGCGTGGTTGGTGCGGTCGTGTTTCCGGCCAGCGTAGCCAATGTGCTGCGCGACAAGTCTCGCCAATGGATGGCCGATGCGACGCTGTGGGCGAGCGACATGCTGTCGGCAAGCCCCGGCAAGCAGGTGTCGCGCCACCATAGTCGCCATCGTCTGGCCGCCGATATCCTGGCGCTGGACCAACTCATCAGCCAACTGAGCTACGACGCCGAAAGTGCCCAGCGCGTGCGTGCCGCGCGTGAATTGCGTGGCCGCATGACGATGCTGCTGCCTGTCATGTCGTCCCTGGCTACCGTCGTTGAATCGATGCAGTCCGCCGGCGGCGTGCCGGAACCCCTGGCCGCGAAGATGCGGGCGGTGAAGGCCTGGATTCAGGCGGGCGCCGCGGAAGGGGAGCGTCCCGAACTGACGTCCACGCCCGTTCAGGCGGGCTGGGATGCCGCCTTGGTCGCAGCAGCCGAAGACCGTCTGCAGCAGATGGCGGCCTTGTGGCACGACTGCGTCTCGCTGTGCCGCCGCCTTGGTGAAAAGCACATCGAAGGCGAATGGCTGCCGGAGTTCCTGCGTTGGGATGTTGGCCGCGCCCGCCACTACGACCACGGCATGCTGCTGTTCTCGACCGTGACGGTGGCGCTGGCCATCTTCGCGATGGGCATGATCTGGATTCACACGGGCTGGGCCGATGGCGCGGGTGCTGTGGCGCTTGGCGCAATCTCGTGCTGTTTCTTCGCCGCGCTCGACGAGCCCGCGCCGATGATCCAGTCGTTCTTCAACTGGAACGTGGTCTGCCTGCTGATCTCGATGGTGATGCTGTTCGCGGTCCTGCCGGTCGCGCACGATTTCGAGATGCTGGTGCTGATGTTCGCGGTGCCGTACCTGATCATCGGCCTGCTGGTGGCGCAGCCGCGCCTGGCGATGATCGGGATGCCACTGGCCGTGGTTACGGCAAACGACATCGGTATCTCGGGCGCCTACAGCGCGAATTTCCAGAGTTTCTTCAACAGCAACCTGGCAGGTATCGCCGGGATTGCGTTCGCCCTGGTCTGGACGCTGGCGGTGCGGCCTTTCGGCACGCGAGCCGCAACGCGCCGGCTGGTGCGGTCCGGCTGGAGCGACATTGCCGAGAACGCCGTGAGTACGCGTCCGGAGTCTCATTCGACGCTGCGCGCGCGGATGCTTGATCGTCTGGCGCAACTCGTTCCCCGGCTGGCTGCCAGCGAAAGCGAAGTGTCTGCCGACGGCTTCAGCGAAGTGCGTGTGGAACTCTGCACGCTGGCGCTGCAACGCGAGATGGCCGAGCTGGAAGCCGATGAGCAGCATGCAGTGAATCGCGTGCTGCGCAGCGTGTCCGGCTATTACCAGTCACGTTTGAAAGGTGCCATCGATGCGCCGCCGCCGGCGTTGCTGACGCGGCTGGGCAAGGCTCAGCAGAAGGTGCGCTCGCGTATCGCACTGGCGGCCCTCGTGGACCTTCAGGTTGCCTTGTTTCCGCCGGTCCTGGTGCCGGCAACCGTTTCCGGAAAAGCATGATGCCCGGTGAAATCAGTATCTATGGCGTGTACATCCCCAGCTTGCTGGTGTGGATGCTTGCCGCCTTCGTCATTACGAGCGCCGCGCGGGCGGTGCTGACGCGTGTCGGCTTCTACAAGCTCGTGTGGCACCGTTCCCTCTTCAACCTGGCGCTATATGCGATCGTCCTCGGTGGGGTGGTTGCGTTGGTGCCCTCGCTGCAATCATGAAACTGAGACTCTCCTCGCTCGGGCCAGTCGTGCTGACGCTGGCCGTCACCGCCGTTGGCGCGGTCGTTGTCAAACACCTGTGGGACTACTACACCGTGGCGCCGTGGACGCGCGACGGCCACATCCGCGCCGAGGTGGTGCAGGTGGCGCCCGATGTCTCCGGGCTGGTCACGCGGATCGCGGTCAAGGACAACCAGCATGTGAAGGCAGGCGACGTCCTGTTCGAGATCGACCACGAACGCTATGCGCTGGCGCTGCGTCAGGCGGAAGCCACGGCGGCGGCGGTGCGCGCCAATCTGGCCCAGGCACGCCGCGAGGCGAAGCGCAGCCAGACGCTTTCCGAGGTGGTCTCGAAGGAAATCGTCGAAGAAGGGCTGGCCAAGGTGCAGCAGGGCGAGGCCCAGCTGGCACAGGCCGAGGCCGCGATCGGCGTGGCGAAGCTGAATCTGGAGCGCACCCACGTGGTGAGCCCGGTGGAAGGCTACGTCAATGACCGGCTGCCGCGTCTGGGGGATTACGTCGTGACCGGCAAGCCGGTGCTGTCGATGGTCGATTCGAACTCGTTCCACGTGGAAGGCTACTTCGAGGAAACCAAGCTGAAGGGTATTCATATCGGCAGCCCCGTCGATATCCGCGTCATGGGCGAGAAGCGCGTGCTGCACGGCCATGTGCAGAGCATCGCAGCCGGTATCGAAGACCGTGATCGCACCAATGGTTCGAACCTGCTGCCGAACGTGAACCCGACGTTCAACTGGGTGCGTCTGGCGCAACGCGTGCCGGTGCGCATCCAGTTCGACCAGATGCCCGAGGATGTGCGCCTGGTGGCAGGACGCACGGCCACCGTATCGGTGAAGGCCGATGACGAGAAGAATATCGGGGAAACGGAAGACAAGCCGACCGCGCCGGCGGCCGGCCGTAGTGCCTCGCAGGACAAGGTTGCGCTGGCCGGCAAGCGCGCGCCCTCAACCGGAGCAGTGCAGTGAAACGCTTTGCCCGTGCCTCGCTGGCGGCGATGTTGCCGCTTGCGCTGGCCGCTTGCATGACCGTCGGCCCTGATCACAAGGTGCCCGACGATGCGGTCGTGAAGTCATCGGCCGCCAATGGACCGTTTGCCGGCACCGACAGCGATGCGGTGTCGATCGGCGACGTTCCGAACGACTGGTGGCGTCTGTACGACGATCCCCGTATCGACGAGCTGGTGCAGCAGGCGCTGGTGGCCAACACCGACCTGCGTGTGGCCGCTGCCAACCTGAAGCGCTCGATCGCCGTGTATCACGAGGTGGAAGCCGAGAATCTGCCGGAAACGAAGTTCCGGGCCAGTGCGGAGCGCGGCCAGATCGCTGGCGAACCGCTGCTGCACGAAGAGAAGATTCCGGTGATGAACTTCGGCGACATTGGTCTCAATGTTTCGTACCTGATTGACTTCTGGGGCAAGCTCAAGCGTGCCGACGAAGCCGCCTTGGCATCGGCGCAGGCCAGCCATGCGGCGCTGGACCAAGCCCGTGTGGGCGTGGTGGCGGAGACCGTGCGTGCGTATGTGCAAGGATGCACAGCCACGCACGAATTACATGTGGCCGCGCATCAGCTCGACCTGCAGGAACGCGGCGTGAAGCTGGCGCAGAAACTGGTCGATGCTGGCCGAGGTCAGCCGACCGATCTGCTGCGCGCCGAGGCGCAAGCCGACACCCTGCGTTCGGCACTGCCGAAGTATCGTGCGGAGCAGGAAGGTGCGGCATACCGCCTGGCGGTAATGCTGGGCAAGCCGCCGACTGCGCTCGATGTCAGCAGCGTGGCGTGCGAGCACGTACCGGCGTTGAAGCAGGCGCTGCCCGTTGGCGATGGCATGGCGCTGCTCAAGCGCCGACCGGACGTTCGCCAGGCCGAGCGCGAGCTGGCATCGGCCACGGCCAAGATCGGCGTGGCTACCGCGGACCTGTTCCCGCAGATTCGCATCGGTGCATCGGCAGGTTTCACCGGTATTCTCGACCACCTTGGTCAGGCGCCGACCGCGCACTGGGGCTGGGGCCCCGCGATCTCGTGGACGATCCCGACCAGCGGCACGCGCGCGCGCATCCACAACATGGAGTACGGGGCCGAAGGGGCGCTGGCTCATTTCGACGGCGTGGTGCTGAAGGCGCTGCGCGAGACGCAGACTGCGCTGTCGGCCTATACGCACGAACTGGACCGGAACGCGTCGCTGCGCTCGGCGCGCGACAAGGCCAATGAGGCAGCCCGTCAGAACCGGCTGCTGTGGCAGGCAGGCCGATCGCCGTATCTGCAGAGCCTGGATGCCGACCGCACGCTGGCCAATACCGATGCCGCGCTGGCCGCATCCGACGCGCAGGTTGCGATGGATCAGATCAACCTGTTCCTGGCGCTTGGTGGTGGATGGCAGAATGCGCCGGCCATTGCCAGCCATCCGGTGGACAAGGAGCCTGGACAGACTACGGAGCACACCGAGGAGCACTGAGGAGCGCCGAGGAACAATAAGGTAAGCTTCGGCCTCGGCCACGCCTTGGCTGCACTATCGAACTGATTCCGGCGTCGTTGCGCGGCTTCGCCGTACGATTTGTACTGGCTGCGGCCAGGCGCCAAGCCAGAGCCGCTTCGCTTCAGTTTGATAGCGCCGCTTACCCGGCGAGGCCTGACCGCCATGACATCTGCTCTTGGCGGCTCCTCGATTCCCAGGAAAACAAGACCTATGAAAATGCTCTCGATTTCAAAGACCCTGGCTGCCGCAACCGTGGCGCTGGGTATCGTAGCCGCCGGCAACGCGGCGGCTCAGGAACAGACGATCCGCGTGGGCACCGTCAGTGGCCCCGACGCCGAAGTCTGGCAAGTGGTGCAGAAGGTGGCCAAGAAGAACGGCCTGAACGTAAAGGTGGTCGAATTCAACGACTACGTGCAGCCGAACGCCGCGCTCGACGCGGGCGACCTCGACGCCAACAGCTTCCAGCACCAGCCGTATCTGGACAGCCAGATCAAGCAGCGTGGCTACAAGATGACCAGCGTCGGCTACACCTATATCTCGCCGCTGGGCATCTATTCGAAGAACCTGAAGTCGTCGAAGGATCTGCCGCAGGGCGCCAAGGTGGCCGTGCCGAACGACCCGTCGAACGAGAACCGCGCATTGCTGCTGCTGGCCGCCCAGGGCGCGATCAAGCTCAAGCCGGGCGTGGGCACGAATGGCGTCAACGCCACGCCGCTCGACGTGGCCGAGAACCCGAAGAAGCTGAAGATCGTGGAACTCGACGCTGCCCAGCTTGCCCGTGCGCTGCCTGACGTGGCCGCCGCCGTGATCAATACCAACTACGCGCTGGCCGCGGGCCTGCAGCCGACGAAGGACGCGATCGCGCTGGAAGACATCCACAGCCCCTACGCCAACATCATCGTCGTGCGCACGCAGGACAAGGACAAGCCGTGGGTGAAGAAGCTCGTGGCCGCCTATCAGTCGGAAGAAGTGCGCCAGTTCATGAAGGCCCAGTACAAGGGCGCCATGGTGCCGTCCTTCTAAGCAACAAGGTCCCACAACCTTGGCTTGATGCGGAACGGCGGCCAATGGTCGCCGTTTTTGCATCTATCCATAGTCGAATTGCTTCGTTCGCAACGCACGGACGGGGCGCTAAGGTAGGGGACCGATTCCCGCCCCGGAGACTTACCGTGTCAACCCCGCTCAAAGTCGTTGCCGTCAATGGCAGTGCTCATCAACCGTCCCGCACGCTCGTACTGGTGCAGGCACTGCTGGCCGAACTGGATCAACGGCTCGTGCTGGATACGCAGATTGTCGACCTCAGCGAGATTGCCCGACCGCTCGGCGCGTCGTTGACCCGCGACGAACTGCCGCCCGACATCGAGGCACAACTGGCCGCGATCGAATCGGCGGATCTCGTGATTGCCGCGGCGCCGGTGTATCGAGGTTCGTTCCCCGGCCACTTCAAGCATCTGTTTGACCTGGTGGGCATGGATGCGCTGGCAGGCAAGCCGGTACTGCTGGCAGCCACTGGTGGCAGTGACCGTCATGCGCTGGTGCTCGAGCACCAACTGCGTCCGCTGTTCAGCTTCCTGCAGGCGCTGACGTTGCCAATCGGTGTGTACGCGTCCACGGCGGATTTCGATGGGTATCAGGTGGGCAGCAAGTCGCTGGCCGACAGGATCACCCTCGCGGTCGAACGTGCCGCGCCGTTGTTTGCCAATGCAGCGAGGCAGTTGCGGCGGGTGGCCTGAAGTACCGTATTGCTTTCTCCCCTCCCTGCACGACGTGAGAGGGGAGCAGAGCCCTCAGCCTTCGATAGCCGGCGGCAGGCGATCATTGACCCAGTCGCGCACCTTCTCATAGGCCGCTGCCAGTTGCAGCACACCCAGATCGTCGCGCGGCCTGCCGATCAGTTGCATCCCCATCGGCAATCCGTCCGCGTTGAATCCCACTGGCACGCTGATCACCGGGCAGCCCGATAGCGTCCACGCGACCACCACTTCCATCCAGCGATGGTACGTGTCCATCTGCCTGTCGGCGATCTGCTTCGGCCAGTGTTGCGTGACGTCGAACGGAAACACCTGTGCGGTGGGCACGGCGATGTAGTCGAACTGGGTGAACGTCCGTTGCAGCGCCTGGTACCACGCACTGCGATCGGTGCTGGCGGCGTACAGATCGCTGGCCTTGAGGTCCAGCGAGCCTTCGATCTCCCAAATCGCCTCGGACTTGAGCTGCGCACGCGTGGACGGATTGGTGTACAGCCCCAGACGCGAATTCCCAGTCAGGAAGTGGCGATAGACGAGCCAGGTTTGCCAGATTTTCTCGGGCGGGTAGGGTGCTTTGATGGCCTCGACGTCCACGCCGAAATCCGGGAAGAAACGCAGCGCCTGCTCGCAGAGCGACAGGATGCCGTCTTCCATCGGCAGGTAACCACCCCAGTCGCCCAGCCATGCAACACACTTGCCGGTGAGATCCGTTTTCAGTATGTCCGCGACGTTTGCCGGTGTCAGCGAAGCCAGCATCGGATCGTGTGGCAGCGCCTGCGGCGTGCGCGCGTCGGGGCCGGATTGCGTGGCCAGCAGCAGTGCAAGATCCTCGACATTGCGTGCCATCGGCCCTTCGCTGCCCAGTTGGGGTAGAAACAATTCCGGCGTCGGGCCGTAAGGCACGCGTCCCGCTGAAGGCCGGAACCCATAGACATTGCAGAACGCAGCGGGATTGCGCAGCGACCCGCCAAAGTCGCTGCCATCGGCAACCGGCAGCATACGCAGCGCCAGCGCGGCGGCTGCACCACCACTGGAGCCGCCAGCCGAACGCGTGGGATCGTAGGGATTCAGCGTGGCGCCATAGACGGGATTGAACGTGTGCGACCCCAGCCCGAACTCAGGCGTGTTGGTCTTGCCGATCAGGATCGAGCCGGCACGTCGCATACGCTCCACGATGACCGAATCACTGGCGGGGATATTGTCGCGAAAGATCGGCGATCCGTACGTTGTGCGAATGCCACGCGTCATCGCCAGATCCTTCGGCGCCTGCGGGAAGCCATGCATCCAGCCGGAAGACTTGCCCGCCGCCAGCGCTTCGTCGGCCGCCGATGCCTCGCGCATCAGCGCTTCCTCGTCCTGCATGGCGACGATGGCGTTGCTGCCCGGGTTGACTCGGGCGATGTGCGCCAGATAGGCCGTCATGACTTCCCGGCTCGACACCTCCTTCTTGTGAATGGCCTCGGAAAGCTGTCGGGCAGACAGCATGACGATGGGGTCGGGACGGTAGGCGGACATCGGAGGAGGGCGCAAATTGGATGTGGCGGAAGACGGCATCATGAATGAATTGCCCGCGCTCGTGTATTGGGAGTTGACCGCGAGGCGTGTTGATCACGCCATGTCGTATCATTCCTGCCCAAAACCACAAAAATGACACTAGGGAGAAGCAATGCGCAAGCTGATATTGGTCGCAGCACTGTGCGCCGCCGGGTACTACTACTATCAGCACGACCGGCAGGCGCGCCTGCTGGCGGCAACGGAGACTGTGGTGGCAACGGAGACTGTGGCGGCCGAACCGTCTGCGCCGATCAGCCTGAGTCGGTCGAATCCGGCGGTGCAGTCATTCAGTTGCCAGGGCAAGACCAGATGCAACGAGATGACGTCCTGCGACGAGGCGAAGTTCTATCTTCAGAACTGTCCTGGTACGAAAATCGATGGCGACGGTGATGGCATCCCATGCGAGAGGACGCTCTGCGGCGGCTAGAGGGATTCAGGCGTGGGGATGCCGGCGCCGGGATGCGCCGGCATCAGTCCTTAAAGCCGCTCCGCGTGATGCCGCACGTGGTCGGCAATGAACGTCGAGATGAAGTAGTACCCGTGGTCGTACCCGTCGTGCCGACGCAATGTCAGGGGCTGCCCGGCCTTTTCACAGGCGGCCTCGAACACTTCCGGATGCAGTTGCTCGGCCAGGAATTTGTCGGCGAGCCCCTGATCGATCAGGATGCCGGCCGGGAAGGGTGCCGACGTCTGCGCGCGCATCAGGGCACTGGCATCGTGCTGGGCCCAGCGGCTGCGATCTTCGCCAAGGTAGCCGGTGAACGCCTTCACGCCCCACGGGCAGTCCGACGGCGCTGCGATTGGCGCGAACGCCGATACCGATCGGAACCGCTGGGGGTAGCGCTGGGCCAGCACCAGCGCGCCATGTCCACCCATGGAATGCCCAAAGATCCCTACCCGTGCCGCATCCGCGGGAAGCTCGCGGGTCACCAGATGGAACAGCTCATCCGCAACGTAGCTCTCCATGCGCCAGTGCATGCGCCATGGCGTTTCGACCGCATCCACGTAGAAGCCGGCGCCCACGCCGAAGTCCCACGCATCGGCCTCGCCTGGCACATGCGCGCCGCGCGGACTCGTATCCGGGCCCACCAGGATCAGGCCGTGCTCGGCGGCAAAGCGCTGCGCGTTTGCCTTGATCGCGAAGGTTTCCTCGGTGCAGGTCAGGCCGGCCAGATAGAACAGCGCTGGCAGCGGCTTCGCGCCGGGTTGCAGCGCCTGCGGCGGGAGATAGACCGAAAACCGCATCGGCAGCCCGATGGCCACCGACTGGTGCTGGTAGAAGCGCTGGACGCCGCCGTGGCAGCCGTGTTCTGACAGCAGTTCCATGGATCGCGTCCTCAGTACAGGACCACCGAGCGGATCGACTCGCCGCGCTTCATCAGGTCGAAGCCCTCGTTGATGCGGTCGAGCGGCAGCGTATGCGTGATCAGGTCGTCGATGTTCAGTTTGCCGTCCATGTACCAGTCGACGATCTTGGGCACATCGGTGCGCCCGCGTGCGCCGCCGAAGGCCGAGCCCTTCCATTCGCGGCCCGTGACGAGCTGGAACGGACGGGTGGAGATTTCAGCGCCCGCTTCGGCCACGCCGATGATGATCGACTTGCCCCAGCCCTTGTGGCAGCACTCCAGCGCCTGACGCATGACCTGCGTGTTGCCGATGCACTCGAACGAGTAGTCGGCGCCGCCGTCGGTCAGTTGGACGATGTGGTCCACCACGTTGTCGACATCCTTCGGATTCACGAAGTGGGTCATGCCGAACTTGCGTGCCATCGCCTCGCGCGCGGGATTGAGGTCCACGCCGATGATCTTGTCGGCACCCACCATCTTTGCGCCCTGGATCACGTTCAGGCCGATGCCGCCCAGGCCGAACACCACCACGTTCGCGCCGGCTTCCACCTTGGCCGTGAAGATCACCGCGCCCACGCCCGTGGTCACGCCGCAGCCGATGTAGCAGACCTTGTCGAACGGTGCGTCGGGGCGGATCTTGGCCAGCGCGATTTCCGGCACCACGATATGGTTGGCGAACGTCGACGTGCCCATGTAGTGGAAGATCGGCTTGCCATCGATCGAGAAGCGCGAGGTGCCATCCGGCATCAGGCCCTTGCCCTGCGTGGCGCGGATGGCCTGGCACAGGTTGGTCTTGCGCGACAGGCAGAACTTGCACTGACGGCATTCCGGCGTGTAGAGCGGAATCACGTGATCACCCGGCTTGAGCGACGTGACGCCCGGACCGACGTCGGTGACGATGCCCGCGCCTTCATGGCCGAGGATGGCGGGGAAAATGCCTTCGGGGTCCGCGCCGGACAGCGTGTAGTAGTCGGTGTGGCAGATGCCGGTGGCCTTGATCTCCACGAGGACTTCGCCCGCGCGCGGACCGTCGAGGTCCACCTCTTCGATGGTGAGTGGTGCACCGGCTTTCCAGGCGATGGCGGCTTTGGTTTTCATGAAGCAACTCCCGAGCGAATGAATTGAGGCGGCACGTGTCCGCGTGACAGGCCAATACCAAGGCCACGACTATAAGCCGAACCGCGCACACGAGCCAGACCGGCGGGCGATTATCGGCTGCCGGTCTGGCCCCGGGCGAGTACAGCCGGTGGGGATTTCTCGGCCGTCAGTTCCGTCAGCTGACCTTCGTGCTGGCGGCCAAGCCACCAGCCCAGCCAGCCCCACACGATGGCGAGTACCGCGCCCGCCAGCGCCACGGTTGCGGGGTGCCCGGACAAGGCGTCGATCGCCGTTTTCACCCAGGCGCTGACGGCGTCGCCGGCACGATAGATCGCGGTGTCGATGACGTTCTTGGCTTTGTACTTGGTTTCTGGGTCGACCACCGTAAACAGCATCTCCCGGCCGGGGCGCAGCATCGCGTACTCCCCGACGCGTCGCACGATCATGGCGGCCGCGAGCACGCCGAACGTGGGCCACATCGCCAGTAGCAGGAAGCCGCCGGTCACGGCCAGCGGCACGGCGGTCAGCAGGGCGGTCACGCCGTAGCGCCGCGCCACGCGTCCTGAAAAGAAAATCTGCACGAGAATCGTCAGCGCCTGCACGGTGGCGTCGAGCGCGCTGAATACCTGTGTCTGCTGCGCACGCGAGTGGAAGGTGGCCGCCACCAGTCGTGCCTGCTCGAAGTAGAGGAACGTGCTCGATGTGGCCAGCAGGATCACGAACAGGCTGATACCGATGAGGTACCGGGAACGGAGGACCAGGGACAGACCAGCCCAGAGTCCGCCGCCTACCGGTTGCGCAGGGTCCGCCGCCGAAGCTGTCTCGCTGCCGGGCGCACCCGCTCCATACCTGCGTCGCCAGGCGAACAGGTAGCCGACCCCGGGCAGCGTCGCGGCCAGCAACGCGGCCGACAGCAACATCAGGCCAGTCAATCCGATGTGTCCCACGAGCCAGCCGCCGAGCACGGGTCCGGTGAGCCCGCCTGCGCTGGCACCCGCCGCGATGATGGCGAACAGTCGCTTGGCCTGTTCGGGCCGAAATACATCGGCCATCAGGCTCCACGCCACCGATACCACAAACAGGTTGAAGACCGAGATCCAGACATAGAACACGCGGGCCAGCCAGATGCTGTCGGGCAGGGCGCGGGTGACAAGCGCGAACGCCACGAGGTTGGCGATGAAGAACGCGTAGACCCACGGCACGAAGCGCCGGCGCGGCAGCCACTTGCAACATGCGCCGTAGAACGGGATGGCCACGAGCATCACCACGAACGTCGCGGTAAACAGCCACTGCAGATTCTGCACGCCGCCCGCGATGCCCATCGTCTCCCGCACGGGTCGCAGCATGAAGTAGCTCGCGAACAGGCAGAAGAAGAACAGGAAACCCGCCACCACGGCTGGGGTTTCGCTCCGATCGATGCCAAGCAGCCCGCTGGGGCCGGCGGGATTGGGAGACAGGTCGGGCGTGTCCATGGCGAAGGCCGACAGTCAGGCCAGCTGTCAGGCTAGCGCCGCCGCGATGCGGGCGCGTTCGGGCGTATCAGGCATCCGCCCGAACGCGGCGCCAGCGTTGTCGAGCATATTGTGCGGATTGGAAGTGGCCGGGATGGCGGCGGTGACAGCGGGATGACTGACGATGAACTTCAGGAAGAGCTGACCCCAGGACTCGCAATCGACCTCGGCAGCCCAGTCTGGCACGGGCTTGCCCTTGACAGCCGCGAACAGACGCCCGTCCTGGAACGGGCGGTTGATCAGCACGGCCACGCCACGTTCCTGGCATAGCGGCAGCAACACGCGCTCGGCACCGCGTTCGCCCAGTGAATAGTTGATCTGGACGAAGTCGAGCTTCTCGGCCCGCACGATCTGCGCGACGGCATCCTGCGCGTCTTCACGATAGTGGGTGATGCCGATATACCGCGTCTTGCGCTGTTCCTTCCACTGCCGAAGCAGCTTCAGGTTGTCGCGCCAGTCGATCAGGTTGTGCACCTGCAGCAAATCGACTGCATCCGTATGCAGATCAGACAGCGAACTGGCGAGCTGCGCTGGCGCACTGGCTGCGTTGGCTGAGATCTTGGTGGCCAGGAAGACGCGGCGCCGCGCGTCGGCGGCTTGCAGCAGGTCTCCGGTCACCGCTTCGGCGCTGCCATAGCTCGGCGCCGTATCGACAACGGCACTTGGCAGGCGTTGCAGCAGCACGGACATGACTTCGGTCAGCGGCGCGCGTTCTTCGGCGCTCTTGCCGGTGTTGAACGTACGGGCCGTGCCCATGCCAATGACGGGTAATTGCACGGTTGAGCCCGGAATCTTGCGCCGCATCGGCGCGTCGACGGTTGCGGCGCTGGCGGTGTTGCCGAGCGTGAGGCCGACTGGCAGCGTGGCCAGCGAGGCGGAGATTCCCAGAAAGGTGCGGCGGTCAATCGACATGGCGATGTCCCCGGCTGTCAGGTGCAACGACCTTAGCGCTTGTGGGGGGCGAAGTAAACCGGCACCGGGTGCTGCGCGGGTCGCGCCCGATTGCAAAAATGCGGCGAGACCGGAACAATCGCCGCCAACCTTCCCGAACCCGCGGTCATCCATAAAAAGGACCGGATTGTGATATCGAGCTTGCCTGGCGTGCTGTTCGATGGCGTGGCATACGGCAGCCTGCTGTTCCTTATCAGCATCGGGCTGTCCGTGACGATGGGGCTGATGAACTTCGTGAACCTGGCGCATGGCGCGTTCGCGATGCTTGGCGGCTACGTGGCGGTGGTGCTGATGAACCGGTCCGGGGTGCCGTTCCTGGCAGCATTGCCGCTGGCGTTTCTGGGCGCGGCGGCAGCCGGCTGGGTGCTTGAGCGCACGCTCTATCGCAGGCTGTACCGCGCCAGCCACCTGGACCAGGTGCTGTTCTCGATCGGCCTGACCTTCATGGCGATGGCGGGCGCGACGTGGCTGTTCGGCCCGGGCCAGCAGCCCGTGGTATTGCCGGATTTCCTGATCGGGCAGATTCGCGTGGGCGGGGTCGACCTCGGCGCCTACCGCCTGTTCCTGATCGCCGTGGTGATCGTCATCACGCTGGCGCTTGGGTGGCTTGTTGCGCGTACCCGCTTTGGCGCGCAGGTGCGCGCGGCGGTCGATCATCAGCAGGCGGCACGCGGGCTTGGCATCGACGTCGAACGCGTGTTCAGCCTGACCTTCGCGCTGGGATCGGGTCTGGCCGGTCTTGGCGGTGGGCTGGGCATCGACGTGCTGGGCCTCGATCCGACGTTCCCGCTCAAGTACATGGTGTATTTCCTGCTCGTGGTCGCCGTTGGCGGCGCCGGGAGTATCCGTGGCTCGCTGGTCGCTGCGATCGTGTTGGGCGTGGCGGACGTGGCAGGCAAGTACTACGTGCCCGCGATCGGCGCGTTCGTGATCTACGCGATGATGGTGCTGCTGCTGGTAGCGTTTCCGGCAGGTCTCTACGGGAGGCGCGCATGAAGACCCGTATGCATCGTCTGCCCGATGGCCGCTGGCATCCGGCGGAGATCGTGTTCTGGCTGGTGCCGGTCGTGGCGTTCTTCTTGCTGCCCGACTATCTGATCCTCGGCAGCCAGATCCTGATCGTCGGACTCTTCGCGCTATCGCTCGATCTGATCCTGGGCTATGCGGGCATCGTGTCGCTGGGCCATGCGGCGTTCTTTGGCCTGGGCGCGTACATGGCCGGTCTGCTTGGCGCGCATGGCTGGGGTGAGCCACTCACCGGCTTGCTAGCCGCGGCAGCGGTGGCGGCGCTGGCCGGATGGCTGTGCAGCTTCCTCGTAATCCGGGGCGGCGATCTGACCCGCCTGATGGTGACGCTCGGCATCGGCCTGATGCTGTTCGAGGCGGCGAACAAGGCGGCATTTCTGACGGGTGGCGTCGACGGGCTCTCCGGCGTGACGATGAACAAATTGCTTGGCATGTTCGAGTTCGACCTGTTCGGCAAGACCGCCTATGTCTACAGCCTGGTGGTGCTGTTTGTGATCTTCCTGCTGGTGCGAAGGCTGGTGGCTTCGCCATTCGGTCTGTCGCTGCGCGGCATTCGCGAGGGCGCGCGGCGAATGCCAGCGCTGGGGACCGACGTGCCCGCACGGCTTCGGGCGGTCTTCACGGTGGCGGCGGCGATTGCCGGCGTGGCGGGGGGCTTGCTGGCCCAGACCACGCAGTTTGTCGGCATGGATGTGCTCGGCTTTCCGCGCTCGGCCGAATTGCTGGTGATGCTGGTGCTTGGTGGCACTGGGCGGCTTTACGGCGCGTTGGTCGGTGCGGCATTGTTCATGATCGCGCAGGACGTCCTGGCTGGTATCAACCCCGTGTACTGGCAATTCTGGATCGGGTTGCTACTGGTGGTCATCGTGCTGTTCGCGAGAGATGGTGTGATGGGGGCGCTGTCGGCGCTAGGCCGGCGCAGGCATCCGTCCGTACCCGCGCGAAAGGAGGTCGACGCATGACCGCGATCCTGCGCACGGAAGGGCTGAGCAAATCCTGGGGCGCGTTCGCCGCGAACAGCGACGTCGCGCTGACGTTCGAACCGGGTGCCCGCCACGCGCTGATCGGACCCAATGGGGCGGGCAAGACCACGTTCGTCAACCTGCTGACCGGGGCGCTGGCCCCGTCGGCAGGACGCATCTGGCTCGGCGAGCGTGACATCACCACGCTGCCGCAGCACGCGCGCGTGAAGCTGGGCATGACGCGCACATTCCAGATCAACACGCTGTTCCCCGGGCTGACGGTGCTCGAATCGGTAGTGCTGGCGGTCGCCGAACGCACGGGGGCGGGGCGCGTCTGGAGGCGCACGGTGGCGTCGCAGGCGGCGCTCGTCGACGAGGCGATGGCAGTGCTGGCCACGCTCAGGCTCGAGGCCGACGCCGATGTCGAGACCCGGCAATTGCCCTATGGCAAACAGCGCCTGCTGGAGATGGCGCTCGCGCTGGCCACGCGGCCTTCGATCCTGCTGCTCGACGAGCCCGCCGCCGGCATTCCGACCGGTGAGAGTGCCGAGTTATTCGCGGTGATTGCAGCGCTGCCCCGCGACATCACCATCGTTTTCATCGAGCACGATATGGATCTGGTGTTCCGCTTCGCCGAACGCATCACGGTGCTGGTGGCCGGGCGCGTGTTGATGGAAGGGACGCCGGCTGAAGTCTCCACCGACCCGAGAGTGCGTGAGGTCTATCTTGGGGAGGCCGCCCATGAGTGATCTGCTACGGCTGGAGGCCGTCAGCGCCGGGTATGGCGAGGCGACGGTGCTCGAGCAGATTGATCTGGCGCTGGGCGCCGGCGACAGCCTCGCGCTGCTGGGCCGTAATGGAGTGGGCAAGACGACGTTGCTGTCCACGCTGATGGGCTTCACGCGATTGCGTGGGGGCAAGCTGCTCTGGCAAGGGCGGGATCTGGCCAGGGTGCCGCCGCATCGCCGTGCCCAGAGCGGCATCGGTTGGGTGCCGCAGGAGCGCTGGGTCTTTCCCTCGCTGACCGTGGAGGAGCATCTCGGCGCGGTGGCCCGGCCCGGGCCATGGGATGTCCAGCGTGTGTATCGGACCTTTCCGAGGTTGGGTGAGCGCCGGCGTAATCTTGGCAACCAGTTGTCTGGCGGGGAGCAGCAGATGCTGGCCATTGGCCGGGCACTGATGGTCAACCCCGCCTTGTTGCTGCTGGACGAGCCGATGGAAGGGCTGGCCCCGGTCATCGTGCAGGAGTTGCAGCGCGTGATCGCGGGGCTGATCGCAGATGCGGGGATGGCTGTGATCGTGGTGGAGCAACACGCGCGGTTGGCCTTGGGCATGACCCGGCAGGCGATTGTTCTGGACCGGGGCCGAGTGGTGCACCGGTCGGATAGCGCCACACTGCTGGCCGACAAGGCGTTGCTGGATCGGCTGGTTTCGGTCCGATAGCCGAGGGGCGGGGCGTTCGCAGTAGCGCTCGGACGATTCCGAACGTTTTCGGAATCGTCTTATATCCGCGTGGTCTCCCGGCTTTGACAATGCATGGGTCGCTGCAAGGGTGGCGACGCGGGCCACACGCCCGCCTGAACGCTTTGTCGAAAGAAAGGAGTTACGCCATGCATCGCCACGATGTCTGCATCTTACTTGCCGTTCCGGTCTCCCTCCCCCTGGGGAGGCCGGGGCATGGATAAGCCAGTACCCGGAGCCGCTTCGCGCAAGCCCGCCGGCAAGCGGCAGGCCGGGCCACCAGGGCAACCCAATGCGGGCTTTCCATCGCCGGATGTGATGGCGTTCCGGCAGTTGCAGCGCGTCGAAGGGGCAATGGGTGTGGTGACGGTTGCAGTCGAGCACGCCGCCGCGCCGGAGTTTTCGAATGAAGGGGCTGCGCTGATCTTGCGCATGTTGAGGCAGGAGGCAGCCAGGGCTCTCGAGGAGCTGTCGCCGTACTGATTGGCGCCGGGGCGGATTCACGGCCTGTGGTATCCGCTCCGCCAATGCCCGTCAGTGCATCCGATCCAATCCTGGATCGCAATTGGTAACAGGATTCTTGTCCATGGATGTTCGTACCATCGGTGTCGATGACCTCGACCTCATTTGCCAGCATCGGGAGGCGATGTTTCGGGAGGCAGGCTTTGCCCCGGGCACGTTGCGCACGATGACAGACCACTTTCGCGCCTGGCTGCGGCCACGCCTGGCGGATGGCAGCTACTTCGGCTTTCTGCTGATAGATGTGCGGCAGCCTGTTGCGGGTATCGGCCTGATGCTGGTCGACTGGCCACCGCATCCCGCGCATCCGACGCAGGATCGCCGGGGCTATGTCCTCAACGTCTATGTGGAGCCGACGCGCCGGCGCCGGGGTCTGGCGCAGCAGTTGATGGCGCTGGCCGAGGCGGAGTTCGCGCGACGCGGCGTGGAGTTTGCCGTTCTCCACGCTACCGAGGCAGGTCGACCGCTCTATCAACGGAGCGGCTGGAATCAGACTTCGGAGATGTCCAAGGTGATTGCCCCACCCGCGCCGTGATGGCCCGGGCGCGGGAACCACGCCGCGCGCCTTGGGGCTACTTTCCCGAGTCCTTCACGCCATCGAACTTGTCGAATTCGACGTTGTAGAGCTCGCCGTTCACCTTCTCTACCTTCCGGATATAGACCGTCTGGACCACGTCGCGGGTGGCGGGGTCAATCGTGATGGCGCCGCGCGGGCTCTGCAGTTTCATGCCCTTCAGCGCGCCAACGAGCTTGTCGCCGTCCGTCACGCCGTTGGTCTTCTTCAGCGCATCGTAGATGGCGGCCATGCCGTCGTATGCGGCCACGGCCATGAAATTCGGGCGTCCGGCCCCTGGGTTGGCATCGGCAAAGGCCTTCAGGAACGCCTTGTTCTCCTTCGAATCATGCGCCGCCGAGTAGTGGAACGACGTGATCACGCCCAGCGTGGCATCGCCCATGGCCGGCAGCACGTGGTCGTCAGTGAGGTCGCCCGTGGCGATGACGCGGATACCGGCATCGGCCAGCCCACGTTCGCGGAAGCCCTTCATGAACGCCACGCCCTGTTCGCCTGCCGGCAGGAAGAGGAACACGGCCTCGGGTTTGGCATCCTTGATGCGCTGGATGAATGGGGCGAACTCGGGATTTCGCAGCGGTACGCGGATCGATTCGACAATCTGGCCGCCACCGCCCAGGAAGTTGGTCTTGAAGGCCGTTTCGGCGTCGATGCCAGGGGCGTAGTCTGCGACCAGCGTCACGACCTTGCGGATGTTATTGCGAACGGCCCACGTCGCCATCGGCGCCGAGATCTGCGGCAGCGTCATCGACACGCGGGTGATGTAGTTCGACTTGGTAGTGATGACCGACGACGCCGCATTGAAAATCACCATCGGCTTCTTCGCCTGCTCGGCGACCGGCGCAACAGCCAGTGCCTCGGGCGTCAGGCCGAAGCCTGCCAGGATATCGACCTTGTCGCGCACCACCAGCTCTTGCGCCAGCCGCTTGGCGACCTCGGGAACCGGACCCGTGGTGTCCTTCATGATCACCTCGATCTTGCGGCCCGCCACGACGTCGCCGTTCAGCTTCTGCCAGGCCTTGATGCCGCCTTCCATCTGCTTGCCGTAGTCGGCAAAGCTGCCAGAAAACGGGGCGATCAGGCCGATCTTCACGGGATCGGCTGCAAGGGTGAGGAGGGGATACGTGAGGACGGCGAAGGCGCTGCACGCCGTGATGGCACGCCGCATCGGACTGAACGTCATGAGAGTCTCCCGGAAGTGCAGCATCGGACGGCTGCATCGAAGAGGGAGTGTAGGAGGGGTGGGGGCTTTGTGCTACCCCGGGTTTTCTCCCCCGCCGCCGGGCGGAACAGGGGAGAAAACACCGCCGCGAAGCCTCAGGTCACCGTCGCCAGTCCCAGCGTCAGCAGCAACGCCACGACCGAAATGATCGTTTCGGCGACCGACCAGGTCTTGAAAGTCTGGGTCACTGTCATGTTGAAGTACTCCTTGACCAGCCAGAAGCCGCCGTCGTTGACGTGCGACAGGATCAGCGAACCGGCGCCGGTCGTCAGCACCAGCAGTTCGGGGCGCGTGCCCGGCACGCTGGCGGCGATCGGGGCGACGATGCCGGCGGCGGTGGTCATGGCCACGGTGGCCGAGCCGGTGGCGATGCGGATCATCACGGCCACCAGCCAGCCCAGTACCAGCACCGAGACGTTTGCGTGGGTGGCCACGTCGACGATGGCGGTGGAGATGCCGGAGTCGCGCAGGATGCGGCCGAAGCCACCGCCGGCACCCACCACGAGGATGATGATGGCGGTCGGCGCCACGCACTCGTTGGTGAACTTCAGGATGGCATCGCGACCGAAGCCGCGGGCCTTGCCGAAGGTATAGAAGCTGACCAGCGCGGCGATCAGCAGTGCCATGACCGAGTTGCCGATCAGCTTGAGGAAGTCGTTGGCGAAGGTCTTTGGCGTGGCAATCAGGTCCGCCCAGCTACCAATCAGCATCAGAATCACCGGCAGCAGGATCGTGAAGATGGTGATGCCGAAGCCCGGCAATTGGCGCGTGCCCTTGATGTTCTCGGCTTCTTCGGTGAACTGCGCGGCCAGCGGGTTGACCTCGGGCAGCTTCACGTGGCGGTCGATCAGCTTGGCGAACAGCGGGCCAGCGATGGCGGCTGTCGGGACACCGACGATCAGCGCGTACATGATCGTCTTGCCCATGTCAGCGCCGTAGGCCTGCACGGCCAGCAGCGCGGCAGGGTGCGGCGGAATCAGCCCGTGCACCACCGAGAGGCCGGCCACCATCGGGATGCCAACCAGCACCATCGAGGTATTGGTGCGCTTGGCCACGTTGAAGGCGATCGGCACGAGAAGCACGAAGCCCACCTCGAAGAATACCGGCAGGCCGACGATGAAGGCGATGACCACCATCGCCCAGTGCACGTTTTTCTCGCCGAAGAAGTCGATCAGCGTCAGCGCGATGCGCTCGGCGCCGCCCGATTCGGCCATCATCTTGCCAAGCATCGTGCCGAGCCCGATCACGAGCGCGATATGCCCGAGCGTGCCGCCCACACCCGCTTCGAACGACTTGATGATGTCGCCCATCGGCATCCCCACGGCGAAGCCCAGGGCCACCGAGACCACCACGAGCGTGATGAATGGGTTCAGTTTGAATTTGGCGATCAGGATCACCAGCGCGATCACGGCGATCAGCGCATAGACCAAGAGCGTGGTTCCGGTAACGGCACCCATGTCGTCTCCTTTTTGCGGGTGCCGTCGGTCCGGACGGTCCGCTTCCGCGTGTGAAAAAGCCGCTATGCCTTGTGTCGCGTAGCGGCGGGTTGAGAAAGCTGAAAAAGCAGAAAAGCTAAGAAGCTAAAAGCTATGAAGCTGTGGCCCTGGCTCGGCTGGCTCGCCGACCACGCCCACGCCGGCCGGGTTCAGGCCGCCGGCTTCTTGTAAGCGATGCAGTCCACTTCGACCTTGCAGTCGACCACCATGCTCGATTGCACGCAGGCCCGGGCCGGCGGATTGGCGCCGAAGTATTCCTTGAAGATCTTGTTGAACGACGTGAAGTCCCGGGCATCGTCCAGCCAGACGCCGCAGCGGACCACATGCTCCGGGCCGTAGCCGGCTTCCGCCAGGATGGCCATGACGTTCTGAATGGCCTGGTGGCTCTGCGCGACGATGCCGCCGTCGATGACTTCGCCGTTGACCATCGGTACCTGGCCCGACACGTAGAGCCAGCCGTCCGCTTGCACGGCGCGTGCGAACGGCATGTGCGAGCCGCCCTGGCCGGTGCCACCTTCGACGCCGAATCGTTTGATATCCATGGAAACTCCTGTTTTCAGTGTTGTGGCTGGGTGCCGCGCGGCAGGAAGCGGCCGGCGCGTACGCCGGTGGCGGCGCGTTGCCGCCATGTCAACTCGCCGTTGACCCAGACGGCCGCAATGCCTTCGGCCGGTTGCTGTGGATCGGTGAAGCTCGCCGCGTCGCGGATCGTGGCGGCGTCGAACAGAACGAGATCGGCCCAGTAGCCTTCGCGCACGAAGCCGCGACCGGTCAGGCCGAAGCGCTCGGCCGACATGCCCGTCATCTTGTTGACGGCCACCGCGAGCGGGAACAGCTCGCGATCGCGCGCGTAGTGACCCAGCACGCGTGGAAATGCGCCCCACAGGCGCGGATGCGGCAGCGGATCGTTGGGTAGCCCGTCGGACCCAACTACGGTGGCCGGATGGCTCAGGATGCGATCGACGTCCGCATCCTCCATGCAGTGATAGACAGCGCCGGCGGGCTGCAGGCGGCGTGCCGCTTCAAGCAGGTCGACGTTCCATTCGGCGGCGATATCGGCCAGCAGCCGGCCACCCATCGTGGGATGTGGCTCGGACCAGGTGACCTGGATGTCGAAGTCGCTGGTGACCTGCTTGAGATCGAGTGTCGACGAACTGGCGGTGTAGGGGTAGCAGTCGCAGCCGACCGGTTGCCAACGTTCCGCGCCTTCGAGCGCGGCGAGCACCTCGCCGCTACGGCCCCAGTTCGACACGCCCGCGCATTTCAGGTGCGAGATCACCACCGGCACGCGCGCGTGGCGGCCGATGCGGAAGGCTTCGTCCATCGCGTCCAGAATCTCCGCGAACTCGCTGCGCAAGTGGGTGGCGTAGATCGCGCCCGCCTTGGCCAGCGGTTCGGCCAGCGCCAGCACTTCATCGGTGGGAGCGTGGAATGCGTTGGCATATGCCAGGCCGGTGGAAAGCCCAAGCGCGCCATGATCCAGGGCTTCCTGAAGCTGGCCGCGCATTGCGGCGGTCTCGGCCTCGGTCGCGGGCCTGTCGAGCCGATCCATATGATTGCTGCGCAGCGCGGTATGGCCGACCAGTGCGGCCACGTTCACGGCTGGTTGCGCGGCGTTGACGGCAGCCACGTACGTTTTGAAGTCGGGGTAGCGAAAGGCGTCGGCGCGGCCCAGCAGGTTCATCGGGTCGGGTGGATCACCGGCCAGCGTGACGGGCGCGGCGCTGATGCCGCAGTTGCCGACGACCACGGTGGTCACGCCTTGCGAGATCTTCGGTGTCATCGCTGGCTCACGCACGACATTGGTGTCGTCGTGTGTATGGACATCGATAAACCCGGGGGAAAGCACCAGACCGTGACCTTCCACGACGTTCGACGCGGAATCGGGGTCGATCGCGCCAGGCTCGTCGATGCGGGCGATGCGGCCATCGCGGAGCGCCACGTCGGCCAGGCGCGCCGCGGCGCCCGAGCCATCGAGCAGCAGCACGCAGCGGATCAGGGTATCGAACAGGTGTGGCATCGTCAGTCTCCGAGCGGCTGGCGGCTGTCTGGTCCGTCACTATCCTGGCTGACGCCACGGTGGGCATCCAGCACGTATTTCAGCCGGCGCAGCTTTTCCTTGCTTTGCTCCTGTTGCAGTAGCGCAAAGCGGGTGGCCAGTACGTCCAGCACCATCAGCATCGCGTAGCGCGAGGCCGACGGCTTGAAGATGAAATCCGTTTCCAGCGTCCGCACGGGCAGGAGCACGTCGGCGCGCGCGGCCAGCGGCGAGCCAAGCGCGGTCACGGCAATCAGCCGCGCGCCATACTCGCGCGCGATATCGCAACTGGCCAGTATCTCCGGCACGCTGCCGCTGGCCGAGAACGCCAGTACCACGTCATCGCGCGTCAGCGTTGCGGCGACCATCTTCTGCAGCAGCGCGTCGTGATACGTGGCCACCGGGTGCCCCAATCGCGCCAGCCGATACCGCGCCTCGTCGGCCATGAAGGTCGAGCCTCCACCCATGCCAAAAGCGTAGACCATGCGTGCGTTGAGTAACAGGCGCGCGGCAATGTCGATCCGCTCGGGATCGATCAGCTTTCGGTTGACTTCGAGCGTGGTGAGAACGTCGGCGTGGATGCGCTCGGCCAGGGCGGCCGGCGCGTCGGTATCGACCGGGCCCGGCGCCGGTTGCAGGAAACGCGATCCCACTGCCGTGGCTTGTGCCAGGCGCAGTTTCAGATCGCGGACGTCGCGGCAACCGATGGCCTTTGCAAAGCGCGTGACACTGGCCTCGCTGACCGCCGCCTTGCGTGCCAGTTCGTTGATGCTGGCCGCCGCCGCCCCGGCAAGATCCTCAAGGATCACCTGCGCCACTTTCTGCTCGGCCAGTCGCAATGACGGGCCACGCTCGGCGATGCGGGTCAGGATGTCGAAGGGCGCGGTCATGGCGTACGGTGGGCGGGCCCCGCCGGTCACCTCGGCCGACGAAGCATGTTACTTTCTAACAAGGATGAAATATCGTAGTTTCAAGGCTATCATTACGTCAATTGAATTTTGACGGGGTGATGTCAGTCATGCGTGAAACAAAGTACCAGACCGGTATGATCGATCCGCTGAACAAGGCGATGGGGCGTCTGGACGCGCCGCTCACGCCGTCCGAGGCGGGTCAGCCGGGCTGGCGTCTGCTGGCCGAAGAGCTCAGTCTCCCGGCAGCAGTGCTCTATGAAGACCGTCTGACGCACAACCTGCAGTGGATGCGCAATTTCATGGGCGCATACGGCGTGCAGCTGGCACCGCATGGCAAGACGACAATGGCGCCGAAACTGTTCGCGCGTCAGCTTGCCGAGGGCGCGTGGGGCATCACGCTGGCCACCGCCCATCAGACCGCGGCGGCAGCCGCGCACGGCGTCAAGCGCGTGCTGATGGCCAATCAGCTAGTGGGGCGGCGCAATATGGAGATCGTTGCCGATCTGCTGGCTGCCGACCCGTCATTCGAGTTCTTCTCGCTGGTCGATTCGGCCGCGCTCGTCGACCAGCTTGGCGCGTTCTTCGACGCGCGTGGTCAGACGCTGCAGGTGCTGCTGGAACTGGGTGTGGAGGGCGGCCGGACCGGTGTGCGTGATGCCGCGCAGCAGGCGGACGTGCTCGATGCGCTGTCGCGCTGGCCGAACGCCCTGAAGCTGGCTGGCGTCGAGATCTATGAAGGCGTGTTGCAGCAGGAAGCCGATATCCGCAAGCTTCTGCAGCGCACGGTGGCCGTGACGCGCGAACTGGCCGCGGCGGGGCGTTTCGGACGCAGCCCGGTGGTGATGTCCGGCGCAGGCTCGGCATGGTATGACGTGGTGGCCGAAGAGTTCGCGCGCACCGATATCGGGATGCCGATCGATATCGTGCTGCGTCCCGGGTGCTACCTGACGCACGACGTCGGCGTCTATCGGGCGGCGCAGGAACGCATCCTGGCGAGCAATCCGGTGGCGCAGAAGATGCGGGAGGGCCTGCTGCCCGCGCTGCAGCTCTGGGCCTATGTGCAGTCGATTCCCGAGCCAAACCGCGCCATCATCGGCATGGGCAAGCGGGATGCCGCGTTCGATGCGGGCATGCCGATACCAGCGCAGATGTATCGTCCGGGTGCGGCCAGCCCTGGTGCCACGCCCGCGCACTGGAAAGTGACGGGGATGATGGATCAGCACGCCTATCTGGAAATCGAGGCTGGCGATGACATCCGCGTCGGCGATATGATTGCCTTCGATATCTCGCATCCTTGCCTGACCTTCGACAAGTGGCGCCATATTCCCGTGCTGGACAGCCAGTTCCAGGTCATCGACATTGTTCAGACGTTCTTCTGACCCCGGTGTCAGTCCCTGTGGTCAGACCGAATGGAATGAAGAGGAGATGAAGTCGAGATGAGTATCGATATCCTTGCCTATGGCGAACCGCTGATCGAGTTCAACCAGCAGCCCGACGATCCGTCGCGTTACCTGCAGGGCTTTGGCGGCGATACCTCCAATTTCTGCATTGCCGCCGCGCGCCAGGGCGCGACCACGGCCTACATCACCGCCGTAGGCGCCGACAGCTTCGGCGAGCGGTTGCTGGCGTTGTGGACGCGGGAACGTGTCGATACCCGACACGTGGTGGTCAATGCCTCTGCGCCCACCGGCGTCTATTTCGTCTCCCACGACAACCACGGCCATCGCTTCGACTATCTGCGCGAGCGTTCCGCGGCCAGCCGCTATCACCATGAGCAGTTGCCGCTGGCGACCATCGCGCAGGCCCGCTTTCTGCATCTCTCCGGTATCAGCCTGGCAATCAGCACCAGCGCCTGTGATGCAGGACTGGCGGCGATGGAACATGCGCGCAAGGCCGGGGCGAAAGTATCGCTCGACACGAATCTGCGATTGCGGCTCTGGTCGCTGGCCCGCGCGCGCGGCATCATGCGCGAGGCATTTTCCCTGACCGACATCTGCCTGCCGAGCTGGGACGACATCACGATCCTGACCGGGCTCGATGACCGCGATGCGATCATCGACTATTTGCTGGATTGCGGTGTGGAACTGGTTGCGCTGAAGCTCGGAGAGGAGGGCAGTTACATTGCCACGCAGGAATCTCGCGCGCTGGTGGCGCCGTTCCCCGTACGTCCGGTCGATGCCACTGGCGCGGGCGACTGCTTCGGCGGCAGCTTCATCGCGCGGCTGGCTGCGGACGCTGATCCGTTCGATGCGGCACGCTATGCCAATATCGCCGCCGCGCTATCGACCACAGGTTACGGGGCCGTGGCGCCCATCCCCCATGCCGAAACCGTGCGGGCCCGGCTGGAGCAGGGCGTCACAGTTATTGCCTGATGCATTCGGCAACAGCCTTGTCCCGTTTCATGACAATTCGGCCCCTTGCACCAACGCACCAATTTATCGAAGATCCGTCATGCCCATCCAAGCTTCCCCTCTGCTCGAACGCCTGACCAATGTGCCGGTGATTCCGGTGCTCGAATACCACTCCGTCGACGACGCGCTGCATATCAGCGAGGCCTTGGTGGCCGGAGGCCTGCCGCTGCTTGAGATCACGCTGCGCACACCGGTGGCATTGCAGGCGATGGAAGCCGTCGCCAAGGCCTTGCCGCAAGCCGTGGTTGGCGCTGGAACCGTGCTGACGACTGACCAACTCCAGGCCGTGCGTGATGCAGGCGCGCAGTTCGCGGTGTCGCCTGGGCTGACGCAGAAGCTGGCCGATGGCGCTCAAGATGCGGGTATTTCGCTGCTGCCGGGCGTGGCGACGGCGAGCGAGGCGATGTTCGCGCTCGAAGCGGGCTTCTCATTCCTGAAGTTCTTCCCGGCGGAGGCAGCCGGGGGCGTGCAGATGCTGAAATCGCTGCATGGACCGTTCTCTCAGCTCAAGTTCTGCCCGACTGGAGGTATTGATCTGGCGAAAGCGCCCAACTATCTGGCCTTGCCCAATGTCGTGTGCGTAGGCGGTTCGTGGGTGGTGCCGAAGGATGCGATTGCGGCGAAGGATTGGGGGCGAATCCGCAAGCTGGCCGAAGAGGCGGCTCAGTTGCGGAAGGTCTGAGCCTGACGGCAGTCGTCGATAGGATGCGGCACTGGCAAGCTGAAACGGGAAAAAGAAAAGGGGCGCACGAGCGCCCCTTTTTCATGCTTCAGTTGGACAACCTGAGCGCTCAGCCGTCTTACTTGCGCTCGGCCGAATTCTCAAGCTTCTGACCGCCCTTCTGAATGTCCTGGCCAAGTCCTGCCATGGTATTGCAGCCTGCCAGCAATGTGGCGACCAGTACGCACCAGATCCATCCTTTCTTCACGAGGGGCTCCTTTCAGGGATAGTAATCAACGGGCACATTTTATCGCCGCGCCGATACTTGTCGATGCAGGATATGTGCCAAAGTGTAAGTCCATCTGTACTGCAATTGATGTGATCCGCGCGTTGCGCCGCACCTCAATGCCGGTTAGACCAAATTGGTTGGCCGCAGGAGCTGCCGAGCGCGCTCGGCCACGGCTGCGTGGGTCTGCACCAGCCATTGCGCGGGAAAGGGCTGCGCCAACAGATAGCCTTGCACGCCATCGCAACCCCAATCGCGTACGGCCTCAAGCTGGGCGCGAGTTTCCACACCCCGGGCGTGGACCGCCACGCCCCGCGACCTGGCGAACACACATGCCGAGCGCAACAACGTGGCAGCATCGCGCGCCTGCGCCGAACTGCCCAGATGCCGTGCATCGAGCATCACCATGTCCGGTTCGACCAATGCCAGCGCGTGCCGGCTGATCTGGTCATCCGTGAAATCCGAAAGGGAAATCTGGATGCCGCAGTCATGTAGTCGTGCGGCTTTCTGCGCGGCATCGGCAACTGCGCCGATGCACTGGACTGGCACCTCCACGCAGAGACGGTCCGGGGATATACCGGATGTTTCCACCGCGCGCTGCAGCATGGTGATTGCATCGTCGGCCAGGAGCTGCGGGCTGGACGCCAGCAGCGTGAACTGGACCTTTGCCACATGTTTGGATTCCTGGATCAATTGCAGCAATTGCTGCACCAGCCAGTGGCCGACCTCGCGCATCATGCCGAGCGCTTCGACGGCTGGCAGGAAGTCCTGCGGCGAAATACGCCCAAGCACTGGGTGATGCCAGCGTAAGCGCACCGTATAGGCGGCAATCTCCGCTGTGTCGAATAATGCACGAGGCTGTAACTGCAGGCTGAATTCGCCGCGTGATACGGCCTCGGGCAGCGCCGCCAGCAGGGTCACCATGCGCGGGCTAACAGGCTGGCTGGCATTGGCAATACCACCACCGCCACGCCGATTGATCTGCAGCATCGCATCGAACGCCTGCTGCAGATTGCGTTCGGTGGCGCTTTCCGGGCTGTCGATGGCGGTGCCGATGCTGCATGAGAGGAATAGCTCGAATCCGTCGACGGAGTAGGGGAGCCGCAGCGCTGTGGCAATGCTCCGGCTCAGTTCGGCCATCTCTTCGGCGGTTGCCGGCAGAAGGCAGGCGATGCCAAGGTCGGCCGGACTCAGCCAGTGCATCACGGCGGGCATGACGCCGACACCGGCTATGCGGGATTTGACCTCAGCCCGCAGCATGCGGGTGCGCCGGCTGCCGATCGTTTCGCAGGCAAACTGAAAACGGTCCAGGCGGACGATCACGATCGCCAGCGGATGTGCGGTGCCAATCTCCGCGCGATGCCCGGCAAGCGCTGCCAGAAAGGCGGCGGGTTGGGACTCCGACAGCGCAGGCTCGCGGTCGCGGTCATCCCCCCAAGGCGCGTCTTTGGCTTCAGAGTCCATCGAATACGTTTGCTGGCAGCAAGTTCATGTTAGGCAATAGCCGCCGGCGATACCGCGACTGCGTTCCGTCCTGATGTTCTCTTGCCCGGCGCGCTCCGGTGGTGCGGCAGGGTCTATTTGGTGTGCGCGGTCGCACTACCTTTGTACGGCTGGTCAGATAATACGGCAGGAACCTGCGAGATCGTAATTCGACGATGCTGGCACAGGCATATCGTCGCAGCGAAAGTTGATCTTGAGCAATATCGGGATTGCCCGGCTGTCGCGTATCTTGAACACGGCGGCAAGCGACAAACACACTCGGCTTGAAACAAGTGAAAACGGACACCGAAGTGTCCGTTTTGATCGATCAATCGCAATGATCGGATCCGGTCAGGTATTGCCGGTCAGTATTGCTGATCAGCCGGTGGTATCGGGCTCGGGGCCGTCCTCTGCCGGTACGCGGGAGGCCAGCACCTTGTCGATGCGCTTGCCGTCCATGTCGACAATCTCGAACTTCCAGTCCTCCCACTGCACGGCGTCGGTGGTTTGCGGTAGTCGACCCAGCAGCAACAGGAGCATGCCTGATAGCGTGTGATAACGCTCCTTGGCCTCTTCCGGCACCGCCCGCAGGCCGATCCGGTCCTTGAGTTCGGGAATTGGGATCAGTCCGTCCAGCAGCCATGATCCGTCGTCGCGCTGCACGGCCCATTCGTCGCCGGCCGCATCCGGCTTGAACTCGCCGGTGATCGCTTCCACGAGATCTTGGAGCGTGACGAGGCCCAGTACTTCGCCGTACTCGTCGATTACGAATGCAACTTGCCCGCCGGACGAGCGGAAGTTCTCGAGCAGTTCCATGCCGGTCACGCTTTCGGGCACAAACACCGCCGGCTGCAGCACGGCCGTCAGCTCGGCCTTTTCGCCGCGCAGGCGCTTGGCCAGCATTTGCCGGGCGCTGACTACACCGAGAATGTCGTGCATCCCGCCGCGTACCACCGGAAAGCGGGCGTGGTCCGATTCCTCGATGCGGCGCAGGTTCTCGTCCTCGCTCTCCTCGACGTCCAGATAGACCACATCGCCACGGGGCACCATCAGCGAAGCGAGTTGGCGGTCGTCGAGGCGGAACACGTTGCGCACCATCGTGTGCTCCTGCTGCTCGATGATGCCGGCCTCCGAGCCTTCCACCAGTAGCGCGTGGATTTCCTCCTCGGTAACTGCCGGGCCGCGATTGGTTTTCACACCAAGCAGGCGCAGCACGAGGCGGGTAGAGCTCGACAGCAGCTTGACGAAGGGGGTGGAGGCAACGGCGAGGAACGAAATCGGGCGGGCGGCCATCCGGGCGATCGCTTCCGGCGCAAGCTGACCCAGTCGCTTGGGCACGAGTTCGCCCAGCACGATGGAGAAATAGGTCAGGCCGGCCACCACGATCGCGGTGGCAACGTATCCAGCAGTCGTGGCTGAAACACCAAATCCCTGAAGCCATGCGCCAAGTGGCGCCGCCAGCGTGGATTCACCAACCACGCCGTTCAGCACGCCGATCGACGTGATGCCGATCTGGACCGTCGAGAGGAAGCGGGTAGGGTCCTCCCCCAGTTTCACGGCCGCCATGGCGCCCCGGTCGCCTTCGTCGATATGGCGCTGAAGGCGGGCCTTGCGAGCCGTCACAAGCGCGATTTCGGACATGGCGAACAGCCCGTTCAGCAGAATGAGCGCCAAAATTATGGCAATTTCCATCAGGGTGCGCGCCCTGTGCGCGCGGGAATTGAAAAGTCAGAGCATACCATCGGCATGTGACGGGATACTGCCCTGGTGGCGTAAGCGTCACTGTCGAGGTGGCATCAGGGCAGATCATGCCGTCAGCGGCTGGATGTCGCGCTCGATGATCGGCCCTGCAGCCGCGCGCGCCAGCCGCAGTGCATACGCGGCCTGGAGGCCCGCCCAGAATTCAGCACTAGTGCCGAAATAGCGGGCCAGCCTCAAGGCGGTGTCTGGCGATATAGCTCGCTGACGTCGCACGATATCGTGAATTCGTTGCGGCGCCATATGCAAGGCCACCGCCAGCGCTTCTGCCGACAGTTCGTTTGGCGCCATGAACTCGGTTTCCAGGACCTCGCCGGGGTGTGCAGGCGGGATCGGTCGGCCGGTGGCAATGCTGCGAAAATCCGCGCGCCGCAAGTCTTCGCGCTTGATTGTCATGCGCGCTCCTCATTCCTCGCATTCGGCGATGCCGACGTCCCACGCTTCGCCGTTGATGAAGCGAAAGCAGAGATGCCACGGACCTTGAATGCGCACGCGCCAGTGGCCGCGGCGCTTGCCGAGAACCGGTTCCAGCCGGTTTGCGGGCGGCGCGACCATATCGGGAAGAGACGACGCAGCGTCGAGGATCGCGAGCTTGCGCAGCGCATCGGCCTGAATGTGAGCGGGCAGTGTGTGAACGGACTGGCCGCAATAGATGGCGGCCGTCGTCTTGTCGGAGAGCGAGCGGATCATGATGGTTGGCGGTACGGTCAGTCGTTGGTTCCGGGATGGAGCCATCGTACGAATCGCGCGCCATTACCAATATGGGATGAATCTGAAACCCCGGATTCCCGAGGTTCTGAATCGTGGATACGAAAACGCCCACCGTTACCGGTGGGCGCTCCGAGGCCGCCGCTATCCCGTTGCGCTCAACCTGCCAGGGCACGGCCTACGACCAGCGGGTCGACCAGACCGACATGCTCCGGGCTGCGATTTGTATAGGCAAAGCGGTGGAGCACAACGCGCATCGCGTTCAGGCGCGCCCGCTTCTTGCAGTCCGAACGGATCACGGTCCAGGGGGCGTCGGCGGTGTCCGTACGGGCGAACATCGCTTCCTTGGCCTGGGTGTAGTCTTCCCATTTGTCGAGCGAAGCAAGGTCGACCGGGCTCAGTTTCCACTGCTTGAGTGGATGGACCTGACGCTCCTTGAAGCGGCGCCGTTGTTCCTTCTGGCTCACGGAGAACCAGAATTTGAACAGATGGATGCCGCTGCGGACGATGTGCCGCTCGAACTCGGGTGCCTGATACAGGAAGTCGTGATACTCGGCATTGCTGCAGAAGCCCATCACGTGCTCGACGCCTGCGCGGTTGTACCAGGAGCGATCGAACAGCACGATCTCGCCGGCTGCGGGCAGGTGCTGGATATAACGCTGGAAGTACCACTGCGATCGCTCGGTGTCCGTGGGCTTTTCGAGCGCCACCACGCGCGCGCCGCGTGGGTTCAGATGCTCCATGAACCGTTTGATCGCGCCGCCCTTGCCGGCCGCGTCGCGTCCCTCGAAGACGATCACCACGCGCTGGCCCGTTTCGCGCACCCACGCCTGAAGCTTCAGCAACTCCACCTGCAGGAGGTACTTCTGCTTTTCGTAGTTGCGGCGCGACATCAGGTTCTGGTACGGATACGTGCCCTGACGCCAGGTGGCTGACAGTTCTTCGTCAGGATGACGTTTTTTGCCGGCAGGCCACGTCGAGGGCTCGCCCTCGAGGATCAGGCGGCGCAGCTCGGCGGCCTCGTCGGGCGACAGGCCGTCCATGACCGTGCGGACGGTGGCAAGGACAGTATCCGGGTCCTTGCCGGCAACATCGGCCAGCACGTCACGCAAGCCACTGGCCACCAGCACCCTGGCGGCTTCCGCGCCATCGCGCACAGCGTGGAGTTCAGCCGAACGCGCCGAGTTGGTGGGAAGAACGTCCCCCTTGCTGACCGGACGCTCGTCGGCACTGGAGCCTGCAAGCGGTTGTGTCGCGTCGACGGCCTGAAGCCCGTCGTTGGCCGCCGTGTTTTTCTTGCCAATGGCCATGTTAGTTTCCGGCGGTCTTGCGAAGAATCACGTACAACTGATCCTTCAAGCGCAGCTTCTCTTTCTTCAGGTTTTCGATGGCTTCATGGGTTCCGACGACGATGCCGCTTTCCATGTTCTTGATCTGATGATCGAGATCGTTGTGGAGGTTGAACAGACGGGAAAAGTGGGCGTCTTCAGTCTTGAGGCGGGAGATTTCTTCGCGGTATTCCGGGAACATGTTGTGTCCTGTTAAGCGGGGGTGAGGGCGAGAGACTGTGCCGATTGATTACATTTTGTGTAGCTGGCGGCAGCTTGGAATTGACGTGGGTCATGCTTGTTGTGGCGCTCACGAAGAATCAGACATTTCCTTGTGGTGACAACGAAGTCCGATGTAGGTTGGCTTCGGAGTCTCTCGCTATCGCTGTCGATCGTTAATAGCCCGCGCGTTCATGGCCGCAATGGCAGTGTTTGCATGGCGGGTGACTGAATTACAACGATTACCTTGGAGGTAGTCGCCCGGGTATGGCCGGCGTGCTGTAATCGGTCCCATGGATACGCTGACTCCCGGCTCCGAAGCCGCCCTCGATTTCCCCGGCCTGCTGCGCTACTGGCGCGGAAAGCGCGGCTATAGCCAGCTAGCCCTGTCGTTGGCGGCCGGCGTGTCGCAGCGCCATATCAGCTTTCTCGAGTCAGGCCGCGCCCGGCCCAGTCGTGAGATGGTGCTGGCGCTCGCAGAACGCCTGGGCGTGCCCTTGCGGCAGCGCAACCGGCTGCTGCTGGCCAGCGGCTATGCGCCGGCGTATAGCGAGCACGCGCTGGCCTCGCCTCCAATGCAAATGGTGCGGCACGCCATCGCGCTGATCCTGGCCAAACAGGAACCGTATCCCGCCGTGGTGCTCGACCGTTTCTGGCATCTGGTCGATGCCAATCAGGCCTACCGGCGCATGCTCGACAAGCTGCTGCAGGGCCGCAAGCCAGCCACGCTGGACGAAGCAGGGGGCCGACTGAACCTGATGCTGGCGGTGTTCGATCCCAACGGTCTCTGGCCTGTGATCGAGAACGCGCGGCAGGTGGGCCGCTATTTGCTGCGGCGCGTCTGGCAGGAACTGCAAGTACAGGCGCAGGACCAGACCGCGCGCGAGATCCTGCGGCGAATCGCCGAATGGCATCCGGACATGGTCGGGGCAGGAGGCGTCCTGCTTGTCGAGGATGATCCGGCCGAAGGCACGCCGCCGCCCGTGCTGCCGGTGGCGCTTCATGCCGGGCGATTCCGTGCATCGCTGTTCTCCACGCTGACCACGCTGGGTATTCCCCAGGATGTCACCCTGCAGGAACTGCGGATCGAATGCTTCTATCCCGCTGACGACGCCACAAAGGCGGTATTCGAAGCGCTTGCCGAGGTGCCGGCAAATCCATTGGCAGCATCGACGAATCGCTGAACAGCTAAAAAAGCACAGTCGTGCTAAGATCGTCGCGCCGCTGCGAGGTCTCTCGCGGCGGCATCGTTACGTCTTCAGGGCGGGGTGTAATTCCCCACCGGCGGTATGTGGCCGGCGCCATTGGCGCATTGTCACGAGCCCGCGAGCGCCCACGCTCTCCGCGTGGGGTCAGCAGATCTGGTGAGAGACCAGGGCCGACGGTTAAAGTCCGGATGAAAGAAGATGGGCGGAATTCGCATGACCCCATGCGCGCGCAATGTCGTCCACTGCGTGCCGTCGGGGTGTCTTTGCCGTTCTCGCTAATCATCCCCTGAAACGCCCATCCATGGAAATCCACGCACGGAGCGTTTCAATGCTGACCCTTACCAAATCCACCAGCTTTCCCGATTCCCCCGCCTCGCTGGCGCCATCCGATGCCGACACGCGTCCACTGGCCGAGCGCATCGCGCAGGCCCTCGATGCGATGCGCGATGGCCGTCCGGCCGTACTGCTCGACGATGACGACCGCGAGAATGAGGCCGACCTGATTCTTGCGGCGGAGCGGCTGACGAACTCGAACATGGCCATGATGATCCGCGAATGCAGCGGCATCGTCTGCCTGTGCCTCACGCCGGAGAAGGTGCGGCAACTCGGCCTGCGGCCGATGGTCGAGAACAATCGCAGCCAGTACGGCACTGCGTTCACGGTATCGATCGAGGCGCGTGAAGGCGTGACCACCGGTGTCAGCGCGGCGGACCGGATCACGACCATTCGCGCCGCCATCGCCGATGAGGCGGGCCTTGATGCCGTGGTGAGTCCCGGACACGTGTTTCCGCTGGTAGCAGTGGAAGGGGGCGTGCTGGCGCGTCGCGGGCATACCGAGGGCTCGGTTGAGCTCGCGCGCATGGCGGGCCTGTCGCCGGCCGCGGTGTTGTGCGAGCTGATGAATCCCGATGGCACGATGGCACGCAGGCCCGAAGCGCTGGCTTTTGCCGAGATGTACCAGTTGCCAGTTCTGACGATCGCCGATCTGGTGGCGTGGCGGCAAATTAACGGCTGACCAACCGCAAAAAAATGACGCGGCGCTGGTCCCAAAACGATACAGATCGACCAAGATCATCGTCGCGCGCGAATGCTGTGCGAAAATGCGGGGGACTTTTTCCCGTCCTTACGAGGGTTCCCCAATGTTCTCCCGCTTTATTTCACGCGCGGCGCTGCTCGCCGGCGCGTGCCTTTGTCTTGCCACGCCGCTTGCCTTTGCGGAATCGGACGGCATGGTTCCAATGACCCAGCTGATGCCCAATCCTGCGGTGCGTCCGGTGGCAGCCGGCGCTCTGTATCAATGCCAGGGCCCGAATGGTGGCACCGTGTTTCGCGCTTCGCCGCGTGAAGGGTGCACGCTGGTGGCCTCGCCCGATCCGGCCGCACCGGACCCGCAACGCTGGATGCCGCTGATGGGCGCCACAGGTATGATTTCCTATCTCGATCAGACGGCCATCCGCCGGCGCGGCACCGAAGTGGGCGTGGTACTGGTGCATAACGCACCGGCCGGTGTCATCAAGACCGCCAGTGGCGACACGATCCGCTCATCGCTCAAGCGCATGGTGCTTAACTGCGCGACGTCGATGTATGCCGTGATCGAGCAGACCCTCTACAACAAGCGCTACGCGCGCGGAGAATCGCTCTATACGATTCGCGGTCCTCAGGCCGGGATGCCCCAGCCGGCAGCACCCGGCACGCTGGCCGGTGAACTGATCGGCCGTCTCTGCCACTGAGTATTCGCACTGAGTATTCGTCTACCCGACCGATCGCGGGAGTGCCGCCCGGCATTCCGCGTCGGCCGGTGGCCTGTCAGGCGTCAGTCCTGGACTTGACGCGCCTTCCAGGTGCCATTCGACTGCTTGCAGAACCAGCCTGACCAAGCCTCGGTGGCGCTTCCGCGCTTCAGTTCCGATTTCAGCCGGCGGCAGGATTGGCCCTTGTCCGTCTTGGTGGCGATCGGGCTGACCGTGCCATCCACGGCCTGACGACGACCCTCGCCGGGGAAATGCCATTCCACGACCTGGTTGTCTTCCGTGTCGTTGAGTGCCTTGCGCACGGTTTGCTGGAGTGAGGCAACTTCCTTCTTGTTCAACGTGCCCACGATGCTGCCGGACAGGTAGTTGTCAAAGTAGGCCAGGGCCGGCTGGCTGGCGCCAAGCAGCAGGGCGCAACCTGCGGTGGCGGCAATGGCGAGGCGGAAATGACGCCGGAAGGACATGACGGTTCCTTGTGAAATGACGTTGTCGATGGGCCGATTGTAAGCGCGTGGTGACGGATTGCGTGCAAAGGAAGGGCGTCCGCGGCACATTCGTCGATGCGGCCGTTAACGCCTGGGGCCACCTTGTCAAACCATGACCTATGCTTGACTTCAACCCGCAAACGCTTGTCCGGAGCGGCTTTCAGCCCACAGGTGTGACATTTTGTTGCAAACGTTGCGACACCGAAACGTGACTTTTAAGGCTCGAATTGTTAAGGTTTCGCATCGCAATGCAACAAAGCCATCAAACCTGTCCTGCGGTGGGCCTATCTGGCACTGGTACGGATATGCCGACGCGGGTGTCGTTGCGCAGCACCCTGGCTCATCTCTTGCTGCTTCCGCATGTTGAAGATTCACGATCCGGCCACATGATCGGGTCGCTGCTTCCGTTAACCCACTCCCGGGCCTTCATGACCGCCATTACACCTTCGATCCGCCACGACCAGATTCCGACCGCCGCGCCTGCGCGGCGCTTATCGGCGAGGATGTCCGGTCTTGGGCGATGGATTGGTGGCGGCCTGCTGGCGGCGATGGTGGTGACTGCGCACGCGTTCGACTTCGAGACCGTGGCGGCACGCGCGCGCCAGTTGTCGGCGTCGCCGTACAAGCCGGTGAAACACGACTTGCCGCGCGAACTGAAGGACCTTCCCTACGAGCGATATCGCGAGATCGAGTACAAGCCCGAGCGCTTCGCGTGGCGCGGCCAGCGGCTGCCGTTCGAGGTGTCGTTCTTCCACGAGGGCATGGTGTTCGACCAGCCGGTGAAGATCAACGAGGTGGTCGGCAATAGCGTGCGCGAATTCCGGTTCGATCCTTCCGCGTTCAACTATGGCTCTCACCGGGTGGATCCGGCCAAGCTCAAGGGGCTTGGGTTTGCCGGTTTCAAACTGCTGTATCCGCTGAACCAGGGCAAGCGCAAGGATGAGCTGGCGTCGTTCCTGGGCGCAAGTTACTTCCGCGCGCTGGGCAAGGACCAGTGGTATGGCCTGTCGGCCCGCGGCCTGGCAGTCGACACGGCCTTGAACTCGGGCGAGGAGTTTCCGCGCTTCGTCGAATACTGGATCGAGCGACCGGCGGCCAACGACAAGCAGCTGACCATCTACGCGCTGATGGACTCCCGCCGCGTGAGTGGCGCGTACCGGTTCGTCATCAAGCCCGGCAACGAGACCGTGATGGAAGTGAAGTCACGTCTCTTCCTGCGTGAGAACGTGACCAAGCTGGGTCTGGCGCCGCTGACGAGCATGTATCTGTTTGGCGAGAACCAGCCGTCTCAAGACACCGACTACCGGCCCGAGGTGCATGACTCCGATGGCCTGTCGGTGCAGCTCGGTACCGGCGAATGGATCTGGCGTCCGCTGGTCAACCCCAAGCGACTGTTGGTGACATCGTTCGCCGCCACCAATCCGCAAGGATATGGCCTGATGCAGCGCGATCGCAGCTTCGACAATTACCAGGAGATCGGTGCCTGGTATGAGCGCCGGCCGAGTGCCTGGGTCGAGCCGAAGGGTAACTGGGGCTCGGGCCGCGTGGAGCTGGTGCAGATTCCAACGCCCGACGAGACCAACGACAACATCGTCGCATTCTGGGTGCCCGACAGCCCGCCCAAGCCCAAGCAGGCATTCGATTACGAGTACCGCCTGAAGTGGCAGAAGGATGGCGAGAACCTGCCGCCGCTGTCATGGGTCACGCAAACGCGCCGTGGGCAGGGCCTTACGCGCAAGCAGGATGACACCAGCTTCTCGCTGATGGTGGATTTCGAAGGCCCGGCCTTCAAGAAACTGCCCGATGACGCGAGACTGGATGCAGTGATTTCGGCGGACGCCAATGGCGAACTGCTCAAGACAACAGTCCAGCGCAATGAGGCCACGGGTGGCTGGCGCATGACGATGTTCATGCGGCGCAAGGACGAGAACAAGCCGGTTGAGTTGCGCGGCTATCTTCGCAACGGCAATACAACCCTTTCCGAAACATGGAGCTACATCTTACCCCCAGGCTAAAGCAGTTACCGGCCCAGGCGGCGGCAGTATGCGAGCGCTATGTCGATCGTCTGCCGGCTTCGCCCGAGGTACGTAGTGAACTGCTGGCCGATGCCCTGTCTCCGGCTGTGTCGAGCCTGCCGGCTGAGGGCATTGAAGTGCCGTCGGCGATGACGGAGTTGCAATTGCGCCTGGCTGGGCGTGACCCGAAGGAGAAGGACATCGCGGATCTGAATACGCGGAATACGGCCGGTGGTGCTGCATATGCCTCGGTGCCCCGACGCTTCGCGATGGCGTACGGCAATCCACAGGTCGATGGCGCCCCGTTGCTGCAACGGCGGGACGATGGCACCGTGCGCGTGGACACCGGCCCGGAGCCGCAGCGCGCGTCCATGGTGCCGCGTCAGTGGCCACCGCATGTGATCTCGGGCTGGATTCGCAATACCTGGCGCAAGATGCTGGGCCGGCCGCCGGTCCCAGAAACCTGGGATACGCTGCACGACGGCCCGGATGCCGAAGGCAAGTGGCATCCCGCTGGGTCGCATCGCCGTTGGTTCCTGCTGGCGCTGGTGGTCATTCAGACCGCGCTGGCCACGTATTTCATGGCGAAGGTACTGCCGTATCACGGCGCGGATCCGCTCGAAGTGGCGATCCTGGTGCTGTTCGCCGTGCTGTTCTCGTGGGTGTCGGCTGGTTTCTGGACGGCGATGATGGGCTTTCTGGTGCTGGCCAAGGGCGGCGACCGCCATCTGATATCGCGCAGTGCCGCGAGCGATGCGCCGATCGATCCCGCAGCCCGCACGGCCGTGATCATGCCGATTTGCAATGAAGACGTGACGCGCGTCTTCGCCGGTTTGCGCGCGACCTACGAATCTCTCGAGCGCACCGGGGAGTTGCAGCATTTCGATTTCATTGTCCTGTCCGATAGCGGCAATCCCGATCTGCGCACGGCCGAACATGACGCGTGGATGGAAGTGTGCCGCGCCGTAGGCGGATTCGGCCGCATCTTCTATCGCTGGCGTCGCCACCGCGTGAAGCGCAAGACCGGCAACGTGGCCGACTTCTGCCGCCGCTGGGGCAGCAAGTATCGCTACATGATCGTGCTCGACGCTGACAGCGTGATGAGTGGCGAATGCCTGGCCACGCTGACGCGGCTGATGGAGGCCAACCCGGGTGCGGGCATCATCCAGACCGCGCCGCTCGCGGTCGGCCGCGACACGCTTTACGCGCGTGTGCAGCAGTTCTCCACTCGCGTCTACGGCCCGCTGTTTACGGCTGGTCTGCATTACTGGCAGCTTGGCGAATCGCACTACTGGGGCCACAACGCAATCATTCGCATCAAGCCGTTCATGGAGCACTGCGGCCTGGCGCCGCTGCCGGGCAAGGGTCCTCTCTCTGGCGAGATTCTGTCCCACGACTTCGTCGAAGCAGCGGTCATGCGTCGCGCGGGTTGGGGCGTGTGGATCGCATACGACCTGCCGGGATCGTTCGAGGAATTGCCGCCGAACCTGCTCGACGAGGTCAAGCGAGACCGCCGCTGGTGCCAGGGCAACCTGATGAACTTCCGGCTCTGGATGAAACAGGGCTTCCACGCGGTGCACCGCGCGGTGTTCCTGACCGGCATCATGGCCTACGTGTCGGCGCCGCTCTGGTTCCTGTTCCTGCTGCTGTCCACGGCCGCGCTGGCCAAGCATGCGCTGGTGCCGCCCGAGTACTTCACCAAGCCGTACCAGATGTTCCCGACCTGGCCGGAGTGGCATCCGGAGAAGGCGCTCGCGCTGTTCTCGGCCACGGCCACGCTGCTGTTCCTGCCCAAGCTGGCCAGCGTGTTGTTGCTGCTCAAGGACGCCAAGCAGTATGGCGGTGTGGTGAGGCTGTTCATTAGCATGTTGCTGGAGATGACGATGTCGGCCCTGCTGGCACCGACGCGCATGCTGTTCCACACCAAGTTCGTGATCGCAGCCTATAGCGGCTGGGGGATCTCGTGGAAGTCGCCACCGCGCGAGGACGCCGAGACCACCTGGGGCGAGGCATTCCGTCGCCACGGCTGGCATACGCTGCTGGGGCTGGTGTGGGGCGCGGGCGTCTACTGGATCAGCCCGGGCTTCATCTGGTGGCTGCTGCCAATCGTCGGGTCGCTCGCGCTGTCGATTCCGTTGTCCGTGATGCTGTCACGGGTGTCCCTGGGTCGTGCCGCGCGTCGCGCGGGCCTGTTCATGATTCCTGAGGAAACGGTCGTGCCGCGCGAAATCGTGGAGACGCAGCAGCATGTGGAGAATGCACAGGAGGTGCCGGGCTTCGTCGATGCCGTGGTCGATCCGGTGACCAACGCGCTGATGTGCGCCACCGGTACCGCGCGCAAGATCCAGCCCGAAGCGGCACGGCTGCAACACGCGGCGCTCGTGCAGCACGCGCTGACGAACGGGCCGAAGTCGCTCTCGGCTGCGCAGAAGCACGTGTTGCTGGGCGATCCGTTCGCGCTGGCCAGGCTGCATGAGCTGGTTTGGGGTTCGCCACTGGCGGACAGCGCCTGGAAGGAAACGCGCGTGCTGATGCGCCGGGCGCCGAACGTGTTGCCATTGCGGCCACGGGCGGCCTGAGGGACGCATCGCTGGAATCAAAAACGGCAGGCTTTGAAGCCTGCCGTTTTTGTTTGTCCGGCATCCGGATGCGGAGGGGAGGCCGGCCTCTTTCCAGCCACGCCGTGGCGCGATATTCGCTCGGGCTGCGACCTCACACTCCATGGCATCTTCGCGCGAAGCGACCACGGCGGCATCGGTTCGAGGATGGCACTCTGGCCGATGCCGAATCCGCCTGCATGCAGGCGTGTGGCACTTGTTTGAAACGGGTTATCGCAACGCGGCGGTACAGATCGGGGCGTTGATATAGACGTCGCCGACACGACGCTCGCCGCGATCGTTGCGAGTCATATAGCGGAACATCATGCTGATGCCGAGCTTGGTCAGGATCTCGACGTCGCGGTTAGCGCAGATGTTGCGCTGTAGCGGTGCCGCGTAGTTGACCTCGAAGCTGGCGAGGTCAAGCATCGGGCCACGGTAGTTGGTCAGTTCCAGCTGAAACAGGATGTGCTTGCCTGGAATCGACTGACAGCGCCGCAGGCGAGTCTCTCCGTCGATCTCGATCGGCAGCGCATCGTTGAGCTGGCGGCAGGCGCGCGCCAGCACGCTGTCAGGGCGATTGGTATTGCGCAGGAGTTCCGGCACGCCAGCGGCGCCCGTGTTCTGACCGGTGGCGGCACCCTTGAGCATTCTCGCCAGGGCGTCGGCTTCGTCCACCGCCACGGGCGCGGAAGACGGAGCCGGCGTCGCGGTCGGCCTGCCCGGCGCGGCCCATGCGGGCAACGGCGGCAGGGCTGCGATCGCAACCAGGCTCAGCGAGGCAATTAACGGCTTATATCGTATGGTCATGCAGGATAACGGTGCCGGGGACGGTTTCCGTGATCCGTCTCCCGCGATGCGTCTGACTGCGTGGTCGGTGCAACATCCGAGCCGACAGGCAGGCATTGTACCCTCCACCCCGCCGCGCGTGAAAGCCAGTCCAACAATGTTCCGCACCGGTGGCGGGTTGCCTGGCGATCAATGCCAACATCCTTGCTTCCCCGACGGGTGGGCCGGTGCGCATTTGCCGGCTGTGCAACAATTGCGCCTTGCGTTTCCGGAACCCTTTCATGACGTCGACCAAGGGCGCGCCATCGTCCTCCCGTTTTCCCCTCTGGCTTCTGATTTGCGCATCGCTGACCGCCATCGCGCCGCTGTCCATCGACATGTACCTGCCGAGCTTCCCGGCGTTGGCAGCAGATCTGCATACCGACATCGGACAGGTGCAACTGACGCTCGGCACGTTTCTGGTTGGGCTGGCGATCGGACAGGCGTTTTACGGCCCGATCAGCGATCGCTTCGGCCGCAAGCCGCCACTGTACGTCGGACTCACGATCTACGGCGCGGCGGCTGCAGGCTGTGCGATGGCGTCGACCGTCGATTCGTTGATGCTCTGGCGGTTCCTGCAGGCGCTCGGCGGCTGTACCGGCCTGGTAGTCTCGCGCGCGGTGATTCGTGACCGGATGGAAGCCCATGAGTCGGCGCGGGCGTACTCCTCGCTGATGCTCGTGATGGGCCTGGCGCCGATCCTGGCTCCGCTGATTGGTGGCGCGGTGCTGGCGGCTTCCGGCTGGCGTGCGATCTTCTGGATTCACTGTGGCGCAGCGGTGCTGCTGCTGTGGTTCGTCCACGTGCGCATGGAGGAGTCGCTCGACGTGCAGCGCCGCCGGACACTGCATCCGGTTGCAGTGCTGCGCAGTTACTGGGAGTTGCTGCGCGATCGCGAATTTCTCGGCTATTCGCTGGCGGCGGGATGCGTGCAGGGCGGCATGTTCGCCTATATTGCGGGGTCGCCGTTTGTGCTGATCGAACTGCATGGCATCGATCCCTCCCACTACGGCTTTGTTTTCGGGGCGAATGCGTTTGGCCTGATCGGCATGTCGCAGGTCAATTCCCGCCTGGTGCGGTCGCGCGCGCTTGACGATGTGTTGCGCGTGGCGCTGTTCGCGCCTTGCGTGGCAGGTCTCGTCCTGGCTGGCACGGCCCTGATCGGCTGGACAACGCTTCCGGTACTGCTGGTCTGCTTCTTCGTATTCCTGTCGGGCCTTGGCTGCATCACGCCCAACGCCTCGGCCTTGGCGCTATCCCACCAGAGTCATCGCGCCGGCACGGCATCGGCGCTGATGGGCACGTTGCAGTTCGGCTTCGGCACGCTGGCGGGCGCGGCGGTCAGCCTCTGGCACGATGGCACCGCGCTGCCGCTGGCCGTTGTCATGGCTGTCTGCGGCAGCGGCGCGGTCGTGCTGCGTCTCTACGGGCGGGCAGGTATGCGGCAGCGCTCCCAATCCGCAACCTGATCCCGCCGAGCTTGCCTGGCCGGATCAGGCTCAGGCCGCCTGGTTTGCCGGCGTGCCCGATGCTACCGATACGGCCGGCGCGTTCTGCATCACCACGACCTGGGCCGGCATCGGCGCCTGGAAGCCCGCTTGGCCGAAGCTGTCGCGAATCGTGCGGTTGGTATCGAAATAGACCTGCCAGTAGTGATCGGTATGGCAGTAGGGGCGGACGGCCAGGACTGGGCCAACCAGCGTGAATTCGAGGATCTCGACATCGACGGGCGGTTCGGTCAGCACGTTCGGAATGGCCGCGATCTTTTCCTTGAGCAACGCCGTGGCGGCTGCCACGTCAGTCGACCCGGCAAGTTGCGCCTTCAATTCGACCCGGCGGAACGCATTGGCCGAGAAATTCTGGATCGTGTCGCTGAAGATCTTGTTGTTGCCGACGACCGTCATGACGTTGTCGGGCGTGTCGAGCGTGGTGGAGAACAGGCCGATCTCGCGCACCGTGCCGGTGACACCACCGACGGATACGAAATCTCCGACCTTGAACGGGCGCAGGACCACCAGGAACGCGCCGGCTGCGAAGTTCGACATCAGGCCAGACCAGGCCATACCGATAGCAACGCCGGCTGCGGCGATCAGCGCTGCAAACGTCGTAGTCTGGATGCCGAAGTAGCCGAGGATGCCGATGACCAGCACGACATTCAGCGTGACGGTAACGATCGAGCCAACGTAGCGCAGCAGCGTCGGGTCTACCTTCTGCCTGGCCAGCGAATTCTGGACCATGCGCACCACGAAATGAATCAGCCAGCGGCCGACCACCCAGAAGGCGAGGGCGGCAAGGATCTTGACGCCGAAAACAGTGGCATAGCCATAAATCACATCGCGGATGCTTTGCAACGAAGAAGTATCCATGGGGGCACGCTCCAGTTCTTTATGGAAAAGTGAAAATCAGGCACGTCAGAATCAGCGCAAATCGGTGTGGATGGTGCCAGGGCTGCAAGACACGCCTGTGTCGGCGTTTCTTCGGGAGTCCAAGGGCATTATTGGGCGCGTCGAGATCAAAGTTCAAGTTAATCTTTGTGAACACAAAGTAAAACGGCCGGATGATTCCGGCCGTTTTATTTGGGGCGATTCGAGGCTGCAAGCGTGTCGATTACCAGCTCGTTTCGCGCTCCGGTGTAGCGGAGATGCGGTGCAGTGTCAGGTCGGCGCCGTTGTACTCCTCCTCAGCGTCCAGGCGAATGCCGACGACCTTCTTCAGCGTGCCGTAGACCACGGTGCCGCCCACCAGGGCAATCACGATCCCCATGGCCGTGCCGATAAGCTGGGCCACGATCGAGACGCCGCCGATACCGCCGAGCGCGTGGCTGCCGAAGATGCCCGCGGCGATGCCGCCCCAGGCGCCGCACAGGCCGTGCAGGGGCCAGACACCGAGCACGTCGTCGATGTGCCACTTGTTCTGCGCCAGCGTAAACAGATGAACGAACAGCACACCCGCCACCGCACCGGTAATCAGCGCGCCCAGCGGATGCATCAGGTCCGAGCCCGCGCAAACGGCGACCAGGCCTGCCAGGGGGCCGTTGTAGGCAAAGCCCGGATCGTTGCGGCCGGCCCACCACGCGGCCAGCGTGCCGCCCGCCATTGCCATCAGCGAGTTGATCGCGACAAGGCCGCTGATCTTGTCGACGGTCTGCGCGCTCATGACATTGAAGCCGAACCAGCCCACCGCCAGTACCCAGGCGCCCAGCGCGAGGAACGGGATATTCGAAGGCGGGTGCGCGCTGATGCGGCCATCCTTCTGATAGCGGCCGCGGCGCGCGCCCAGCAGCAGCACCGCCGGCAGCGCGATCCAGCCGCCGACCGCGTGGACCACCACCGAGCCGGCAAAATCATGAAACGGCGCACCGGTCACGGAGGCGATCCAGTCCTGGATGCCGAATCGGTTGTTCCACGCGATGCCTTCGAAGAAGGGGTAGACGAAACCGACCAGCACGAACGTGGCTGCGAGTTGCGGGTTGAACCGCGAGCGCTCGGCAATACCGCCCGAGATAATCGCCGGGATGGCCGCAGCAAATGTGGCCAGGAAGAAGAACTTCACCAGCTCATAGCCGCTTTTTTGCGCCAGTACATCTGCCCCGGACATGAATTGCACACCGTAGGCGACCGTATAACCGATAAAAAAGTATGAGATCGTCGAGACCGCGAAATCGACCAGGATCTTGACCAGGGCATTGACCTGATTCTTCTTGCGGACGGTGCCAAGCTCCAGGAATGCGAATCCCGCGTGCATGGCTAGCACCATGATTGCGCCTAGCAGGATGAACATTGCATCCGTACCGGTTTTCAAGTTGTCCATCGTTGCCCCATGCTCAAAATGGGAGCATGGGTATGCAAAAGCCGTTCCAGATCTGGGCATGAATGCCGAAAAACCGCGCAAACTCAGTGCGTGGCGCACTTGGATGGCGTTTCGGGTCACTCTGAGCCGCGGAATGCCAACGCCCAAAAAGAGGGAATGAGGTGCAAATGCGCCGTGATGGCGCACGTTGTGTTGTCAAATCAGACCCGAAACGGTGCATTGCACCTGAACTGGGCGTTGTTGAGTCTGGACGGACTGATGCCTGGTAAATGGGAGCCGAACGTTCCGGTGACGGGTACGGCAATTTCTCCGGGAATGCCGATGTGCGATATTCGGTACAGCAGACAGCCGCAAAAAGTGACGTTTCGATTCTCGGAACAGAGGGGGAGAACGCCCGCTAAGTCTTGCCACAGAACGATTTCCGGCAGTTTTCGTTGCATTGGTGCCACTGGGGATTGCCCAAGGCACAAAGGGCAGATTAGACTGCGCCGATCGGACTTCTGCCATGCGGTAAAAAGTCCGGTGACGACGACCAACAAGGGAAATCAGCCATGAATAAAGGTGAACTGGTATCGGCCATCGCCGCGGAAGCAGAACTCAGCAACGCCGCCGCCGAGCGCGCGCTGAACGCTGCGCTGGACAGTATCAAGAAGGCAGTAGCCAAGGGCGACTCGGTCACTCTGGTGGGTTTTGGCAGTTTCAGCTCGGGCAAACGTGCTGCCCGCACCGGTCGTAATCCGCGCACCGGCGAAACGATCAAGATTCCTGCGGCCAAGACCGTGAAGTTCTCGGCAGGTCAGGGTTTCAAGGACGCTGTGAACAAGAAGAAGTAAGCACATCGCGTCTGAGAAGCAAAGAAAGCGGCCTGCGGGGCCGCTTTTCTTTTGTCGAAAGTTTCTTGCATGGCTGGGGTGGGCCGGGCTCCCATTCACGCACGCGGCGAGTTACACTGCCGGCGCCTGAATGCCCGAATCTGGATTTCCTGCGATGAACGATCTGTCCCACCAGCTTTCCATGACCGTGCTGATGACGCCGGACATGGCCAATTTCTCCGGCAATGTCCACGGCGGCACGATCCTGAAATACCTCGATATGGTGGCCTACGCCTGCGCCAGCCGCTATGCCGGTCGCTACGTGGTTACGCTGTCGGTGGACCAGGTGATGTTCCGCCAGCCGATCCACGTGGGCGAACTCGTGACGTTCCTGGCTGCCGTCAACTTCACGGGCCGCAGCTCGATGGAGATCGGTATCAAGGTGGTGACCGAGAATATCCGCAGCAAGGTCGTGCGCCATACCAATAGCTGCTACTTCACGATGGTCGCCGTTGACGACAACGGTGCGCCGGCCGAGGTGCCGCCGCTGCAGCCGCGTGACGAAGTGGAGCGCCAGCGCTTCGAAGCCGCCAAGCAGCGACGCGCGCTGCGCCAGGAAATGGAACGTCGCCACGACGAGATCAAAGGCTCCACGCCGTGACCCCGACATGACCAGACTTCGTATCGGCATGGCCGCGGGCCTTGCCATCGGTATGCTTGCCTGCGCGGCACAGGCCGAAGAGATCGGCAGCGTTTCCACCAATTTCCGCATGACCGGATCGGACAAAGTCGTTATCGAGGCTTACGACGATCCGCAAGTCGACGGGGTGACCTGCTACGTCTCGCGCGCCCGGACCGGCGGCATCAAGGGGACGTTCGGCATGGCCGAAGATCCGCCAGAGGCGTCGATCGCCTGCCGCCAGGTGGGGCCGATCACGTTCAAGGGTCCGGTGAAGGCGCAAGAGGATGTGTTCTCCGAGCGCATGTCGATCCTGTTCAAGACGCTGCACGTGGTGCGCGCAGTGGACCGCAAGCGCAATACGCTGGTCTATCTGACGTATTCGGATCGGATCGTGTCCGGCAGCCCGCAGAACTCGGTCACTGCCGTGCCGGTGCCGGCGGGGACGCCGATTCCGGTGAAGTGATATTCAGAGATTGAGGGTTTGCGCCCCTCTCCCGTTTGCGGAAGAGGGGGCGTCACCTCAGACAATCAAGCCGCGAACAGCTTCCTGAGGTTCGACTTCAGGATTTTCCCGTTCGGATTCCGCGGCAGCATCTCCTCCAGCACGATCACGCGCACCGGCACCTTGAAGGCCGCCAGACGCGCGCGCACGAACTCCTGCAGTTCGGCCTCGGTTGCCTTCATGCCAGGCTTCAGGCTGACCACCGCGCCGGGCTCCTCCCCCAGCGTGCGGTGCGGAATGCCTACCACCGCCGCATCCATGATGGCCGGATGATCGTATAGCGTGCTTTCCACCTCGATGCAGTAGATGTTCTCGCCGCCACGGATCAGCATGTCCTTCATGCGGTCGACGATATAGAGGAATCCGTCCTCGTCGATACGCGCCACGTCGCCAGTGTGCAGCCAACCGTCGACGAAGGTCTTCGCGGTTGCTTCGGGCTTGTTCCAGTAGCTGTGGACCACATTGGCGCCGCGCACCAGCAACTCGCCGACCTCGCCGGGCGGGAGTGCCCGGCCGAATCCATCGTCGATCTTCATCTCGCAGATCGGCAGCGCCGGGCCGGCACTGTCGGGACGATGGATGTATTCCTCGGCGCTGTGGCTTGTGAACGTGGCTGACGTTTCCGTCATACCCCAGCCGATGCCCGGTGCGGCATGTGGGAATACCTCCTTGATCCGGCGCACGAGTTCCGGTGAGGCGGGGGCCCCACCATAGTTCATGTTCTCGAGCGACGACAGATCGAACTCGCCGCGCTGAGGGTGCTCCAGAATCTGCCACGCGATGGTCGGCACGCCACCCGCGCCGGTGCAGCGCTCCGCCTGAATCAGTTCCATGGCGCGCAGCGTGTCCCAGCGATAGAGCAAGACGATCTTTCCGCCGGTGGCGAGCGTGCCATTCAGGATGGACATGCAGCCGGTGACGTGAAAGAACGGCACCGCCAGCAATCCCCCTTTCTGTGGGGCGTCCGGATTCGGTTCCGGCACCGGCTCGCCACGGCGCAGCAGGTTGCGCAGTGGGCTGAATTGCGCGCATACGGCCACCGTGCAGGCATTGCGGTGCGTGCCGACGGCGCCTTTTGGCTTGCCCGTGGTGCCGGACGTATAGAAGATCGTTACGTCATCGTCCGGATCCAGGGGGACGACCGGGAGAGATTGCGAGGGGAGTGCCGGCCACGCATCCGATTCACCGATCACCGATGCCAGCGGCACGATACGCGGGTCGTCGAAGGTCGCATTGGCGGGGGCGCGCACGACGTAGATCCGTTCGAGATCGGGGCAGGCTGCCAGATGCTCCGTGATGCGATCCAACCGTTCGTAGTCGACGATGGCAACGCGGCTGCCCGAATCGGCCAGGCCATATTCCAGCTCGGGACCGGTCCACCACGCATTGAGCGGGGTGACGATGGCGCCGGCGAGAATTGCCGCGTAGAACGCCACAGGCCACTCGGGCAGGTTGCGCATGGCCACGGCCACGCGGTCGCCCTTGTGGATGCCGTCGCGTACCAGTTGCTGGGCCAGCGTCGTGGCCGCCTGCGCGAACGCGCGATAGCTGACGCGCTCCTCTTCGTAGACCACGAAGGTCTTGTCGCCCCAGGCTGCGGCGATCAAAAACAGATCGCGCAGCGTTGGTGGCGCATTCTTCCAGACCGTGGTCGGGATGCCCCGGATCACGCGCGTCTCGGTTTCGAACGGCGCGCCCGGCGCGGTCAGCCGGGCGTGCGCTTCGGCCAGGGACATGACCGGCCATTGGCCGGCGCCGGCGCCGGCCTCCGGCGGCCGGGATTGCTGCGTCTGCTGCTGGTGCTGTTGGTGCTGCTGTTGCTGCGGTTGTTGCGACATGCATGGCCTCCCGCAAAAACAATCGTCAGATGGTAACGCCCCCGTCAACAACCAGTGCCTGGCCCGTCATGAACGTGCTGGCGGCGGAAGCCAGATAGCAGGCCGCGCCCGCGATTTCCACCGGTTCACCGATGCGGCGCAGCGGCGCGTTCTCGGTGGATTGCTTGTAACGCACCGGATCTTCCCAGAGGGCACGTGCGAAATCGGTCTTGATCAGGCCCGGGGCAATGCAGTTCACGCGTACGTTGTGCGGCCCGAACTCCACGGCCAGATTGCGGGCCAACTGGAAATCGGCGGCCTTGGACACGTTGTAGACCCCGATCGTGGGCGAGCCGCGCAGGCCACCGATCGACGACACGATGATGATCGAGCCCTCGCGGCGTTCGATCATCTGCGGCGCCACCATCTGGATCAGCCAGTGGTTAGAGATCACGTTGTTGTCGAGCACCTTGCGGAACTGCTCGTCGCTCACGCCACTCATCGGGCCATAGTAGGGGTTCGATGCCGCGTTGCAGACCAGCACGTCGACCTTGCCGTAGACGCGATTGGTTTCGTCCACCAGATGCTGCAGTGCATCCTTCGACGAGATATTGGCGGCCACGGCCAGCGCGGTGCCTGCGCCGTGCTTGGCGTTGATGGCGTCGACGACTTCCTGGCAGGCCTCGATCTTGCGCGAGGAGACGACGACCTTCGCGCCCTGGATGGCAAGCTGCTCAGCGATGGCCCGGCCGATGCCGCGCGAAGAACCGGTGATGATGGCTACTTTGCCCGACAGATCGAACAATGACATGGCGTCTCCTGTTGTTTGACAGCGGTCATTGCCGCTGTCTGGATGGGTGATTGGCCGGGACATTATGGGCAGGCGCCAGGACTCAGTCCATAACGAAAGCGGTGCCAGGATGCCTGTATCAGCAAACTTTCTGCGGGCAATTCACGCGATGCATGGCGTGTGCCGCTGCGCGGAATGGCAGCCGGGTCTCTATCCGAGCACCGCTGGCAGTCGTGCCGCCAGCGCGGCGCGCAAGGCGGGATCGAGCCGGATCTGGAAGCGCGTTGCCAGCGTGTCGATCACGGCGTCGGCCGACGCCAGGGCGGTTTTTCGCACGCTGCCGTCGGGCGAGCGCTCGCTCAGGTTGCCATTGGCGAGCGCGAGCCGGGTGTCGCCGTCGGTACGCGCGGCCATCAGCGTACGGGTGAAGTGGCTGTCTGGATGCGTGGAGACGTACCAGTTTCGCGCGATGAAATCGATCCAGGGCTGCGGGGTCAGGTCGAAACGGTAGATCGGTTGCCAACCCGAAGCGTCGTCACTGACGTCGGGCACCGTCAGATCCAGGCAGTGAAAACCCGTACCCGTCAGCGCGTTTGCCGGGGAGGGTTGCAGACGATAGGGCGTGTTTTCATCCGGCGGCAGCGATAGCGACAGGGCGCGGTCCGGCGTCGGCCCGCCGAAGCCCACATCGGCGATATAGCTTTCGTGCGCCACTTCCACGCGCAGGAGCATGTGCGACAGCCCCGTCGGCGTGGCTTCCGGCACATGCCAGCGCACACGCGCGGCCAGTGGCGTCACCGCATAACCGAGTGCCTTGAGGCCGGCGCAGAGCAGGGTGTTCTGCTCGAAGCAGTAGCCGCCGCGGCCCTGCGCCACGAGTTTTTCGAATACCGAGGGCAGATCGATCGACACCCGGCGGCCGAGCAGCGCATCGAGATTCTCGAACGGGATATGCGCGAGTTGCGCCGCGATCAACGTGTTCAGCAACGGTAGCGCGGGGGCGTCGGGAACTGCTGCGATGCCGAGGCGTCGCAGCCAGGCGGCCAACTGGTCGGGGTGGAGAGCGGGGATTTCGTCGGCGGCAAGCATGGTGGGGTGCTGGCGGGAATTAGTAGGGGCGCTCGAACGGAAGGGGGGACGCTACCGAATCGCACGGGACGTGACTACTATAAGGCCGCAACGGCCGCGATGCGAACCTTGCGCCAAAGCATAAAAAAACTACGGAGACGCCCGTGAAAACCCTGATCGATCACCTGTCGAACTACGCTGCCTATCACCGTGATACCCGCAACGTCGTGACGCATTTCATCGGTATCCCGATGATCGTCCTGGCCGTGACGGCGCTGCTTGGACGGCCCGCGCTGCCGCTTGGTGACGGCGCTCGATATCTGACGCCGGCGATGATCGTCTACGCGCTTTCGTGCCTGTTTTACCTGCGCCTGTCGTTCGCTTTCGGCGTGGCGATGGCCGTGATTCTGGCGTTTTTCGTATGGGCTGGCGCATGGCTTGCGGCGTTGCCGACGGCCGCATGGCTGGCATCTGGCATCGGTCTGTTCGTCGCGGGCTGGGTCATCCAGTTCGTCGGGCATTACTTCGAAGGTCGCAAGCCGGCCTTCGTCGACGATCTGGTTGGTCTGCTGGTGGGGCCGCTTTTCCTCGTCGCGGAGACGGCTTTCGCGCTTGGCCTGGCGCGTGAAACGCGCGATGCGATGCTGGCGCACGCGCATTGAATGACCCGAAAACGCGCCGTCGCGCGACGCTCGCGGAATGCGAAAGTGGGGGGACGTAACGCTCCGCAGCGTGTTTGCTGATGCAAACCAGCTACAAAACACGGGGTTTTCACTTGGTTTGCCCTACGGCATGTACGAAAACCCCTTTACTTCTGGCCGTTTCCGCTATGATTCAGTGCGTACCGGCACTGACGTTCAGCAACATGCCAAACGTTGCGATCGGCCGGCACACTATCTTCAACTCTCGTATATAGACATGGCGACCAAAGCGAAACCGACCGCGAAGACCGCAACCAAGCCCGCTGCCAAGAAGGCCGCGGCACCCAAGGCACCCGTGAAGGCACCTGTGAAGGCTGCTGCCAAGAAGGCCGCTCCGGCCAAGAAGGCTGCTCCCGCCGCTGCCGCGCCGACTCCGAAGCCGCTGAAGGACACCTTCAACAAGTCGAGCCTGGTCGCTCACCTGGTAGCCCAGACCCAACTGGAAGCCAAGGCCGTGAAGACGGTGCTGGCACACCTCGAAAACACCATCGTCAGCGCACTGAACAAGAAGGGTGCTGGCGAATTCACGCTGCCGGGCCTGCTGAAGGTGACCGCACAGCAAGTGCCGGCCAAGAAGAAGCGCTTCGGCAAGGATCCGTTCACTGGCGAAGAGCGTTGGTTCCCGGCCAAGCCGGCCAGCGTCAAGGTCAAGGTGCGCCCGCTGAAGAAGCTGAAGGACGCTGCGGCCTGATCGCCCGCATCTTTGGTAGTCGTCAGTCCGGTGCCGATCGCTCGGCGCCGGGCGACTTGAAACCCCGTGCCCGAAAGGCCCGGGGTTTTTTGTTGGGCGGGCGGGATCGAGCGGGATCAGTGCCTCAGTAGGCCTTGAAGTTCGCAGCGACTCTTTGCCGCAGGAAATCACCTGCCGTAATCGCCGGATACCGCTTCGACGGCCCTTCGATCACCGCATCGCGGTTGGCCTGGCAGAAGAACGCAAGGCTGTAGCGCGGGCCCATGTACTCTCCTGGCGCGGGATTCCGGACGCGATGGAAGTTCGACGGCAGGCGGTCGTCGCTCCAGCGCATCAGCATGTCCCCGATGTTGCAGGTGACCACGTCCTCGATCGGCGCGATCGGGGTCCAGGCCTGGGCATCCATCTCCTTGCCGGGACACACCTGCAGACCACCCTGGCCTTCGCGCTGGAACAGTAGCGTCAGGCAGTCGAAATCGGTATGGGCGCCGGCGCGCCACAGGTCGAGCTTGTCCTGCGCCTCGGGTGGAATCGCGTAGTAATGCAGCAGCCGCAGCGTGCTCTGGTAATCCGGTGCGGCCGGGTCATGCGCGCGCGAGAAGAAGTCGGTGTCGAAGCCGAGTCTGTCGGCGAAGCAGGACAGCACCTTCATTCCCACGTTCCAGCATTGCGCCTCGAATTCGAGCATCGTCTGCCGGAACCCGGGCAATTCGGTCTCCGCAGGCCAGAGTGGTGCCATGTGCGGGCGCGTGATCTGATAGGACTCCTTCTGGTCCGGGGTGCCGGTGGATGGCCTTACCTGCGCGCGAGATTCCCAGCCCGCGTTATTGGCTTTCTGCAATGGATACCGGGCTTTTACCGTCTCCGGTAGTGCGAAGAACTGTTCGGCCATGGCAAATGCCCGCCGTATGGCAGTCAGGTCGATACCGTGGTGCCGCAACTGGAAGAAGCCGATGTCGGTGGCGGCACCCCAGAGCTGATCGGTAATCTCGGGCTTGCGGGTGTCGAAGTCCGAGAGGTCGATGCAGCGGATCTCGCGCGTGTCGGTTTCGGAGCCATGGGCGCCCATGCGTGATTCGCGGGCAAGCTCGTGGAGGGGAAGGGTGGCGTTGGTCATGGGTGTCCTGGTTCGGGAATGTGGGCCGATCGGTCCGTCCCGGGAGCAAGACACACGCATATCGCGGCAATGCGGCTCTCGACTTCCGGGATGGACACGGAACTCAAGAGCAATTTCCTGCCGCCCCGGTGCCTGGAAAGGGCGGGGCGGTTGAACGCTTCTACTCTTCGATCGCAGGTGATGCAGGATTCGGGCCAGCCGGCACGCGCCCCGGTTCACCAGATTGGCGCGGCCGACGGTTACTCCGTGGCGTTGAATGCATCGTGATAGCGCACGGTGCCCACCGGCACGTCGGGCCCGAAGGCAAGGGTCTGGAAATACTCCTGCGGTACGCCGGGCAACACCAGCCGGGAATCGGCCTGGAAGCCGAATCTGCCGTAATAGGCCGGGTCCCCCAGCACGACGCAACCACGTCCGCCACGGCGCCGCAACTCATCAAGCGCCGCCAGCATCAGCACCGAGCCAATGCCCCTGCGCTGCCGATCTGGCGATACCGAGACCGGCCCAATGCCATACCAGCCCGAATTGCCGGAGGAAATGGTGACAGGCGAGGCCGCAACGTGGCCGACGATCCCGCTTTCATCCTCGGCCACCAGCGAGAGCGTCAGGCATCCGGCACGACGCAAGCCGTTGATGATGAAGGCTTCGGTGTGGCTCGAGTGGGTCTCGCCCCTGAACGCCGCTTCCGTGAGTTGGGCGATGGTTTCAACATCCTCGGGACGCTCGGTCCGGACGGAGATGGTCATGCAGTTTTCCTCATTGATGCTCTCGCGGTGGACATCAACCATACTGCAATACGGTCAACCAATCATCCAGATTGCGGGAGGCGGGAAATGGGAAGCATTGGTGCGGTGGTGGTGGCGTCAGTCGCCTTCGTGGGCAGTCATTTCCTGCTGTCTCATCCGTTGCGGGGAACGCTGGTTCGCGCGGTCGGCGAAAAGGGGTTTCTCGGCATCTATTCGCTGGTCGCCTTCCTGACGCTTGGGTGGATGGTGATGACCTACAAGCGAGCGCCGGTCTCGTCACCGCTGTGGGTGCCTGGCGACGGGACATGGGCGGTGGTGACGGCGGTCATGCTGATCGCCTCGATCCTGCTGATGGGATCCCTGATCCGAAATCCGGCGTTGCCCACAGTTGGCCGCCCGGGCGCCTTCCCGGAGGCTGCGCGCGGCGTGTTTGCGGTGACGCGTCATCCGATGATGTGGGCCTTCGCGCTCTGGGGCGTGTGCCATATCGCTGTGTATCCGGTGACGAGGAACATCGTGGTCGCGCTGGCAATGATCGTGCTCGCCCTTGTGGGCGCCGCATTGCAGGACCAGAAAAAGGAACGGCTGCTGCCAGACCGCTGGCCGGACTGGGAGGCCAAGACGAGCTACCTTCCATTTGCGGCGATCGTCACCGGCCGGGCTCGGCTGGCCGGATTTGGCTCGCACGCGCTCCTTGGTGGGCTTATCGTCTGGCTCGCGGCGACCTGGGCCCACCTGCCGCTCGCCGGGATTGCGGCGGGCATCTGGCGGTGGTTGTAGTCGCCGCGGGATTACAACAACGTACCGCCCCGGCAAATGCCGGAGGGCGCGTCAAATCCACTGGTCGTTCTCGACGGTGCGCTCGCCCGCCGCACCGTCACCCGTGTTCACCACGCCTCGCGGCTCGATCAGCAGCAGTTTGACTTCCGCGTTCGCGCAGGGCTTGTGCTCGACGCCCTTCGGCACCACCGCCATCTGCCCGGCACGCAGCACGATCGACCCGTCGCCCGTGGGTCCCGTCCGGAAGTCGATGCGCAGTTCTCCTTCCAGGACGATGAAGGTTTCGTCGGTGTCGGCATGGCGGTGCCACTGGAACTCGCCCTCGACCTTCACGACCTTGAACTGATAGTCGTTCATTTCAGCGACGACGCGCGGTTGCCAGTGACCGTCGATCAGCGCGATCTTGTCGATCAGGTCGATGGCCCGGCACTGGCCACGGTCGGCATGCATGGTGGGATGTTTGGGGGCTTGGGGCATCGTTCTCTCCGCTCAAATGTTGACGATTCGAGCTTACGCACGATCCACGCGACGGCATTGAACGATCGTGGGTGTGCTCAGCCGCGTTGCATGTACCCGGCGACTTGCAGCCAGCGCCCTGGCGTCAGTCCAAATGTCTTCGAGAAGTGCCGCGTCATGTGGCTCTGATCGGCAAGCACCAGGATTCTCGCACGGAGCATCGACATCTCCGCTGGCGCATGACGCCGTCCTTCAACTGCGTCTGAAGGACCCAGACGCATCTATATCAGTGCGCCAGCCATCTGCGGCGACCCTTTCCCCGGGAACTGAAAGCACATTTCATATTGCGAAATCCCCGGAAAATTTCACCACTGGCTTCTTTTCGTTCTCCGAAAACTCGTTCCACATCGCAAAAAATAGAGCTTATCTCTTTGAAAAATAAGGATAAATTAACTCTTATGTCTTATATAAGACCTTGCCGCGATGCATCAAAAACCCCCTACAATTATTTCCACGCTGCTTGCTTCGACACCCGTAGCGGCACAGGCAAACACTTCTTCAAACACGCTTCACTCTTAGGAAACTCGTATGGCTCAGTATCAAGACGACATCAAGGCAGTTGCTGGTTTGAAAGAGCAACACGGCAGCGCGTGGAATGCCATCAACCCCGAGTATGCCGCTCGCATGCGTGCCCAGAACAAGTTCAAGACGGGTCTGGACATCGCCAAGTACACCGCCAAGATCATGCGCGCCGACATGGCCGCCTATGATGCGAATCCTTCGAAGTACACCCAGTCGCTCGGTTGCTGGCACGGTTTCATCGGCCAGCAGAAGATGATTTCCATCAAGAAGCACTTCAAGAGCACCGAGCGTCGCTACCTCTACCTGTCGGGCTGGATGGTCGCTGCGCTGCGCTCCGAGTTCGGCCCGCTGCCGGACCAGTCGATGCACGAAAAGACCTCGGTCAGCGCGCTGATCCGCGAGCTGTACACGTTCCTGCGCCAGGCTGACGCACGTGAACTGGGCGGCCTGTTCCGCGAACTGGATGCCGCCACCGGTGCCGCCAAGGCCGCCATCCAGGAAAAGATCGACAACCACGTCACCCACGTGGTGCCCATCATCGCCGACATCGACGCTGGTTTCGGCAATGCCGAAGCGACGTACCTGCTGGCCAAGCAGTTCATCGAAGCCGGTGCATGCTGCATCCAGATCGAGAACCAGGTGTCCGACGAGAAGCAGTGCGGCCACCAGGATGGCAAGGTTACCGTGCCGCACGAGGACTTCCTGGCCAAGATCCGCGCGATCCGCTACGCCTTCCTCGAACTGGGCGTGGACGACGGCGTCATCGTGGCCCGTACCGATTCGCTGGGCGCAGGCCTGACCAAGCAGATCGCCGTGACCGCCACCCCGGGCGACCTGGGCGACCAGTACAACTCGTTCCTGGATTGCGAGGAACTGTCGGCCGACCAACTGGGCAACGGTGATGTCATCATCAAGCGCGACGGCAAGCTGCTGCGTCCGAAGCGTCTGCCGAGCAACCTGTTCCAGTTCCGTGCCGGCACGGGCGAAGCACGTTGCGTGCTGGATTGCGTCACCGCGCTGCAGAACGGCGCCGACCTGCTGTGGATCGAAACCGAAAAGCCGCATATCGCCCAGATCGGTGGCATGGTCAGCGAAATCCGCAAGGTCATCCCGAACGCCAAGCTGGTGTACAACAACAGCCCGTCGTTCAACTGGACCCTGAACTTCCGCCAGCAGGCCTACGACGCGATGAAGGCCGCGGGCAAGGACGTGTCGGCATACGAGCGCACCCAGCTGATGAGCGTGGAATACGACGACAGCGAACTCGCCAAGATCGCTGATGAGAATATCCGCACGTTCCAGGCCGATGCATCGCGTGAAGCCGGTATCTTCCACCACCTGATCACGCTGCCGACGTACCACACCGCCGCGCTGTCGACCGACAACCTGGCCAAGGAATACTTCGGCGATCAGGGCATGCTGGGCTACGTGGCTGGCGTGCAGCGCAAGGAAATCCGTCAGGGCATCGCCTGCGTCAAGCACCAGAACATGTCCGGCTCGGACATCGGTGACGACCACAAGGAATACTTCAGCGGCGAAGCTGCCCTGAAGGCGGCTGGCAAGGACAACACGATGAACCAGTTCTGATCTGGGTCGTACTCCTAAGCAAGCTTTAGGCAGAACGCCAACCCTTCGCGGGTTGGCGTTTTTTTTATTTGGCGACGCGCAAAAAAAAGAGCCGACGAATCGGCTCTGTCCAAACTCTCAACGTGACGACCTGAGAAACTTACTGCGGTCCAAGCTTGCGGATCAGCGCGTCCAGTCGTGCCATTTCGTCTTCGGTCAGATCGGTCAGCGGCGCGCGCACCGGACCGGCATCGTGGCCAACCAGCTTGGCGCCAGCCTTGACGATCGACACCGCGTAGCCTTGCTTGCGGTTGCGGATGTCCAGGTATGGCAGGAAGAAATCGTCGATCAGTCGACCCACCGTGGCGTGGTCGTCAGCGGCAATCGCGCGGTAAAACTCCATCGCGGTCTTCGGGATGAAGTTGAACACGGCCGACGAGTAGACGGGCACGCCCAGCGCCTTGTAGGCGGCGGCATAGACTTCGGCGGTAGGCAGGCCGCCCAGGTATGCGAGCCGGTCACCAAGCTTGCGGCGAACGCGCACCATCGCCTCGATCTCGCCCACGCCGTCCTTGAAGCCGATCAGGTTGGGGCAGCGGTCGACCACGCGCTCCAGCAGGTCGGCGCCGATACGGGAGTTCGCGCGGTTGTAGACGATCACGCCGATTTTCAGCGCCTTGCAAACCTCTTCGATGTGGTTGGCGATGCCTTCTTCGCTGGCTTCGGTCAGGTAGTGCGGCATCAGCAGCACGCCGTGGGCGCCCAGGCGCTCGGCTTCCTTCGCGTATTCGATCGCCACGCGGGTCGGGCCACCGGCACCGGCAAGAATGGGTACCTTGCCCCGGCAGGTTTCCACCGCGGTGCGGATCACGTTCGAATAGTCTTGCTGCGTCAGCGAGAAGAACTCACCCGTGCCGCCGGCGGCGAACAGCGCCGACGCACCGTAGGGCGCCAGCCATTCCAGGCGCTCGATATAGGTATCGGGGCGGAAGTTGCCTTGCGCGTCGAAATCGGTGATAGGGAAAGAGAGCAGGCCTTCCGAGATGATCTGCTTGAGTTCTTGCGGTGTAGTCATGTCACGCTTCCTGATCGCCACATGGCAGATGGCGGTTGGTGGGGAACAAGGTGGGTTATGGCCTCGTTCCATCTGGTCGATGGCTTCGAGATAAGTCATCGTACAACTATAGCGAAAAGCGCGCAAGCATCGACAGGGAAGTCCGAGGGAAAACCCCGGGTTTGACTGCTTCGGAAGCACGCCGGTGGCCAAATGGAAAGTGACGGCCTGGAGAGTGAATTACCCTGAGAGCCCGCAAACAGGCTGAAAGAGGGTGATATGCGTCGGACTACGGAGTCGGCAAATGCGCGGAGTAGGGGTAAACGCGCACTGCATTCATCCGAGCCTCGTTCTTATAATTCCAGTCGTATGACGACATATCTCAAGCCGGTCCAGAAGCACTCCCGCATCCAGGAACCAGGGCTGTGAGGAGACCTCTCATGAATGCCACCCCCACCACAGGCGCTGCAGCCGCATCCACCGCGCGGCGCACCAATGTCCGTTACTGGATTCTCGCGCTGATTTTCATCGTGACCACGGTCAACTACGCGGATCGTGCCACGCTGTCGATTACCGGGCCCGCGATGCGCGAGGAATTCGGTTTCTCGGCGGTCCAGATGGGCTATATCTTCTCGGCCTTCAGTTGGTCGTACGTGATGGCGCAGATTCCTGGCGGCTGGCTGCTCGATCGCTTTGGCGCCCGGCGCATCTATGCCGTGAGCATCTTCCTCTGGTCATTCTTCACGCTGCTGCAGGGGTGGGTCGGCATCTTCGCCTCGATGGGAGCAACGATGACGGCGCTCTTCATGCTGCGTTTCGCCGTGGGCCTGGCCGAGTCCCCGGCATTCCCGGCCAATGCAAAGGTGGTGGCAAGCTGGTTCCCGACCGCCGAGCGCGGCACCGCGTCGGCCATCTTCAACGCCGCGCAATACTTCGCAGCCGTGGTGTTCACGCCGCTGATGGCGTGGATCGTCCACAGCATGGGCTGGCATCACGTCTACTTGTGGATGGGCATCATGGGCATGCTGCTGGCGATGCTCTGGCTCAAGGTCATGCGCAGCCCGGTCACGCATCCGGCTGTGAATCGCGCGGAACTTGAGCACATCGAGCAGGGCGGTGGCCTGATTCACATGAATGAAGGGGCAGGCAAGTCAAAGCAGGGCGCCAATCCCGCTGGCTGGTTCTATGCCCGGCAGTTGCTGTCGAACCGGATGCTGGCCGGGGTCTATCTGGGCCAGTACTGCATCAACGTGCTGACGTACTTCTTCCTCACGTGGTTTCCGGTGTACCTGGTGCAAGCGCGCGGCATGTCGATCCTGAAGGCGGGTTTCGTCGCGTCCCTGCCGGCCATCTGCGGCTTTCTCGGCGGCGTGCTGGGCGGCGTGATCTCCGACCACTTGCTGCGCCGCGGCTACTCGCTGACCATCGCCCGCAAGGTGCCGATCGTGGCGGGCATGTTGCTGTCGGTGTCCATGATCGCCTGCAACTACGTGGATGCCGAATGGCTGGTGGTGGGCATCATGGCGCTCGCGTTCTTCGGCAAGGGCATCGGCGCGCTGGGCTGGGCCGTGGTGGCTGACACTGCGCCCAAGGAAGTGATCGGCCTGGCGGGCAGCATCTTCAACACGTTCGGCAATATCGCCGGCATTGTGACGCCGATCGTGATCGGCTATATCCTGAGCGCGACAGGCTCGTTCAACGGCGCGCTGGTGTTCGTGGGTATCAATGCCCTGGTCACCGTGCTGAGCTATCTGGTGATCGTCAAGGACATTCGCCGCGTCGAGCTGAAGCACCCCCAATAAGGAAGGAATCCCCAACATGTCGGACTTGTCGGTACAAAACGCGCAGGGCCAGGCCGCCGAACGCGCGCCGCTCTACATCCGCATTCACGCCAACGACAACGTGGCCATCGTCGCCAACGACGGCGGGCTGCCAGCCGGCTCGGTATTCCCGTGCGGTCTGACGCTCGTGGAGCGCGTGCCGCAGGGCCACAAAGTGGCGCTGGTGGATCTAAAGAAAGGTGACGCGGTTACGCGCTACAACGTGACCATCGGCTACGCCTTGCAGGACCTGCCGCGCGGCGCGTGGGTCAACGAGCGCGTGATTGAAATGCCAACCGCTCCGGGACTGACCGATCTGCCGATCGGCACACGCGTGCCCGAGCCGCTGCCGCCGCTGGAAGGCTATACGTTCGAGGGTTTCCGCAATCCGGACGGATCGGTCGGCACGCGCAATATTCTGGCGATCACGACCACGGTGCAGTGCGTGTCCGGCGTAGTGGAGCACGCGGTGCACCGGATCAAGACCGAGCTGCTGCCGCGCTATCCGAACGTCGACGACGTGATCGGCCTCGAGCATACCTATGGCTGCGGCGTGGCGATCGATGCGCCCGACGCGATCGTGCCGATCCGCACGCTGCGCAATATCGCGCTGAATCCGAACTTCGGCGGCACCGCCATGATGGTGAGCCTGGGGTGCGAGAAGCTGCAGCCGGAACGCCTGATGCCGCCGGGCACAATCCCGATCCAGACCGGCGCCGGCGAGGTGCAGGTGGGCGTGGTTTGCTTGCAGGACGACAAGCACGTGGGTTTCGCGTCGATGATCGACTCGATCATGGCGATGGCCGAGACCCATCTGCAGACCCTCAATGCCCGCAAGCGCGAGACGGTGCCCGTATCGGAACTGGTGGTGGGCGTGCAGTGCGGCGGTAGCGATGCGTTCTCCGGCGTGACGGCCAATCCGGCTGTCGGCTTTGCCACAGACCTGCTCGTGCGCGCCGGCGCGACCGTGATGTTCTCGGAAGTGACCGAGGTCCGCGACGGTATTGACCAGCTCACTGCCCGCGCCGCTACCCCCGAGGTGGCCGAAGCGATGATTCGGGAAATGGACTGGTACGACCGCTATCTGGACCGTGGTCGCGTCGATCGCAGCGCCAACACGACGCCAGGCAACAAGAAGGGTGGCCTGTCGAATATCGTGGAAAAGGCCATGGGTTCGATCGTCAAGTCGGGCAGCGCGCCGATCTCGGGCGTGGTGTCACCGGGCGAGAAGGTCAAGCAGAAGGGCTTGATCTACGCGGCGACCCCGGCCAGCGATTTCATCTGTGGCACGCTGCAACTGGCTGCCGGCATGAACCTGCACATCTTCACGACGGGGCGCGGCACGCCGTATGGTCTGGCCGAGGTGCCCGTGATCAAGGTCGCAACGCGCAGCGATCTGGCGCGCCGCTGGCACGACCTGATGGACGTGAACGCAGGCCGCATCGCCACGGGCGAAGCCACGATCGAGGATGTGGGCTGGGAGTTGTTCCGCCTGATGATCGATGTGGCCAGCGGCCGCAAGCAGACCTGGGCCGAGCACCACAAGCTGCATAACGCGCTGGCGCTGTTCAATCCGGCGCCGGTGACCTGAGTGGTGGTTTGTTGAGGGGTGTCGCCTCTCTCCCGCAGGTGGGGGAGAGGCGGAAGATCGCCAGGCTTAGCCGCCAATGATCTGCTTGGAGTACGTCGCGCGCTCCATTTCCACGACGTTCACAGACACCTGAACGCTCTGCGCCGACGCGCCGGGGCGGACCATTTCCGAGATCGCATTGCACACGAGCTGGCCGAGTTCCTTGCGCACGGCCTGATCACGGCCGTCCAGGATCTGCAGCGTGGCGTGGACAAACGCGCGGTCCACGTTCTCCGTTCCCTGGCGATAGGTGGAGAGCGTCACGCAGCGCGACTTGATATCGGGTTCCTGGAATTGGCCGCTGGACAGCAGCGCGGCGTTCGCCTCGTCGAGCAGCTCCTCTTGAGAGCAGGTCAGACGGGTGTTTTCCGTGAGTTCGATGACGAGATGGGGCATGGAACCGAGTCCGGTTGATGGCGGGAAACCCGCATCGTACGGCATTCCGGTGCGGCGTGCCCGCAACCGTTCCCCATCCCGTCAGTGTTTCGCTCCGTTACCGTGTGACACCGAACGCGGCTTCGATCTTGCGGATATGGTCACGCAGCAGCGGACGCACTTTCTCCAGCAGATGGGCTGGCGGCACGATCGCATTGGGACCACTGCAGCTCAGCGTCATCGGGGGCAATGAGGGCCCCGGCCGGAACGCGTGGGCGATCGAATTGATGTCGGGCAGCCATTCGCCAAACGACGTGGTGCAGCCAAGCCGGCGTTGCTCGTCACGGCTGTTCGCGAGGATGGCTTCGGCTTCGGCAGGGGCGACCTTCTCGTCCGTGCGGAATGCCGTCAGCGCCTGACGCTGCTCGGCTGGCGGCAATGCCACCAGATAGGCACGGCCTGCTGCCGTATTGAGCCCCGATACGCGGCTTCCCACGGCGACGCGCAGAGTCAGGTAGGTCTCGGACTGGCAGTTCTCGAATACCAGCATACGTCCGCGGTCGCGCACGATCAGTGAGGCGACGCCTTGCGACAAATCCGCCAATTCCTGCATGTAGGGCCGCGCCACCGCCAGGACCTCTGCACCCTGTTGCGCGGCGGGCGCCAGCGCCAGTGCGGAACTGCCCAGGCGGTAACGAACGGGGTCCGTCAGGGCCTGGAGGTAGCCAAGTTCGGTCAGCGTGTGGGTCAGTCGCGAAATCGTCGATTTCGGCAGGCCACAGCGCTTGGCGAGTTCGGCATTGCCAAGCTCGCTGTCGAATGCACGAAAGCACGCCAGCACATCCAGACCACGCGCCAGCGCGGTCACGAAATGGCGGTCTTCCTTGCGTTTGCTTTCCTTCGGTGCGGCGGCGATCTCCGCCATTTCGATCACATCTTCCATGGCGTGCTCACTCTTTGCCCGTGGCAAGTTGCACGTGCAGCTTCGCCTGGATGGTGGTGCCTGCGAGCAGGCGTGGTGTTGCGAAAAGGGGGATGGACGCGAGACCAGAACGGTTCGCGGGTACTGCGGTACTACGCATGATGTCTCCGGGTAAGGCGTCCGGTGTTGATGACTCACCGGTATTCGATGAGTCGCATCGTCCCACCGATACTCGGCAATTGTCAACCGCAGCGCGGAATCATAATTCTGCATTGCGGAATTCAAAGGCTGAATCTAGTGCTCGGAGGCTTGCGTCTGCAGCCATTCTCGTGGCGATTTGCCGACTTTGGCCGCGAAAACTCGCGACAGCGCAGAGGGGTTGGCATACCCCAGTTCGTTGGCCAGCAGCTTGATCGGCACGCCATCACGCAGCCGCGCCTGTGCAAGGCTGATACGCCAGCCCGCCAGGTAGTCGGCAGGCGTCTGTCCCACGATTTCGCGAAAGGCGGAGGCGAAGGCGCTGCGCGACATGCCGGCGCAGGACGCCATGCGGTCCAGGTTCCAGGTCTCGCCAGGGGCTTCGTGCATCGCCACCAGTGCGCGGGCCAGTCGCGGATCGGAAAGCCCGGTAATCAGGCCCGCCTGGATGCCTGCATCGGCCGGATGATCGAGCATCCAACGCAGTAGCTGGATCAGCACGACCTCGAACAAGCGGTCTGCCAGCAGCCGCTGGCCGCAGCGGACACGCCCGGTCTCGGCGAACAGCAGCGATAGCGCGGCATCCAGCCCCTCGACCCGCGCCAGCGGCAACACGATCAGCGGGGGCAGGGCCCTCGCAACCGGGTTCATTGCACCTCCGGCGAACTCGAGCGTGGCACAGGTGAACTGCGAGCCTTCGACCGGCGGATTGTGGAAGGTATGGATGACGTGCCGCGGATAGAACAGCAGGGACGGCTCGCGGATTTCCATGCGCCGAGGCAGGCCACGGGCCGAGTGCGAGAGCGTCAGATGGCCTTCGCGCAGCACGTGCAGGAATCCGCGTTCCTTCACATCGAACCGGCTGATCCCGCAGAGCGCCCCGGTATGGAACAGGTGGGCGCGAACGCGGAAGCGTTCCAGCAAGCCGGAGAGGCGGTCAGGAGTGGATTCGATCGGGTGGGACATCTTGATGGATGAATTGGTACGTTTCGTGGACGTATGGTATCCGATCGTGTTGCGCCCGGCGGCATAGTGGAGCCCATGGACGGCACGGCCCGTCCGGTTCCCAGTACCACTCCACTTATCATCCAGAAAGGAGCTTCATCATGACCGCACGTGTTCCCCTCGTAGACCAACGCACTGCTCCGGCCGCAAGCGTGGCTGCCATCGAACAGATCCAGACCGCGTTCGGCGTCGTACCCAATATGTTCCGCGCCGTGGCCAACTCGCCGGCCGCGCTGCAGTCGATGTGGGGCAGCTTTGGCGCGCTCGGTGGTGGCACGATCTCAGCGCAACTGGGCGAGAAGATCGCCGTGGCCGTTGCCGACCGCAATCGCTGTGAATACTGTCTGGCCGCGCATACCGCGCTGGGCCGCAAGGCGGGCGCATCTGCCGAGGAGATGGCCGCCGCCCAGGCTGGGTTGTCGAACGAACCCAAGACGGCCGCCGCGCTGGCCTTCGCGGTGAAGGTCGTGGAAGCGCGCGGGCAGATTAGCGAGACCGATGTGGCATCGCTGCGCAAGGCCGGTTTCGGCGAGGAGGAGATTGTCGAGATCCTGGCACACGTCGCGTTGAACCTGTTCACGAACTACGTCAACGTGGTGTTCAACGTGCCGGTGGATTTCCCGGGCGTGAAGCTGATTGCGCGTTGAGGTTGCGCCGAGATTGCGCTGAGTTTGGGCTGATGTCGCGCGCGGCTGAAAGCCAATGAAAAAAGGGCCGGAATTGCTTGCGGCCCTTTGTCTCTTGCTGCGGGACCGATTGAGCGTCAGTGCTGAATCAGCCCTGAATCAAGCGTGAATGGCACCCGATTCGAGTTGCTTGCCAGTCAGGCTGGCCACCGCGATCGCCATGGCGCGCTCGCGGGCCTCGGCGGCGGCGGGCGCCGGCATGAAGCGCTCCGGTGCCTCGCGTGCCAGTTGCTGCAGATGGCGCAGCTTGGCCTTGAGATCGGGGTCGACGCGCGAATCCGGCGTGATGGTGGAAGGGCAGGCTACACCGAGGATGTCGAGCGCCTTGCGGAAGATGTCGACGGTCAGACCTTCGGCCGGGTTCACCTGTACCAGGTGTGCGCGCTGCTCGTCGGTCAGCGACTCGGGGGCAGCGGTCGAGATGATGACCCATGCGCCCGGAGCCGGGTGTTGCGCGAACCAGGCGTCGATCTCCGCGCCGTGTCCGCCTGCCACCGGCGGCGTCATGCCTTCGACCTGCAGATCCAGCTGCTGGAAGATGGCGGCCGGGGTGCCACGGCGCCAGGCGTCCGAGACCACGACGCGGGCGCCGGCAATGCCGAACAGGCGGCGCAGGTAGCCGAGGGCGATGGGGTCGAAGTACCTGACGTCTCGCAGGGTTCCCGTGTTTGGCGTGCCGCCCAGGCGGGTAGCGGAGCGGTCCGAATACAGGACGCCGGGGACGTCCAGCATGATGAGGCGTTCAGACATGGGATTCCTGTGTTTGTCAGTCGCAGTTAAGCGGTTAAGTTGAATCAAGCGTATCTGGCTTTAGGGTGCGATGGGCTACACAAATTGTGCTCAAGTGCAACAGCCGTGTAACTTGGCCACACAACTCGTAAATGCCGGTTAGCGCTTGATATCAGTTGTTTCGTGCAGACACACTGCCAGGCTGCGGTCCGCATTGTCTCGACAATGTCGACGCGCGGATACAGACCCGATGCACGCCTCAACGAGTGGTTTGGCGGGTCGGTTGACAGGAATTTGAAAGGAAATGTTCGCGGATGTGAAACATTTGATGCATTGCAGGCGAGGGGAATGGCGTTCAGCGCTTGCGCAGCATTTGCATTTCGAAATGTTCGAACGAGTACTGGCACGTGATGCCGCAAAATAATTCGGCTCGCCTGACCGGCTGCTCGCAGGCGTGACAGGTGCCGCAAGGCTTGAGCCGGGGCACCCAATCGCGCCCAGCGTTCTCGAAGTCTTCCAGAAAGCTGCTGTCATCCTGTACGGCTTTGCGTAGCATTCGCTTGTCTCCGCGAGAGGCATTTCCTTGGCCAATGACGCAATGCCTTCGGCCTGTGGGTCATGCTCGCGGGACGTTATGCGTCGGTCAATAGGCGTGTTGTCATTTACGGACGACAAATGCGAAAACTGAAGCCTTGCCCCGGCGTTCGGCACCCTCGGGGCAAGGTATTGCGGCGGTGCGAAACCTCAGAAGCGGAAGCGCGCGACGTCTGCCTCCAGCGCTGCGGCCTGTTGGTCGAGTTGCGCCGCCTGGCCGGACACGGCCTCCACGAGCGTGCCGTTCTGGGCGCTGGTCTGCTCGAGCCGTGTCAGCGCATCGGCGACGTGCCCGATGCCGGACGCCTGTTCGTCGGCCAGCAGGCGCAGTTCTTCGGCAAGGGTGTGGCTGTGATTGACCGCGACATCAATGCCTTCCATGGCGCCCACCACGCGCGTGCTGAGGTCCGCACCGCGTGCGATCTCCTTCGCCGCGTCGCCGACAATGCCGCCGATTTCGCGCGCAGCCGTGGCGCTACGCTGGGCCAACGCGCGGACTTCCTGCGCGACAACGGCGAAACCACGTCCCGCAGCGCCCGCGCGAGCGGCTTCCACCGCTGCATTCAGCGCCAGGATATTGGTCTGGAAGGCAATCCCTTCTATCACCGTGACGATTTCGGAGATGTTGCGCGACTGCGCGTGAACGTTCGCCATGGCGCCGCTCATGTCGCGCACCGACGCCATGCCTGTAGTGGTGGCTTCGCGCGCGCGGCTGGCCATGTCGCTCGACTGCCGGGCCTGTGCGTGCGCCTGCTGAACCAGTTCGGTCAGGCGCGCCACGTTCCCTGCCGCCTCGGCAAGCGCTGAAGCCTGCGTGCCCGTGCGTGCAGCCAGTTCGCGGTTGCCGTTTGCGATACCGTCGCTGGCACTGGAGATTTCATGCGCGCATTGCTGGATGCGCGCGAGCACGCCGGCCAATTGATCGCGCATGCCGGCCAGGAAGTAGAGCAGGCTGCCTTGATCGTGGGCGCCCACGGCGATCCGGGCGGTCAGGTCGCCATTGGCGATGCGATTTGCAACGGCAGCGGCGTCGCGCGGTTCGCCACCGAGTTCGCGTGTCAGGCTACGTGCCGCGATCCAGGCCAGCGCGGCGGCGGCGAGGAAACTGGCGACAAGCAGTACCGCCATCACGGTCTGGGCGGTGACTTGCGCAGCGGCCACGCCGGCAACTGTGTCCGCAGCTTGTTGATCCAGCGTGGACCGTGTCTGTTCGATCAGGCCGGCGAGCTTCTGCAGCTGTTCGCCGACGAAGTGTCCGTCGACCGAGACCGATGAATCGAATTGCAGGGCGTCGAGCGGCTGCTTGCCGATCAGGGCCACGAAGTTGTTCATCAGTTCGCCGGCAGTCGCGCGCTCTTTCTGCAGTGCGTCAGCTTGCTGCGGGGCGGCCGAGCGGACGCCGTCAACAGCCTGGTCGAGCCGGCGCAGCGCCTGGGCGATCTCCGACGCGGCGGTGTCGCGCTCCGCGGTGCTGGTGGCCAGCGTCAGCGACAACTGGGCGCGGCCCAGCGTGGCCAGCGCCGCCTGAGCACGCTCGGCGGAGATCGCGCCGCGCATGTCGCGCTGGTAGAGCGTGTCTGTATCCTGCTTTAAATGAACCAGATTGATGATGCCGGTGAGTCCGACGGCCGCGCCGAAGGCGTAGATCAGCACGAATGCCGCTGACAGCCGCATGACCAGTGGCAGGCGCGCCAGTCCTTGCCACAGGGATTTGCCTCCCAGTCCAGGCAGACCCAGCTTGATGGCTTGCAACACGAGAAACACTCCTTCGGGGCCGCGACCCCCTCATTCCATGACCCGATGCGCTGCGGCATGCCGGCCTCTCGGTCATTCCCTGGGGAGTGCGGGGCGTGGGTCGTGCTGCGGTGCAGCGCGATCGTCGTGCATGAATGTGACGATAACGTGACACCCCCTGAATGGGTGACGTCGTCATACTGGTGACACATTGCTGTCATGAAATGGCGGGCGCTCCATTTATCGTCCGCGCCGAAAGCCGCCTCGTGGTATCACGCCTCCCGGCCGATAACCTGCCATTCAACCCTTATCCGCATGTCATGCTGACCGTCGCCTGCTCGTTGGCCACGGCCCGAGAGGCTGTGTGCCTGCCTTCGCTGCAGGCGGTATTCCAGCCTATCGTGTCGCTGGGCAATGGGGACATTCTGGGTCATGAGGCGTTGATTCGCGGCCCGGCCGCATCGTTGCACGAGATGCCTGACGCCTTGTTCCGACTCGCGCAGGAAAATGGGACAACCGTGGCGCTTGAAGTGGCGGCGGCCCGTACCGCGCTCGATGCGTGGTCGTCGCTGAACCTGCCGGGCAAGCTGTTCCTGAACTTCAGTCCATTGACGCTGCGCCATCTTCTGGTCGGGCGTGGGCACGCCATGGCCGCGTTGCTGGGGGCCGATGGCATTGTCGGCGGCGCGGCGGCCATCGCACCATCCCGGGTCGTTATCGAGATCACGGAGCAGACTGCCATCGGCAATGCCCAGACCTTTGGCCAGGCCATGGCGCTGCTCGGCGAGCTAGGCGTGCATTACGCTCTGGACGATTTCGGTTCGGGACATGCCAATCTCGACATGCTGGCCGATCTGTCGCCGCAGTTCATCAAGCTGGACAAGTCGCTCGTGCGCGGGATAGGTACGTGCTCGCGCCGGCTGGAGATACTGCGCGGGATGTTGCGCATGATGGGAGCATTCGGTGGGCACGTGATCGCAGAAGGCATCGAGCGGGCCGAGGAATTGGCCATGGTGCGGGATCTTGGCGTTTTCGCGGGCCAGGGCTACTTTTTGGGGAGGCCAGTGGCGCAGCCTGACCCGCAAGCGTCGCCGGAGGTGCGGGCTGTGCTGGCCTCGCGTCAGATCGCGGTGTTTCCCCAAGCCTTGCGCTCGGGGTGGTCGGGCATGACAGCCGGGCAACTCCTGCGCCCCGCGCCCACGATTCTTCCCACCACCTCCAATAACGACGTTCTGGCGCGGTTTCACAGCCAGCCCGATCTGCACGCGATGGCAGTGGTGGACGAGGCCATGCGGCCGGTGGCGATGATGAACCGGCAAATCCTGATCGACCGCTACGCCACGCCATTTCATCGGGAACTCTATGGCAGGAAGGCCTGCATCACGATCGCCAATCCGGCGCCAGTTTGCTTCGACCGCCGTACCAGTCTGGAGGATATGGCCGAACTTTTCGCGGGCGAGCAATCCCATGTGCTGGCCGATGGTTTCGTGATCACCGATCAAGGCAGATACGTGGGTCTTGGCACCGTGGCCGATCTGCTACGCGCCACCACCGAGGTACGCATGGAGGCGGCACGCTATGCGAATCCGCTAACGTTCCTGCCCGGCAATATCCTGCTGAACCAGCACGTCGACCGACTCATCACAGCCGGCAGCGCGTTTCATGCGTGCTATGTCGACCTCAACCAGTTCAAGCCATTCAACGATCGCTACGGCTACTGGAAGGGCGACGAAATGCTGAAGGGCGCGGCCGCCATTCTGGCGCAGGCTTGCGACCCCGCGCGCGACTTCCTTGGGCATGTCGGCGGCGACGACTTCCTGGTGCTGTACCAGGGGGACGATTGGGAGGTGCGTATCCGGGACGCCATCGCACGCTTCAACGATGCGGCACTGATGTCGTACTCGTCGACGGATCGTGCTGCTGGTGGTATTCACGGCGAGGACCGGTTCGGCAATCCGGCGTTTTTCGTGCCGGTAACGATGGCCGCCGGCGTGGTCAGTGTCAGTGCGGAAGCAATGGCGACGCTGCGGCTATGCAGTCAGCATATCGGCGCGGCCTCGGCGGTGGCCAAGCGCAGCGCCAAGCGCGCGCCATCAGGCGTTGCGCGGATCGATATCGCCGAACTGGCTGCGCGCGGCGCGCTCAATATCTAGATCTGGATTTTCAGACGGTCTTACGAAAGCAATTTGAACATCCGCGCAGGGGGCGATGACGCGGAGGCCGCGCGAGCGGCAGCGGACAATTCGTGGCGTGCAGCTTGATCGAGGATGTCCAGCCGATACCCCTGGGCATAGACGACGCTGACCGTGACGCCGTTCTCCGCGCACAGGTTCAGGGTACGACGCATTCGCGATACCAGTCCGGCCAGCGCGCGGGAGTAGGGCGGCAAGTCATGCCCCCAGATTGTGTGCTCGATGCGGCGACTGGCCAGAATGCGGCCCGCGTTGGCGAACATCAGCATGGCCAGGTCGAACTCCTTGGGTGTCATCGGAATCCGGTCGCCATTGAGCGTGGCATAGCGACCGGGGTTGCTCAACTCGTATGGCCCGGCGCGCAACGGCATGGCTCCGCGCAAGCGCGTGCCGCTCATGCGCCGGCGCAATGCGGCGATGCGGGCCAGCAGCACACGCGCGGCCAGCGGGCGGAGCACGTAGTCGTCGGCGCCGGCATCGAGGGCCTCGACGAGATCGTCGTCGTTGCTCTCGCTGGCAAAGATCACGATTGGCACGTCGCGGTTGCGCACGGCCCGCACGGTGCGAATCACGTCGATGGCGGAAATGTCGGCCAGCTCACGGTCGATCAGGAGCATCTCGTAGCTGTCATGGCCGAGCCCTTGAATCAGGTCACGTCCGGCGTGAAAGACGTTGCATTGGTAGCCGGCGACGGCAAGGAGTTCCTGCAGCGGATGCAGGGGTGACGAGCTGTTTGCCAGCAGCGCGATGTTCGTTCGGGCATTCATGCGACATTCTCTGGAAAGCGAAGTAAACGCGTTGCAGCGTAGCCAGCGTTTGCAGGGCGAACAATCGGTGTTCCCTTAAATGGATGGCGTTGACGTCGGAATGAAACGAAATCGGGCATCCGGCGGCGACGCGTGCGTGGTGTCCGTTATCCACAGATTGTGTGGATAACTGCGTCGGTGCCTCCGCCAGCCGCGCCGGGTCATGGGAGCGCATCGGGCTGCCCAAAAAATAAGCAGCGTGGATGCGGGTGCGTGGCTTGGGGATGTTGGAAGTGATGTGCTGTGCCAGAATAGCGTCCATCTCGTCCGGCCCCGGCTGCCTATGTTGACCCCTAGTGTGATTGCAGCGATCGTCGTGTCTCTTCACGTGCTGGGCGTGATCGCGGCGCTGCATGCTGTCATGACCGTACGCACCGCGCCCGGGGCCATAGCCTGGGCCGGATCGCTGGTCATGATGCCGTACTTCTCGCTGATCCCCTATCTGATCTTCGGACGAAGCCGCTTCGCGGGATACGTCAATGCGCGGCGCTTCAACAATCACCGGTTGCGCGAGATCCGCCAGAACATGAGCACCCAGGAGCTGGATTCGCTCAGCGCCTGCCTGGTGATGAACCCCGACCAGGAATGCATGCGTGCATTGCCGCGTCTGACTGGCATGCCATGCCTGGGCAATAACGACGTGCGGCTACTGGTCAACGGCGAGGCGACCTTCCAGGCGATCTTCGCCGCGATCGATGCCGCCACGCAGGTCGTGGTGGTCCAGTTCTTCATCGTTCATGACGATGAGCTTGGACTCGAACTGCAACGCCGCCTGTGCGAGCGTGCCAAGGCAGGGGTCAGGGTCTATTTCCTTTACGACAGCATCGGCTGTCACGCGCTAGGCCGGGCCTACCTGCGTGCGCTGGAGGAAGCCGGCGTCCACGTGCGCTCATTCGCCACGCATCCTGGCTTTGTCAATCGCTTCCAGCTCAACTTCCGCAATCACCGCAAGCTGGTGATCGTCGATGGCGAGCGCGCCTTCGTCGGGGGCCATAACGTCGGCAACGAGTACCTCGGTCGCCGGCCACCACTCGCGCCCTGGCGGGATACCCATATCGAGATTCGCGGCGCGGTGGTGCTCGAGCTGCAGATGACGTTCGCCGAGGACTGGTACTGGGCCGCGCACGAGGTGCCCTACCTGTTGCTGCCGCCGCCGAAGCGCTTCGGCGACATGGTGTGCCAGATCGTGCCATCCGGGCCGGCGGACGCGCAGGAGACATGCTCGCTGTTCTTCGTCGAGGCGATCCAGGCCGCGCGCAAGCGGATCTGGATTACGTCGCCATACTTCGTGCCCGACGAAGCAGTATCCGCGATGCTGCGGCTGGCAGTGCTGCGTGGTGTGGACGTGCGTATCCTGATACCGGCGCGGCCGGACCACTACGTGGTCTATGGGGCGTCGACGATCTATGCCCACCAGGCCGTCTGCGCCGGCGTGAAGGTGTTCCGGTACCAGCCGGGCTTCCTGCACCAGAAGGTCATCCTGATCGACGACGACGCGGCGGCTGTCGGCACGGCGAATCTGGACAACCGCTCGTTCCGGCTCAACTTCGAGATGATGGTCATGACGGCTCACCCGGCGTTCGCGGCCAGCGTGGCCGAGATGCTGGAAGCCGATTTCGCGCAGGCCCGTCAGATCGACCGCGAGGACTTCCTTGGCGCGCCCGCGATCCTGCGCGTGGCGATGCACGTCGCCAAGCTCTTCGCTCCCATCCTTTAGTGACGCGGGAAATACGCGAACCGCGCGGACGAACGGCGCTGGAAGTGTTTGTGTACACTGTCTACTATTATTATTCGTTGCCCTGGACGTTGTCCGCATGGGAGCTAGCATGAAGCGAACCGCCGCGCCCACACCGCCCACACCGCCCACGCGCACCACTTATCGCCATGGTGACCTGCGCCGCGCCCTGCTGGAAGCAGGCATCGATCTGGCACGGCAGGGCGGGCCAGATGCCATTGTCCTGCGCGAGGCAACACGCCGAGCGGGCGTGGTGCCGAATGCGGCATACCGGCACTTCGCGAACCGGCAGGATCTTTTGCAGGCAGTGCGCGCGCACGCGCTGTCCAGCCTGGCGATGGCGATGGAAGCGGAGTTGGCGACGATTCCTTCCGATGCCGCGCCTGCCGAGGGCGCGCGGGCCAGCCTGCGGGCGGTAGGCGCGGGCTACCTGCGCTTTGCCTTGGGTGAGACAGGGCTGTTTCGCACCGCATTCTCAGTTCCCGACGATGTGGAGGAAGATTCCGATCCGGCAAAAGCCGGCAATAGCGGACTGAACCCGTTCGAACTGCTTGGCGCCGCGTTGGATCGCTGGGTAGAGGCAGGCTTGCTGCCAGTCGAACGACGTCCGGGTGCGGAGTACCTTGCGTGGTCGGCCGTACATGGCCTGGCGATCATGCTCATCGACGGGCCGCTGCGCGGCCGGGCAAGGGAGCAGGCGGGAGTGCTCGGCCAACGACTGCTCGACCTGGTGGAGAAGGGCCTGTAAAAAAAGATGCCACGGGACGGGGACCGCGTGGCATCGTGAAGCCTGAGTCTCAGGGGGAGGGGTCGACCCTGAAACCGGGTGGGTCGCCCGTATTGCACGGGCGAGGGGCAGTGTAAGAAGACGATTCTCATATGAGAATCGGAAGATTCCGAAATTTGGACTTCTCGATGCAGCTACTGTCTAAGTGACTGTCGGAAGTCAATTCCGACCGGGTATCGACAGGAGGTTGTGATGAGGGGCGCCCACGGGTGGGTCCTGGCGGCAGTGACCGCGGCAACGATGCTGGGCGGCTGCGCGACGTATCCCGGCTATGACAGTCCGTACGGATATGACCCCAACTATCCGCTGGGCGACCTTGGTTCTGTCTACGGTGGGTACCCGGGCTACGAATATGACTACGCGTATCCCTATTGGTACGGCTATCCGTACGCGTATGGCGGCGGTTATCCATACTGGCCCGCTTACTGGCCGGCGTACACTGGTGGCGTATTCTTCGGCAGCTTCTGGTATGGCTGCTGTCACACCTCTTACTACCACCGCTACGGATGGTATGGGCATGGGTACCGTGGATACTACGGGCACGGCTGGTATGGGTATCGCGGTGGCTACTACGGCTACCGTGGGTCGCCGGGCTATCCTGGGTATCGCGCGTACCCCGGCTACCAGGGCGCAGGTGGAATGCCGGGATGGGGTGGCGGTGGTCGGGGCGGACGGAGCGGTGGTGGCCGCGGAGGCGGACATCGCTGACACGCATCACCAGCACTTTTCAAGGAGTCGATGTTATGAGCAATCTGGATTCCACCAAATCTCTCACACCTGCTTCAAGAAAGGCACGCGAGTCGCATGATCAGAAGGTCGAGCAGGAACTCGACGAGGCCTTGCTCGAGACATTTCCGGCCAGTGATCCGATCGCGGTGCATCCTGTGCCGCACGAACCGGCCCACAAGGGGCCGGGCGGAAAAGGGTGATTGGAAGGCGTCGGAGGGCGTTAGCGAAAGTGGCCAGGCGACCAGGGCAACCAGGGCGACCAAGGTGATTTAGGGCAACTGGCGCAATTGCCCGATGACGGACATCAGCCGGCCGTGCGCGACCGTGACCGCGGCTTCATCCTGCAGCGCTTCCTGATAGCGCTTGCGGAAGTCCGCGTCGCCACGTTCGCTGAACAGCTTCTGCGCGGCGGCAGCCACGGCCCGGCAGGTTTCGTCGTGATGTTCTTCACCATCGAGTTCTTCGTCGATCTCGATGATCAGTCGCGATAGTGGATCGAGCCAGCGGAAGAAGGATTCCTCGGTCACGAGTTGCACGAACTGGCCGGCTGGAATCGGACCGTGCAGCCGCTCGTACTGGCCACGGTCATAACCGATGACTTCCTTGTGAACCTGGAGCAGCGCCGCGCGCAATGCCCGGAGCCCCAAGCGGCGGGTTTCCTGGATCGCAAGGAACTGTTCGCTGGGCATGTCCATCTTCACTTTCCTCTTCAATGGCAGGCCGAATGGACATGATCATCCGTGGCATCCTCCCTGGGCCGCCAGAGCCTGCCCGCTAGTGTTATCGGGCACACTCGTAGACAGCGTGATGCTGTGTACGGTGCGAAGTCAGTATAGGCAGCGGGGCAGGCGCGATCTAGCGTTGAAGCCTAGCGAAATACCCGTATTGCGGCCCCGCGACAAAGCGTGCCGGGCTTGCTGCGCAGGCGCTCACCACGCCTCGCGCATTGCAGTGCGGCACTCAGCCGCACGGGCGGGGCGGGCGAACGTGGCGCTACTTTTGTGGCTACTTTCTTGTGGCTACTTTTGCGCGGGTAGCGACTTCAGCAGTTCAACGAGATACGGCTTCCAGACCTCGGGGTGTTGCAACGTCTGATGCCCATAGGTGTTCCCGCTCTCCGGCATCTCCACGTACTTGCCTTGCCGTACCTTCGGCACGGTGCGTTGCATGACGCCGAGGTCCACCGCGTTGATCATGTCGTCGGCGAAGTTCACCGCGTAAAGCGGCGCGCGGATCATGCCCAGATCCGGCTCGGGGTTGTAGTCCCATGATGATTCGAACCAGTAGAGGTAGTCATTGGCGTCCACGCCGCGGCTGTCCGCCACGGTCTTGTCGACGTACTGGTTGACCTGGTCGCGCGTAGGGGCGGCCTTCTGCAACGTGGCTGCGCTTTGCGTCATCAGGGCAAATACCGGCGTGGTGCGGGTCCAGTGCGTGGGCTGCCGCGTATAGTTGCCGCCGTTCCAGTCTGGGTCATTCCGGATCGCGTCGATCAGCATCCGGCGCCACAACCAGTTGCGGCCCGACATCGCCACGGGCTGGCTGGCGATCGGCATCAGCGCATCCATCATGTCCGGATGCCGTTCACCCCAGACCCACGTCTGCATGCCGCCCATCGACGTGCCCAGTACCAGCCGCAGGTGATCGACCTTGAGTCCTTCGGTCAGCAGGCGGTAGTGGCCTTCCACCACGTCGTTGTAGCCATAGCGCGGAAAGTTTGCGCGCAGGGCGTCGCTGGGCTTGCTCGATCCGCCACGGCCGATGCCGTCGGGCATGATGATGTAGTAACGCGAGGCGTCGAGCGGCTGTCCCGCCGCGAACAGTTCCTTCTGCATCAGCGGCGTCAGGTACGCGCGTCCGGTGCCGGTGGTGCCGTGGAGCAGAAGCACGGCGTTGTTGACCTTGCCGTCGGCGCCGCGCGTGGGCGTGCCCAGCGTCGCGTAGTGAAGCTTGACGGTCGGCAGCGTCTGGCCGCTCTGGAAATGGAAGTCGCGTGCTTCGAAATCGCCTTCGGTGGGTTGCATCACCGGCACCGTCGATTGCGCATGGACTATCCCGCAGGCGAATAGCGTGGCAACGGCGAGGCGCTTGAGCCCGACCGTCGTGATCGTTGTCTTCATGGTTGTCTCCCCCGTTTTGGTTCGCTGGTTCGCTGGCTCGAACACGCGCGCATCATACGCGCGGCGGGAGAAATCTGCAGATCAGGCCAGCGCGGCGGCCCGCCACGCACCGGGCGGTTTGCCGAACCGCCGGGCGAATGCGCGTGTGAAGGTGGTTTGATCGGGATAGCCAACGCCATAGGCGATATCGGCGAGCGACATCGTGCCGGCCATCAACCATTGCACGGCCTGGTCCAGCCGCAGGCGTGTCTGATAGCCGTGCGGGGTATCGCCAAACGCCTCGCAAAACAGCGTGTGGAACCGACGCGCGCCCCAGCCCATGCGCGCGGCAAGCTGGTCTACCCGCAACGGCGACGCGAGATTGGCGCGCAGCCATGCGTCGATGGCCATTGCCGGAAAATGCGTGGCATCGTTACCGGCCGCATCGAGACCCAGCGCCGATGCCAGATTGCCCGCGAGCGCCGTTGCGCAATGCCACGCGTGCTGGAGTGGCAGGTCGCCAGACGGGCGATGCGTCGCCAACGCGCGGACGCGGGCAGCGAAGCTGGCATCCATGGCGAAGGCGCGCGGGTTCTCCATTAGCCGCGCAGGCAGGGCGACGGAACTGGCGGGAAAGTCCGCCACGAGCTGGAGGTTTTCGGTCAGGCCCGCGCAGACATGGTGGGCGCCCGCAGGCACCACCAGCCCGTGTTGGCCATCGACCCGGTAGGCATGGCCGTCAATTTCGAGTTCGATGGCCCCGTCCACGCCGAACAGCAACTGATGGTAGTCATGGGCATGGCCGAAGGGCCGCGGCGAATAACGGCGCGGCTCGACCAGCGGCGAGGCGTGTTCAACGAGCTTGGGCATGTCGGGGGTTGCCCTGCGTCTGACAGAGCCACACGCCAATACCGGCCACGGCCATGCCAAGCCACTGGAGCGGGGCGAGCCGGTCGCCGAACAAGAGCGCGGCCTGCACGGCGGCAAGCGGTGGAGCCAGGAACATCAGCGCCGCCGCATTGGCGGCCTGACCACGGCGCACCAGGCTGAGCAGCAGCCAGGTGCCGATCCCAGACAGCACGAACGCAGCCCAGGCCAGCGATGCCCACAGCGTCGGGCCGGTTTCCCAGCGCAATGCGCCAATTCCGCCCGTGGCGCAGACCAGCACCCCGGCCACAAGCATGGCGCCGGCATTCTGCCAGGCCGAGCTAGCGCGGATATCCGCGCGGGCAATCGAGGTTTTCTGGAGGAGGGTTCCCATCGTGATGGAGAGAATGGCGAGCACGCCCGTCAGTATGATCCATGGCGACACGGTCTGCGGCGTGCCGGCCTGCATGGCCGGAAGCACCACCAGCCCGACGCCCAACGCGCCGAGCCCAAGTCCGCGCCAGGTACGGGACGAAGGTTGCTCCTTCAGCAGCGGGATCGCAAGCAGGGCGGTCAGCAGCGGCTGCAAGGCGCCAAGCAGCGCCATGATCGAAGGTGACAGTCCATGCGCCACCGCGCCGTAGCCCGCGCACAGGTAGATGCCCTGCATCAGTGCGCCGGCCAGCAGATGGCGTGGCACCTGCTTGAGCGCAGGCCACGTGACGCCGCTGGCCATCGCCGCCACGGAAAACATCAGCGCGGCCAGCGTGAAGCGGGCCAGCAGGAACAGGTTGGAGTCGGCAACCGGAACGACGGCCTTGCCGACGATGAAGCCGGTGGACCAGATCAGGACGAAAGCCATGGCCGGGAGCCAGGCGGGGAAGGGGCGCGACATCGGTTCGAATCGGGTAGGGCCTTGGTGGAGCCTCGGGATGGCTTTTCTTGGGCCGGAATGGTCGGCGGAATGGTCCGTATTGTCCGGGAGCCTAACCCGCCACGTGCCGGGTCGTCTTGGCGAATCCTGCAATGCCGGGGCCATGCCGCCATCGGCCGACATTCTGTCATGCCTGGCTTTCGGGTAAGGTGGCGTGTCAGTCATCCGATCCACACGCCAGCCCCCTGCAGCCCCGGAAACAAGCCATGCTTACGCGCTCACCGCAGCAACGCCTGATCGACGAACTGTCCCTGGTCCCGCACCCGGAAGGCGGCTATTACCGCGAGACCTACCGGGACCCCGCGCGTATCACACGCGTGGCCGACGGTGCGGAGCGCTCTGCATCCACGGCCATCTACTACCTGCTGTGCGATGGCGCCTATTCGACTTGGCACCGCATCCAGTCCGACGAAGCCTGGCACTTTTACGCGGGCGACGTGCTCAATGTCCACGTGCTGGCGCCCGACGGCGCGTTCACCACGCACCGGTTGGGTAATCCGCTGTTCCAGCCAGGGACCGTCTTCCAGGCGGTGGTGCCGGCCGGCTGCTGGTTTGCCGCGGAACGCGTGGCGGGCGCGGCCGGCTATGCCCTGGCCGGTTGCACGGTAGCGCCGGGATTCGAGTTCAGCGAGTTCGAGCTGGCGGACCGCGATGAACTGGCGCGGCTGGCGTCATCCCATCCACGTCACGCCGCGTTGATTACCCGGCTGGGCAAGGCATAGGCAGCGGCCCGGCGCTTGCCCTACCTGTCCTGTCCGTCCGATCAACGAGGCCAATTCACCATGAATGCACGGAACGCTGTCCTGCTGGCTGTCCTGCTTTGCGCCACGAATGCGATGACCGCGTTCGCGGCGACCCGGTGCGATGGCCCAGACCACAAGGTTCTCTATCTCGACGATGGCGTGACGTGTCCGACCGGCTACCGCAATACCGGCGAGCCAGGGGGCACGCTCTCGATCATCGGCAAGACGGCGGTCACGCGGCAGCAGGAGGAAGCCTACCTCCGTCGCCACGACGTCGAAGCCAGGCAGTTGCAGCAGACCAGCGCCCGTGAACAGCAGATGACGATCGCCGCGGAGAACAACCGCCGCTCCAGTTGCACCATGCTGTTCAATCAGCTGCGCCAGAACGACCTCGCCATGCGTCAGGGCAACGCCTGGGACAACATGGCGCAACTCAAGGCCAACCGCCAGGCCATCGTGAATCAGCGTGGTCAGCTTGGCTGTTAGGCGGATCCGATACCAGAGTGCTGCAAGCTGCGCGACATATATCGTGGTATATATCGCCTTATAATCATTGATATATCCACAATCGACTTATAATTAAGTGGTTTTCCTCACTTCTTAATTTTCCATTAATGTATTTTATCCAGACATTCAAAATAACACTGAATGTCTAATGAAAAATGCATTATTCATTCCTCAGATCGGTATCTTTTCTGGTGTTTCTCTCCTAATCTTGACGCAGGGAAGGAGAACGCGCGGCGTCACCATGACCAAGACATGGAAAGCCGGACCGGGAGGGCGCCGCTGCCTAAAGCGGACAGAAGTCGAAGCACGCAATGCACCCCTGAATTCAGGGGAGGCCGCGTCCTGTGTGATGCGTGCCGGGCACCTGGACAGCGCGGAATCCTGTGAGCCAGCAAGGGATTCCAGCGCGGCTCGTGACTGCCTCAAGCATTGTCGGGCGGGCCTCCGCGGGCCCTATCTGTCCCAGGCAGTATCACCACCTGACAGGCTGATTCATGCTGCCCCCGCGTTGAAATGCGTGTCGCGTCAGGCACGATTTTCAATGTGGATGCCGCTCGCACTTCTGCGTAGTTCGAAGTGGGAGGCGCAAATGAATAACAACTGCAGTGTGCTGATCGTGGAAGACCATAATCTTCTGCGCGCGGGTTTGCGTTCGATGCTGTCCGCGCAAATGGGATATCACGTGGCGGGGGAGGCAAGAGATGGCCGGGAGGCCTGCCAATTGGCAATCTCGCTGTGCCCGGATCTGATATTGATGGATCTTTCGCTTCCCGGCATGAACGGTATCGATGCCATTGCAGCAATCAAGCGCCGATCTCCTGGTATTCGCATCATTGCGCTTTCGGTGCACCAGAACGACGAATATGTGCGCGAGGCATTGCGGGCGGGCGTCGATGGCTATGTACTGAAAGACACCTCCTTCGATGATCTGGTGACGGCGATGCGCGTCGTCCTGCTGGGCAAGAAACATCTGAGCCCGGAGCTCTACGGCAATCTTGTGGAGTCCTACGTCAGCGGCCATGAAATGTCGACGGCCAAGACCGGATGGGACCTGCTGACGGCACGGGAGCGCAGCGTTCTCAAGCTGGTGGCTGAAGGGCGCTCGAACCGGCAAGTCGGCATCTACATGAATCTCAGCCCTAAGACGATCGAAAAGTATCGGGCGAGTCTGATGCGCAAGCTCGGCATCACCAACCTGACGGAACTGGTGCTGATCGCCATCAGCATGGGGCTGATCACATCGTTGGCGCGGAAGTATTGCGACGACAATCATCCATCCGTCACGAACCATGACGGGCTGGACGCCGTACCACTTCCCGCAGTACGCCGGCAGATGCTGGACGAGGGGCGCGCCGCCGGCTCGGATGGGGAGGCTTCCCCATGACTGCGCGACGATTGACAGGGTAGCGGGAGGGAGTGCCCGATCAGACCCTCCATGCAGCGCTGACCAGGGTTCCGCTACCTTCGCCTGATGTCAGCGCAAAGCTCCCTCCATTCGATTCGACCCGCTCGCGCATGCCCAGAAGACCAAGGCCGGAGAAGGTCGGGCCGTCGGGTGAGCCGGATAGATCGTCGAAGCCGATGCCATTGTCCTGAATCGTCAGCAGTATGTCCTTCGCGGCGCGGCGCAGGACGATGTTGATCTCCGTGGCCAGCGCGTGCTTGATGATGTTGTTGATCGCCTCCTGGGCAATCCGGAAAATGTCCGCCTTGAGGTTGTCGGGCACCTCGTTTTCAACGATGCGACAGTCGAAGACCACCAGCAGATTGCCGGTGCATTGCTGCGTCTGCTTGCACAGCGCCTCCAGCGCCGGCACCAGGCCCAGATCGTCCAGCAGCCGTGGGCGCAGGTCATTGCAGATGTGCCGGACCTCGCCGATGGTTTCCCTGATGCGTAGCAGCGTGGTTTCGAGCAGCGACTCCGCCTGCTCGGCGCTGCCATGGCGCATCCGCCCAAGCGCATCCTCCACCATCAGCTTGACCAGCGTCAGCGCCTGCCCAAGGCCGTCGTGAAGCTCTGAAGACAGGCGCTTGCGCTCGTGTTCCTGACCGGTCAGCAGGTGCGTGTACAGACGCCGGAAATCCGCTTCAGACCGCATCAGGGCATCCACCAGCCCCTGCTGCAGCACGACCGGCTCCTCGAAGATGACAAGCACCGCGCTGCAGTTGCCCCTGCCGTCCATCACCGGCTGAAAATGCAGCAGGACACTGGCTTCGCGATTGTCACGGCCATGCAGCACGACATTGAACGAGCGGAGGGTGCACGAGATGCTCGCGGCAAGGCAATCCACGATCCATGCGCGATCGCCGTCGTCTGCCATGTCGGCCAGTGACCGGCCGATCAACTCCGCGCCGGTATAACCGAGCAATCTGGCGGCGCCATGGTTGACGGATACGAAGTGCCCGTCAGGCGCCAGAACGGCGAGCGCGGTGCCGCGTCCGTCGGTAATGGCACGAAAGCACCGGTGACCCGTTTCAATGGCTGCGCTCATCCGGCGCATCGCATCCGTGACGTCACGCAACTTCAGGGGCTCGGCTCCATGGGATGGCTTGTCTTCCATTGGCCCTCCGATACAGATTCGCGCGATTCCCACGTTCCGATGAAGGGCGCGCCATGGTGGCCCGGACCACGCGGGCCTGTGTTCCCGACTGCGACGGGCCAGCACTCCCGATGCGTGCCTTGTATCGTTTGTGATCATTCTAGGCGCGTGAAAAATGCAATGCCATGAAAGCGACCCGTCGGAGGAAGAAGGAGGGTCTCTACCCATGCCTAAAGGCGGACCTCCCTACTACTTGGCACCCGCCCTGTATCCAAGAATGTCACTAAGGCCCCAGGTTGGATCGCAGCTCTCCACCAGGAGGAAGGGATTTGCCATGCGTATCGACACGCAACGGAAGCGGCTGGCGCAGCGCCGATGGCGATGGGTAACGCGCCGCTTCCCGGATCATCGCCCATATCGGCTGGCGGGGGGATGCCCGCCAGGGTTCACGTTGCTTGAGCTGCTAGTCGTCATGGTCATCATCGGCTTGCTGGCCGGACTGGTGGCGCCACGCTACTTCGAACAGATCGGCAAGTCGAACACCAACGTGGCCAAAGCGCAGGTCGACTCGTTGAGCAAGGCGCTGGACGCATATCGTCTCGACGTGGGGGCATACCCCACTACCGAGGAACGTCTCGACGCGCTGGTCACCCGGCCCCAGAACGCGCCGCGCTGGAATGGCCCCTATCTGCAGAAGCGTGTGCCGCTGGATCCATGGGATCGGCCCTATCAGTACAGGTCGCCGGGGGAGCATGGCGACTACGACCTCATGTCGTTTGGCAAGGACGGACAGCCTGGAGGGACGGGAGAGAACTCAGACATTACTTCGTGGTGAAAGCGTGAAGGGCCGGCCCGCCGGCCTGACGTGGAGAACGACGGTGACCTACATGTTGTGCGTGTTCGACAGCGGTGGCCGGGTCAAGACCATCTACCTGGACGGCGAGTCCGCTGCCAATGTGGTGACGCAGGCGTAATCGCGAGGCCTGCGCGTGGCATCCGTCCGGTCCACCGTCAGGACCACGAACAGTATCCGCGGATGGCGCGTGCTGCCGGGTGTGCGGTTCGATGTGGAACTGTTCGCGCGGGAGCTTGCCGCACTGCTCGATGCCGGCGTTGGCGTGATTGACGCCTTGCGCACGCTGGGCGGCAACGACCGCAGGGAGGCGTCGGCACGTGTCTACGGGAATCTGCTCCGGCAACTTGAGGAAGGCCATTCGCTATCCGCGGCCATGGTGAACGCGTCGAACGTGTTTCCCGATGTGCTGATCGCCTGCGTCAAGGCAAGTGAACAGACCGGTGGTCTCGCAGACAGCCTGCGCCGCTACTCACGCAACAGTGCCACCCTGCAGGCGTTGCGCGCCCGCGTGGTCTCGGCTGCCATCTATCCGTCGGTTCTGCTGGTGGTGGGGATGGCGGTGGTCCTGTTCCTGCTGGCGTTCGTGGTGCCACGGTTCGCCGCGCTGCTCGAGCACAGCGGCCGCGAACTGCCGTTGATGTCGCGCTGGTTGATGATGTGGGGCGGCGCGGTGCACCGGCACGGCTCCGCCATCGCATTGGCATTCGGCATGCTGCTTCTGGCCGGCATCGTTGCGCTACAGCGTCAGTCCATACGCGATCTGCTGGCCGATCGGCTGCTTGCGCTGCCTGGCATCGGGCCGCATTTCCGCATCTATCGCCAATCGCAATTTTTCCGAACCTCGGCGATGCTGGTGGAAGGAGGGATCCCCGCCGTACACGCCTTCGAGCTGTCGCAAGGGCTCGTGAGCCAATCCGATCGCGCCGCGCTGAGCACGGCACTGCACGCGGTACGCAGCGGCAGGAAGATTTCGGAGGCCTTCCAGCAGTGTGGATTGGCCAATGCCATCACCTCCCGTTTGCTGACCGTCGCGGAGAAGACCGGTGGCCTCGGCCCGGTGCTGGACAAGATTGCCGGATTCCAGGAGTCGCATGTCTCGCGCGCCATCGACCTGATATCGCGGTTGATCGAGCCGGTGATGATGATCTTCATCGGCGTCGTGATCGGCGGCATTGTCGTGCTGATGTACATGCCGATCTTCGAACTCGCCTCCAGCGTTCAGTAGACCATCATGGACCCGATCGGCACGCATCCGGAGCAGCATGGGGGGACCACCCTCCGCGCAACGCTGCGCGAACTTGCGGCGTCCTACGGATCGGGCACCCGTGCGCTGGAAGCGTACATGTCCCAGAGCGGCGTGGGTGCGGATGAGAGCCTTGCGGAGCTGGCAAGCGCCTTCCGGATGGAGCCTATCGGCATTCGCGACCTGCAGGAGATGGAGCCCGACTTCGAGATCATTCCATTCGTCGAGGCCGTGGCACGCCTGTGCGTATGCTTCCGGTCCGGGGACGATCTGGTGTTCGTGATCGCGGACCCGCTCGATGCGCAGTCGCGCGGGCGGGTTGACCAGCGGATGCGTGCCCGGCCGCACGTGCGTTACGAATGGCGCCTGGCGACCGTCGGCGATGTAACGGCCTACCTCGCGGCGCGTGAAAAAGACGTCCACGCGCTGGATACCGTTGCCTTCGAGGAGCTGGAGCACCGCGCGGCGGAATCGTCCGCGCTGGCGCTGAGTCTGCAGGGCATCAGCAATGACGACAGCTCGGTCGTCAGGTTGCTCAATTCGACCATCTATGACGCCTTGAAGATGCAGGCCAGCGATATCCATCTGGAATGTCGCGCTAATGGTCTGGTGATCAAGTGCCGCATCGACGGCGTGCTGACGGTGGTGGGCAGGGTCGACGGACGCGCACCCGCCGATCAGGTGCTGTCGCGTGTCAAGGTCATCTCGGAACTCGATATCGCCGAGCGGCGCGTGCCGCAGGATGGCCGCTTCAAGGCGCAGTATGCCGGGCGGGAGATCGACTTCCGCGTGTCGATCATGCCGAACCTGTTCGGGGAGGACGCCGTCCTGCGCATTCTGGACCGCTATCAGCTATCGCAGTCCGCGCACGGCCTGACGCTCGAAACACTGGGTTTTCAGGCGGCCGATACGGGTTTCATGCGGTCCGTGGCGTCAATGCCGTACGGCATGTTGCTGGTGACCGGTCCAACCGGTAGCGGCAAGACCACGACGCTGTACGCCATCCTGACAGAGATAAACGATGGCCTGGACAAGATCGTGACCATCGAGGACCCGGTCGAGTACCAGCTCGGGGACATCCTGCAGATCCCGGTCAACGAGGCCAAGGGCCTGACCTTCGCGCGTGGCCTGCGCTCCATCCTGCGCCATGACCCGGACAAGATCATGGTGGGCGAGATCCGCGATGCGGAGACCGCGCAGATCGCGGTGCAGGCGGCGCTGACCGGGCACCAGGTGTTCACGACCGTCCACGCGAACAACGTGTTCGACGTGATCGGTCGCTTCACGAACATGGGGGTGGATCCATACAGCTTCGTCTCGGCGCTGAATGGCGTGGTCGCCCAACGGCTGGTGCGTAAGTGTTGCGATGGCTGCGTGGTCGAGGAAGCCGGTGATCGGGACTTGCTGGCACGATCTGGCATCGACCCGGACATGGCGGACGGGTTCCGCTTCCGGCGCGGACTGGGTTGCGCGGCCTGTCGTGGCAGTGGCTATCGTGGCCGGCGCGCGATTGCGGAAGCGCTGCGGATGAACGACGAACTCCGGGCGCTGCTCTCGGAGCGCGCGCCGCTCGCGCGCATCAAGAGCGTGGCACTGCGGCAAGGTATGCAGACGCTGCGCAAGGCCGCGATCGAGATGGCGGCGGCCGGGGATACGACACTCGAGGAGATCAATCGTGTCACGATCTCCGAGTAACCGTCTTGCCATCGGCATTGGCACGTGCGATGTCGCGGTCGGCCTGTGCCAGTCCAGGGCCGAGCGTCTGTGGACGCTGTTGCAGCGACGCGAAGTCAAGGCGCTGTCGCTGGGCGGCCTCACGGCGCCGCTGGCTATCGTTTCGCACCGCAGCGTCGAGACGCCGTCCGACCGCTGGTATAACGAGGAGGGCACGCTCGATACCCTGCGCATGGCACTTGCCGAGGTGCATTCCCCGTCCAACCTGCCTGTGGCGGGGCGCAGACACCATGCAGCGATCGTACTGGACGACTTCTGGGTGAATCATGGGGTGCTGCGTGGCGACTTCCGCAGTATGCGCAAGCGGGATGTGGAGGAGGTTGCGCGCGCGTACTTCTCGGATGCGTTCGGCCTTGAGGGTGTGAGTCTGGCGATCGCCATCTCAGTGCAAGCGGGCGGTGACGCTGTCTTTGCCAGCGCAATGCCGAGATCGTTGCTGACGGGCATCCAGGAAACCTGTGCCGAAGCCGGCATCAAGGTGACGTGCCTGTCTCCCAGGCTGCCCCGGCTGCTCGATCGGACCCAGCGCGATATGCCGGATCTTCCGGGCATGATCGTCGTGGTAGCGGACGATCTGCTGCAGGTGGCCATAACCGATGGCAGCCACTGGGTTGCCTATGACGCGCAGCGATTGTTTCCCGGCGAGACGGCTAGCGATACGCGGCTCGCCGATCAGGCCCGCACGATGTTCGAGAGATGGGCGGACGAGAGTGCGAGCACCTGCGCAGTCTTTCTCAGCGGCAATGCGGTGGACACGGCACCGTTCGAGCGCTGCTTCGCCAAGGTGCATCGGATGTCGGGGACGGATGTCACGTATGCCTCGCCGGCGTTGGGCCTGATGGGGCTTGCATCATGAAGCCGCGCCTGGACATCGACTTCTGCGCGGCACGCTGGCGGCCGCCACCGGCCGGCATCGTACTGTTGCTTGTGTCCGGCATCCTGCTTGGGTCGGGGGTGTGGGAGCTTTGGCGGGCGGGCGAGAGCAACGAGATCGCGCGAACCGATCTCGAAACCGTCATACGCCGCGCCAGCCCGGCGAAGCACACCGTCGCTGTTGCCTCCACGCCAGCCGCGAAGCTGGCCGAGAAGCAGTCTCAGGCGATCCTGCGGGAGCTGACGGTTCCCTGGCAGGACCTGTTGTCGATTGTCGAGAACTATCCCGAGCACGATGTGGCGCTGATCGGCATCGACCAGAATCCGGCGCAGGGGCAGATTCGGATCGTCGCGGAAGCCAAGGACGCCGATGCGATGATCGCCTATCTCAAGTACTTGCAGAGTAGCGCGCTGTTGCGCGAGGCGGTCCTGAATGCGCATCTGGTGGAAACCAATGTGCCTGGCACGCCAATACGGTTTCAGGTTGCCGCTGTCTGGAGAAAGCCATGACAGTCGCCCAGGTACGCGATCGCCTGCTGACGATCCGTTTCGCGCTCTGGCAGACACTGGGGGCCCCCGGGCTGCTTGGCATCGCCGTTCTGGCGGCGGCGATTGTGGTCTGGTCAATGGTGCCCGGCTTGATGGCGGACACCAAGGCACTTCATGCGCAGACATGGCAGGCCCGCAAGGTGGCAGGAATTCGTGCCGCCGAGGCGGCGCAGGCAAAAGCCGATATCAGCGCGCCGGACAAATTCCCCGAACTATTCTCGACCTTCTCCGGCAGCGGCGAAGACCTGACTGTCATCTTTGCCCAGGCGCGGGAGAGCCACCTGACACTCGGCTCGGCGCAGTACCAGTTCAGTGCCGAGTCGGGCGCGCGCTTCGTGCGCTATCAGGTCACGCTGCCGGTCAAGGATCAGTACGGCGCGATTCGCCGTTTTATCGCGTCGGTGCTGAACAGTGTGCCTAACGCGGCCTTGCAGGAGATTCACGTCGAGCGGCCGGCCGTGGACGGCAATCAGATCGAGGCGCGAATCCGCTTTGCCTTGATCTATCGGACGGAGCGGCCATGACGCACGATCTCGCCCGAAAGATCCTGATCGGTACGACTGGCTTCGTGTTGGCCGCCGTCGTTTCCTGGTCGGTGATGCCCGATCCGCGCACCAACCCGGCACTTGCAGCGATCAATACCGGCCCTTCCTGGGGCACGATGACCCGGCACGGCGCCTCCAGTGATGCCGCAGCGGCCAGTCACGCGCATCATTCCGCGGCGAAGCACCCACCCGCCAGCGCCGCCATGGCCCAGACGCAGACCCATGCCGCGCCACGCGAACAGCTGGAGAAGCTGCGCAAGCCGATGTCCGCCGAGCCGGGGCACGATCCCTTCACGGCGTCATCGTGGTTGCCGCCGCCGCCCCCACCGCCGCCTCCGGAACCGGTCGTCGAGCCACCGCCAACGCCACCGCCCCTGCCGTTCAGCTTCCTTGGCGCGCTGGATGGCAATACGCCCAAGCCGCAGATCTTCCTGGGCAACGGCGACCGCCTGTTGATTGTCTCTCGCGGTGACGTGATCGACGGGCAGTACCGCATCGACGCGATTGCGACCGAGAGCATCACGTTTACCTACCTGCCGCTCAATATGAAGCAGGTCCTGCCCACCCAGAGCGAGGGGAAATAAATGCATACCTCACGTGGGCCCAGGCTGATCCGGGCGAGATGTAAGGCGCAGCCCATTTGCATCAGCGTCATCCTGTTGGGGACCTGCCTTGCCGGTTGCTCGCCCATGTACCAGCGATTCCCGCCGGACCCGAGCACCAATGCAGGGCAGATCGTCGGCGCGCTGCGCGAGCGGGACAGACAGGTCAATGCACTGCTCGAGGAGGCGGAGCGACTACGCGCGGCGGGCCAGTACCAGGACGCCGTTCCGCTGCTTGGCGCGGCGAACCAGCTGGACCCCACCAACGAGCGCGCGCGCATTCTTGGCGCGGCGCTGCAGCGTGACTGGCGCGACGCGGCCATCCTGCAGGAAGCGGAGCGCATGTTCGATCGTGGCTCCTACGATATTGCAGCGGAGCGCGTCCGCTACGTGCTTGCCGAGAACCCGAACAGCATTGCCGGTAGACAACTGGCCCAGCGTATCGAGGAGCAACGCCGTCTGCTGCGGCTCGCGCGTGAGGAGCAGCGCGCGGCGGGATCGATCATGCGCACGCCGGTGACCTTGCAGTTCCGCGATGCCAACATCCGCATGGTGTTCGAGGCACTGTCCCGTACCTCCGGTCTCAATGTCATCTTCGACCGGGATGTGCGTGCCGATCTCAAGACGACGATATTCGTGACCAATGCGGCTATTGAGGACGCGGTGGATCTGATCCTGCTGCAAAGCCAGCTCGACAAGAAGGTGCTGAACGCCAATACGCTGTTCATCTACCCAGCCACGCCCGCCAAGCAGCAGGAGTATCAGGAGCTCAAGGTCCGCACATTCCAGCTGTCGAATGTCGACTCCAAGCAGATCCAGTCGCTGCTGAAGAGCCTGCTGAAGATCAAGGAAGTCGTGGTCGATGAACGCGCGAACACCGTGACCATTCGCGGCACGCCAGACACGATTCGCGTGGCGGAGCAGATGATCGCCGCCCAGGACCTGCCGGAGCCGGAAGTCATGCTCGAAGTCCAGGTTCTGGAGGTGTCGCGCGAGCGCCTGACCGATCTTGGCATCGCATGGCCAAACTCGTTCACGATGGCCACACCAGCCTCCGCGACGACATGGGGCGTGCTGCACCACCTGACCGCCAACGAGCTTGAAGTGAGTCCGTTGTCGGCGACAGCCAACTTCAAGCTGACCGATACCGATGCCAATCTGCTCGCCAGCCCGCGGATTCGTACGCGAAACAAGGAGAAGGCAAGGATCCTGATTGGCGACAAGGTGCCGGTGATCTCCAGTTCCAGCACGCCCAGCACGAGCGGACCGTCGTTCACGCAGACGATCCAGTATCTGGACGTCGGCATCAAGCTGGAAGTGGAGCCCCAGGTGTATCGCGACAACGACGTGGGCATCAAGCTGGCCCTGGAGGTCAGCAATATCACCAAGACGATCCAGAGCGGCAACGCGCAGACGGGCCTGAGTTCGCTGGCCTACCAGATTGGCACGCGCAGCGCGTCCACGAGCCTGCGACTGCGGGACGGCGAAACGCAGATACTCGGCGGGCTGATCTCGGATCAGGATCGGACATCTGCCGACAAGGTGCCCGGGCTGGGGCAGTTGCCGGTGGTTGGGAGGCTGTTCTCCGACCACAATGGCGACCACGTCAAGACCGAGATCGTGCTGCAGATCACACCGCATATCGTGCGCCCGCAACTGACGATGGATAGCGACACGCGCGAGCTCTGGTCTGGCACCGATACCAATGTCCGCACCGAACAATTGCGGCTGGACCCGAGCCGTCCTGTCGCATCGTCGGCAACCGGCGCGCCTGCGCTGCCCTATACGCCGGTCAAGCCTGGACAGGTAGGTGGCGGAACCATGGGGCCGCCACCGGCCGCAAGCGGCAGCGCTGCAACAGCGCCAAAGAGCGCATTCGGGCAGCCTCCGCCGCCGATGCGGACCACGCCGCCACCGGCTCCCTATAACGGTCGGTTCTCCGGCACGCCTGCGGTGCCGCAGGGGCAAGCAGCACCTGCCGGGGCAGCCGAACCGGCGCCACCACCACCCATGCCGGCGTCTGGCAACGCCGACGGCTCGGCCGAAAACACGGCGCCGCCGCCAGCGCCACGTGGTCCGGTGCAGGTGGAGCTGATTCCACCGACGCCGCCCGCGCCAATGCCCCGGCAGCCGACGGACATTCCCAGCGACAACCCGCTGTACTCGATCCCGGGCGGCAGCCCCTGAACCATGAATGCCAGGCCCGGATCTCTCTGCATTGCGCGTCGCGGCCCGCCGGCGGGATGCGGGGGGCGCGGCTTCACGCTGATCGAGCTGGTGGTGACCCTGGCGCTGGTGGGCATCGTGGCGCTGGCGGTGTTGCCGTTCTCCGAGCTGATTGTGCAGCGCCAGAAGGAGCAGGAACTCCGCGTTGCCCTGCGGGAGATCCGAACGGCGCTGGATGCGTACAAGGAGGCCAGCGACTTCGGCTCCATCGAGAAGAAGGCAGATATGTCCGGCTATCCGCCAACGCTCGACGTGCTGGCTACTGGCGTCGTCGATGCCAAGGACCCGAAGGGCGGGCTGTTGCAGTTTCTGCGGCGGGTGCCGCGCGATCCGTTCTATGTGGGCGATGTCGATGTGCCACCAGAGAGTACGTGGAATGTCCGCGCCTACGGCAAGGCGCCAGACGGCAGCCAGGCGGGCAGTGCCGATGTCTATGATGTGTCGTCGACGTCCACGCGCGTTGGCCTCAACGGCATTCCGTACAAGGACTGGTGACGGCCATGCGATTTCCGGCTTTCACGTGGCGGCGGGGATTCACGCTGATCGAGATCGTGGTCGTGATGGCGATCCTTGGATTGCTGCTGACCATCGCGCTGCCACGCTACCTTCACGCGATCGACCGTGGCAAGGAACAGGTTCAGCGGCAGAACCTTGCTGTGATGCGCGACGCCATTGACAAGTTCTACGGCGACAACGGGCGCTATCCCGAGACACTCGACGAGCTGGTGACCCGGCGCTACCTGCGCAATGTGCCCGACGATCCGGTCAGCGGCAGCCGTGACTGGGTGGTCGTTGCATCGCCAGACGGCGAGAAACCCGGCGTGTACGACCTGGCTCCCGCCAGCGCGCCGGAGGCGGCAAAGCCCGTCGCTGCCACGACTACCGCAGCCGAGGGAGCGTCCGCGGCGCCTGCAACCGGGCGGCCAAGCCAATGAGCCTGAAGCCGAGTGCGCGTCTGGTGCGTGGATGCCTTCGTCGCAGGCGAGGGCAGGGGCTGGTCCTGCTGTCGCTATTGATCGCGCTGTTGCTGATGGCGATCGCGATGGAAGGGGCGCTGGACGTGTGGGCGCTGCAACGACGGCGACAGATGGAAGAAGAACTGCTCTTCGTTGGCGAACAGTACAGGCAGGCGATTCAGAGCTATTACCTGGTGGGTCGCGCGCTACCGGCATCCATCGACGATCTGCTCGAGGACAAGCGGTTTCCCGTGCCGTTGCACCACTTGCGACGCGCCTATCCGGACCCGATGACGGGCAAGGCCGACTGGAAACTGTTGATCGAAGGTGGCCGGATCTACGGCGTCTACAGCAGCTCGACCGCCGAGACGATCAAACGGGCGAGGTTTCCCAGACGCTACGCCGAGTTCGCGAACGCCAGGACCTACGCCGAATGGCAGTTTTTCTATGTGCCTCCTGGCCGCGGCATTCCGGGCACGAACCCCGGGCCGCAGACGCCAGCGCCGAACACGCGCGGTGGGAAAGGGGCGGTGCCGGGCAACGGGAACAGGACCTCTCCATTCGCGCCATTGCGGCCGGGCGGTTGAGGGTGTCGAAGACGGGGCAGTCTTTGATGGATTGCCCTACCGCATCAGTAGGGTGTTGCCCCATGCCAAGCTTTCGTCGCGCTTTCCAGAATGGAAGCATCGGGCGATGGATGTCCTGGACATCGGCCATTCGCCCGGATCGTTCGGCTGCGCGCGCAGACAGCCGGGGGCACCGGACCAGGACCGAGGCTGCCGCCAGGAAGGAGGCCGTATGTCGAGTTCCCGCATATTGCGCAGCGCGTTCACCGCGCTGCTGCTGACCAGCATCGCCTTGCCCGCACTGGCACAGTCGTTCCGGGTCCAGTGTCCGGACAGCACGACACTGCATCCGGCACCCGCGCAGGGCGGTGGCGTCGCGGCAGGCATCAAATGCCAGCAGATCTCCGGCGGCGATGGCTACGCCACGATGGGCGATGGCACACAGACCTACCTGTTCTCGTTCGGGCCACTGTCGGGGCTGGCCGATATCAAGAAAGGCCTGCCCGGCACCCAGCCAAACTCCGTGTTCAATACCGTGGGCAGCCCACAGACCGATCCGACCTACAACGGCGCGGTGGGTCTGGTGCCGGATCCGGAGGCAACCGACGCCAACCATCCGCTGACCGGTCACGTCGATCCGAAGCAAATCATGGACGTAGGCGTCATGAACGGCAACATGCCTGCGCCGACGATGGCGATCGACGAAGACGACGAGTTCTTCCTCACGTTGACGAACGTCGGGATGATCATGCGCCCAGACCTGTTCGAGCAGCACACCGTGCACTTCCACGGCTACCCGAATGCGTCGTCGTTCTATGACGGGGTGCCGGACGCTTCGGTCGCGATCAATATCGGCGGAAGCTTCACGTACTACTACCTGGCGCCGGACGCCGGAACGTACTTCTGGCACTGCCATATCACGCCACCGGAGCACTTGCAGATGGGCATGGTCGGGCAGATCTACGTACGGCCGCGCCAGAACCGCGTGCCAATGGACGGCACCACCACGCTGTACGCGGCGCTGATGTCGCAGCAGGCGGACCCGCGCACCCGCTGTGGCACGGACATTCTCTGCGCCACGCCGCTGCCACCGCAGAACACATTCAAGCGTGTGCCTAACAAGAGCGGAACGCCCACCCTCTATGCCTACAACGATGGCGACGGATCCACCGCCTATGACGTTGAGTACCCGATCCAGATCCACGGCTTCGACCCGAACTTCCACTTCGTGGGGATGACGTTCAATCCCGAGCCGTTCACCGACATGAAGGACAAGTACTTCCTGCTGAACGGACGGAGCTACCCCGATACGATCAACCAGGCGGCGATGCATACCCAGGTGGCGGACGGCACCGAGCACTTCTCGCAACCGCTGCCGACGCTGATCAACATTCCCGTTGGCGGGAAGGCGCTGCTGCGGATCTCGGACCTCGACGTCAGCGAGTTCCAGACGCTGGCGTCGCTCGGCATCCCGATGCACGTGATTGCCGTCAATGCGCGCCTGCTGCGCGACATGGCCGGCAGTGACATGACCTACTACACCAACTCGATCACGCTCGGCGGTGGCGAATCGATCGACGTGATCCTCGATGCCAGCGATGTGAACAGGTTCCCGGTCGGTTCGACCTTCTACCTGTACACGCCGAACCTCGATCACCTCTCGAATGATGCGGAGAACTTCGGTGGCCTGATGACGGAAGTCCATATCTGCAACGCCGTCGACCCCGTCAGCAAGGTCTGTTCCTAGGAGAGATGCCGTGAGCCAACTATCCAGAAACAGGGGGGCGTCCAGGGTGGCATCGCTGGCCTTTGCCGGTGTGGTTGCACTGGCCTGCGCATCGGTGCAGGCCGCGGCGCCCGGCATCACTGGCCCGGTGTTCAACCTGAACGCCGAAGCGAACCGCATCAGCCAGCCTGACGGATCGAGCATCTATTCATGGGGCTATGGTTGCAAGACCACGCCGACCGGCTTCCTGCCTGCCAACATCACGGGTACGTGCTCCTCGATGCAGATTCCAGGGCCGACGCTGATCGTCAGGCAGGGGGACACCGTCACTGTCACGCTGACCAACAACCTTCCTGCCGCGGCCGGTACCACGTCGATCCTGTTTCCGGGCTTCCAGGTCTGCGCGGCGGCGCTGAATCCGGACAAGACCTGCCCGAACACACCGACCGGTGTCCCGGGCCTCCTGACGCGCGAAGCGGCCAACGGTGGTGGCACGGTGACCTACAGCTTCGTTGCCACTACGCCGGGTACTCATTCCTACTACAGCGGCACGCAGGGCGATCTGCAGATCGAGATGGGGATGTACGGGGCGCTCATCGTACTGCCCACATCGGGTGGCGGCGGCGCGACGGTCGTGCCGCCCGGATGCCGCGCGGTGGCCGCCACGTTGCCCGATGGCCAGACCGACTTCCGCAATGCGGCAGCCGCCTACAACCATCCGTCGGCGTGCTACGACCGCGAGTACCTGTTTCAGTTCTCCGAACTCGATCCGCGTATCCACGAGCAGGCGGAGCAGCAGGCGGCCAAGACGTGCAACCAGCCCAACGGGTGCATGTCCGTGGTCACCGAGCCGTACCATCCGGCGTACTTCATGATCAACGGTCGCTCGATGCCGGACCTCATGGACCCGAACTATGCCGTGCAGTACCCGCATCAGCCCTATAACGGCAATCCGCACATGCATCCTGGGGAACTGGTGCTGTTGCGGATCATCGGGACTGGCCGCTGGCAGCACCCCTTCCACGAGCACGGCAACCACGTACGCGTGCTGGCCAGGGACGGCAACCTGCTGTTGAGCCAGAGCGATTCGAACAAGCTGGCCGGGCCGCTGCTGTTCACCACGACGACCACGCCGGGGCTGGCCATGGACGGCATCTTCTACTGGACGGGCAAGGGCCTGAACTGGGATGTGTACGGCCATGTGGCTGGCGCTGTCTACACCGATCCGGCTTTCCCCGCATACGCCGGCAAACCGGTGGTGTGCCAGCCGGACGCGAATGGCTATTACACGATCGATCCGCACGCGCCGAACTACTACGAGTGGTGCGCCGACCATAACAAGGCGCTCGAGGCGCATCCGTTCGGCAATGTCGCCAGTGGCGGGCCGGTGACGCTGCCCGACGCCAACATCCTGACCAACGGCACGTGGTACGGCGGCAGTCCATACCTCGGTCCGGACGCCACGATCCGCGCCGTGGGCGCCAATGGCACCACGCCGCCTTCCGGGACCATCGCCAATCCGCCTACGAGCGAGGCTGGCTTCGCCTTCATGTGGCATTCGCACAATGAGCGCGAGATCACCACGAACAATATTTTCCCGGGCGGAATGATGATGATGATGCTTGTGGACCCACAGGCATTCACGATTAACGAAGGCAACTAGCGGGCGGGGGAAACGCGATGAGATCCGATCAGTTCAGGGCCAGGGTGCTTGACCTGGTCAAGGCAGGACTCGCGGTGTCGCTGCTGCTCGTGGCGAGCGGCGAGTCTCTTGCACAAACCGTCAACCTCACGGCCCAGGCGGCCACGGCGGCGATGCCTGATGGCCAGGTCGTGCCGATGTGGGGCTACAAGTGCGGCACCGCCACCGGGGCGACGTGCGTGGCGTCCAATGCGAACGCCGGTACGGGCTGGTCGCCGGTCATTATCCGGGTGCCATACGTTGGCGCCGCGACCACGTTGACCATCAACCTTACCAACAGCCTGCCGGTGCCCAAGAACGCCACGAGCGGGGTTCCGACCTCGCTGGTCATCGCGGGGCAACTGGGCGGGGGCCTCGGCAAGACGGCCACGACCACGGCCAGCCCGGCCCACCCGGTGCAAACCGCAACGTGGCCGATTGCAGGCGGATCCGCACAGTTCACGCCGCCCCAACAGGCCGCCCGCGTCCAGTCGTTCTCGACCGAAGTGGCGACGGGCGGGATGGCTACGCTGACGTGGAGCAACCTCAAGCCTGGCACCTATCTCATCGAATCGGGCACGCACCCGTCGATTCAGGGTCCGATGGGGCTCTACGGGATGCTGATCGTGACGACGCCGGCCAGTGCCGGCAACCCCGCGCTGGCATACACCAACGTCCCCTATGACGCTGACCTGCCACTGCTGCTTAGCGAAATCGACCCCGTACAGAACGCTGCGGTGGCAGCGGCGGTGGCGACGCCAAACTTCAGTGAGACCGCAGTCTGGTCGGGGCAGGCCGGCAGTTGCGGGGACCCGAAGTCGCCAACGTTCGGCACCTGCTATCCGCCTGCCGTGAACTACGATCCACGCTACTACATGATCAATGGCGTGGCCTTCGATCGCACGAACCAGAACCGGTCCAGCTTCCCGGTCAGCGCCACGCCCGCCACGGGCAGGATTCTCGTGCGCTACGTCAATGCAGGGCTGCGCGCGCACGTGCCGGTGATCGTGGGTGCCCAGACCGGCAACGCCGGCTCGTCCGGTGTTGCGTTGATCGCTGAGGACGGCAACGTGCTGCCCGGCACGCCCAAGGTGCAGAGCGCCACGTTCCTGGCTGCCGGCAAGGCCTACGACGTGATGATGAACGCGCCTGCGAGTGGCGCGCTGGCCCTGCCGGTGTTCGACCGTCAACTCAGTCTGTCGACGAACAACCAGCGCGATGGCGGCATGCAGGCCTACATCGCGGTCAATGGTGGCGCGCTGCCTCAGGCGTCGTCGTCGACGAATGCGGTGGCCAACCCGGATACGTATTTCCTGGTGCCCGGCAATCCGGTCATCGTGGTGGACCCGGCCAAGGGCGTGATAGCCAATGATGTGGGCGTCTATGGGGTGACGGTGCAGCAGGGGCCTTCTGGCGGTACGCTGACATTGAACCCGGATGGGACGTTTACATACAGCCCGGCCAGTGGCACCACCACTGACAGCTTCATCTATCAGGCCAATGGCAATCCGGCGATCAAGGCCAAGGTCACGCTGGCTGCCTGCACCTCCAATTCAAAATGCCTGGGCAAGGCGCCCGTGGCGGTGGACGATGCCTTTTCCAGCAGTACGGCCTCGCGCTACCAGTCAGGCGCGCCGGGCGTACTGGCCAACGACACCGATCCTTCGGGTCTGCTTCTGACCGCCGCCATTTCTGGCGCCGTGCACGGCGGCACGGTGACCCTGAATCAGGATGGATCGTTTACCGCCGTTCCCTCGGCGCCGCCGTCGGGCAACGGTACGGCAACGGTCCGTTTTAACTACACGGCCGTGAACTCGCAGAAGACATCCAGCAAGCCGGCCACGGTGACCGTGACATTCACGGGCGGAAGCGGGCTTGTCGTGGCCGTCAAGGATGCCCCGACCGGAACACCGATCAACGACTACCGCTGGATCATCGAGGAAGACCGCACCTTCTACATCGATCCGGTCTGTCAGGTTAACAGCAAGAAACGGCCGGCCAACTGTCCGCCGCTGCCCGTGCCGAGTCTCGGCACCAACTTCCACACCAGCTACATGCCAGTGGTCGCCTCGGGATGCGTCGGCGTGGTGGCTTGCGAATCCGGGCAGTCGGTGCTTGACCCGAACACCGGCACGCATTCGGCAGCGACCTGCGATGTCGGCAACGGTAGTTGCCGTACCGATGCCACGCAGAAAGCCCCGCTGGACCCGAGTCAGGTGGTGCTGGACCCCGCCAAGCGCTACTACATCTCGATCCTGCCTGGCGATGCCGGGAATCCGTTCAGCGCTGGGGCAGGCGCGCCGAAGCCGGTGGACCCGAATAACGCGAACAGCCCGTTGCGGCCCTTCAGTATTGCCGCGGATTGTCCGTCCGGCCCAGCAGGCGCGGATTTCGCGCCGGGCTCGGGTACCTGTGGCCACGGCATGGGCGGCGCGCCCATCGCGGCGGGCCAGAAGACAGTGAACGTCCTGCTGCAGCAGACGCCCTTGCAGACCGCGAAGATCTCGGTGTTCGTGTTCGAGGACGATGCGCCGCTCAATGGCGAAGTCGATGTCAGTGGCGGCACGGACGGCTTTGGCACGGCCCGCGAGCCGGGCCTGGGCGGCTTCGAGATCAAGCTCTTTGACGATGCCGGCGGCACGGGCGATGCGACCGGACAGATGACCTACGACATGTTCAACATGCCGTTGTCGAACTCGCTGCAGGGAACGATCGATCCGCTCACGGGGCTGGATGCCTGCCCGATCTCGAAGTCTCCGCGCAATGGCACGCTGGTCGGCATGATCCCGACCTGCCCGAAGTTCGAATCCGATGGCAAGACGCTGTCGCCACTGGTGGGACAGGCGATCATCGCCAACCTGATGCCAGGCCGCTACGGCGTTGTGGCAACGCCCGCAGCCGATCGGATCGGCCGGGGAGAGGAGTGGCTCCAGACCAATACGCTTGACGGCCAGAAAGCACACGATGCGTTCATCAAGGTTGGCGGGCCGTCCTACTTCCAGGAGTTCGGGCCGGCTGGCTTCCATGTATCGGTCGGCTTTGCCAATCCGAAGATCATTAATGCCCGCCTGAAGGCAATCTGCGCAAGCACGGGGTCAGGCTGCGTCAACAGTGTGAAAGGCCGGATCACCAACCTGCACTACAGCCGGCCGCCCAACCAGCATCTGTATGGCAGCGGATCGCGCGATTCGCTGGGCTTCACGCAATGCTATGTGAGCGTCGGCGACCCCGACGGGGAGGATATTGCCTTCTCGAAGTGCAATGCCGACGGCACGTTCTCGGTATCGGGCATTCCGGACGGAACATACCGCCTGACCGTCTTCGACCAATGGAACGACCAGATCGTCGATGGCCTGGCTACCGCATTCCAGGTGAAGGGCGGGCAGAACATGGTCCTGGGCGATATCCCGGTACTGCAATGGCACACCAACCTGTACACGCGCACCTTCATCGACACGAACAAGGATGGGGTGTCGCAGAGCGGTGAACCGGGGTTGACGCTTGTTCCCACCAATATCCGGTTCCGCGACGGCAGCTACTCGAACTTCAACAACACCGATCTCAACGGCTATGCGGCGTTCAACGAGGTGTTCCCGCTATTCAACTGGTACGTAGTCGAAGCCGATACCACACGCTTCAAGCAGACGGGCGTGCACGTGGTCTATGACTCGGGCGGTCCGCCGGACGGCACGCCGGGCGGGGGGACGTCCTCGATCGCGTCGAACTATGCCAACACCCTGGAATCCAGCACGGCTCATCTGCCGAACCCCCTGCGGGTACCAGGATCGGTGTACTGCGACAACGCGGACTGCAATGGATACTCGATCCAGAACGGACCCGGCAGCAGCGCGCACCAGCCATCCACGGGCCGTATCGATCCGCCATGGATCACCACCATGGGCTGGCAGGGCTTCTCGGGCCAAAGCGGATTCATCGAGTTCGGCAAGCAGCCATTCGCCGCGAACGAGAACGGTGGCATCCGTGGCGAGGTCATCTACGCCTCGACGCGTCCGTTTGATGATCCAGCGCTGCTGATCCATACGAGCTGGACGCCGAACGTGCCGAACGTGACGGTGAATCTCTACCAGAAGACCGTTGCGGCTGATGGCTCGGTTGCGCTCACGCTGGTCGATACCACGAAGACCAGTAGCTGGGACGACTTCGCGCAGGGCTTCCGCACCAACAATGTGCCGAACATGAACTGCCCTGGGCAGGAGACGCAGGCCAAGGACCCGTTCTTCTTCACGTTGCGTAACAGCACGCAGTGGCTGGACCCGACCCAGAAGCAGTTGCCGTCGAACGCGCAGTTCAAGTGCTATGACGGGATGCACGCCTTCAACCAGCTGCAGCCTGCGCCGTACGATGGGATGTACAGCTTCCCGAGCGTTACCGGCCGCAACCCTGGCAACGGGAAGGCCACCGGGACCAACTGCACGATCTGCGTGAAAAACCCGACCGGCGACGGCACCATGATGCTGCCCCCGGGCAAGTATGTGGTGGAAGTCATCCTTCCGCCCGGATACGAGCTGGTCAAGGAAGAGGACAAGAACATCCTGATTGGCGACAACTACATCGCGCCGGTCACGCAACAGTTCGGCGCGCTTGGCAATATCTTCATCCTGCCCGACCAGGCCGCGGTAAACGCCACCTACAACCGCTTCAATGCCCAGAATCCGACCACGGGCCTCGGTTCGTCGCCACGGCATGAGGGCGACACGGGCAGCGTGGAAACGTTCTGGCCGTGCGTTGGCGCGTTGCGTGTGGTGCCGGACTACATCAGCCTGTTCCCGGGCTCGAAGGAGGTGGCGCCATTTGCAGGTGCCTCGCGGAACCTGTGCGATCGCAAGGAAGTCATCCTGACCGACCAGATGACCGTGCTGGCCAAGTTCTGGGTCTTCAGCTCCACCCATGTGGCCGCGCACTATACGGGCTTCATGCTGGACGACTTTTCGTCCGAGTTCGATCCGTACTCGCCGCAGTTCGGAGAGAAGTTCGCCGTGCCCAATGTGCCGATTTCGATCAAGGATTTCGGCGGCACCGAAGTGGCGCGCGTCTACTCGGACCAATGGGGCATTTTCAACGGCCTGAACTATTCCACCTGGGAGGTCAATCCGCCCAATCCGACTGGCTACGCGCCGACCATGATGGTGGCGTGCATGAACGATCCGGATATGCCCGACCCGGCGCACCCCGGCAAGACCATGCGCGACCCGCTCTACAACCCCGGCTACAGCCAGTTCTGCTACGAGATCCCGTTTATGCCGGGTCAGACGCAGTACATGGACACGCCAGTGGTGCCTGTCCAGGCGTTCGCCGATGGCTACAACCAGCCGGACTGCGCCTATCCCGACGCCACGCCAGCCATCTCGACTGTGCAAGGCGATACGGTGGGTACTGGCAGCGGGCCATGGGTGCAGGCGGCAGGCAACAACCTGACCATCAAGGCGCTTGGCGATCAGACGGTGACCAACCACGCCTACAGCGGCCCATCGGCCACGACGGCGCCGTTCAACGAGAAGTCCATCAGCCGGCATTACGGCTTTGGTAGCCGACCTGCCGGTTGCCCGGCCTCGGGTCCGTGTCCGAACGTGACGATCGGCGGCAAGCCGATGACCGACGTGACGTGGAGCGACCTCAGCATCACGGGCAAGGTACCCGCCGGCGTGGCGGCGTGCTCGGTACAGCAGGCGGGTCAGTCTGCGGCCCAGTGTGGCGAGCTTTCGATCGTGGCGGCCAATGGCAAGAAGTCGATCGACACCGTTACCGTCACTATCGGCGGCAAGGCGCCGACGTTCGTCAACGGCGAGAACGGCAGCAACAATGCCATCCAGACTGCCATCGACAAGGCGAGCCCGGGCGACATGATCCTGGTGGGCCCCGGCACGTACAACGAGATGCTGCTGATGTGGAAGCCTGTGCGCCTGCAAGGTGTCGGCGCTCCGTCGGTCGTGGTCAACGCCAATACGCATCCTTCGGGCAAGCTCGATCCGTGGCGCAGGCAGGTGCAATGCCTGTTTGGCGTGGCGACGAACGGCGGTCTGATCTCCGCGACCAATCCGTATGACAAGTCGGGAACGTACACCTGCCCGGCGAACATGCAGCGGCAGGTGGACGCGATTCCGCTCGAACCGGTGATCGGCTGGGATGGCACCCTGAATGGCAACCTGGGCGAGCTGCTTATCGAGCCGACGCTGATGGGCGCCTACGAAGGGGCGGCGATCACCGTCCTGGCCAAGGGGGTACGTGACGTGTCCGTGAACGGCGTGCTGCAATCCGACCCGAACTGCAGCGCCAACGGCATCTGCACGCCGCTGACCAGCAGCGCGGCGGATTGCTCCACCTATCCGAGCAACTTCCTCTGCAACCCGTCGCGGATTGATGGCATCACCTTTACCAACAGTTCGCAAGGCGGTGGCGGGATTTTCCTGCACGGCTGGAACCACAACATGGAGGTCTCCAACAACCGCGTGTTCGGCAACGCCGGAACGCTGACAGGTGGCATCACGGTGGGGCAGGTGGAAGTGCCTGACGGCACCATCGCCGCCGACGGCTTCACGCAGCAGCCGTTTGCCTACAACACCAACGTGAAGGTGCACCACAACGCTGTCACGTCGAATGCCTCCTACGGCGACGAGATCAACTCCACCACGCCGTCTTCGGCGGGTGGGGTGACGTTCTGCTCGGGCGCCGACAACTACAAGTTCGACTACAACTGGGTGTGCGGCAACATCAGCAGCGGCGACGGTGGTGGCGTGGCCCACTTCGGCTTCAGCTACTTCGGCGAGATGTCGCATAACTGGGTGCTCTTCAACCAGAGCAATAACCCCACGCTACCCACCTATGGCGGCGGCATCATCGTTCAGGGCGTTCCGCCGGATGGCACCTTCTGCGAAAACTCGGCAACCGACCTGGATTGCGCGCCGCAGTTGTCAGATGGCGCGGGTCCGGGGATAAAGATCGACAGCAACCTGATCGTCGGCAACACGGCGGAAAGCGGCAAGGGTGGCGGGCTGCGGCTCCAGTCGGTCAACGGCACCGACGTGGCGCGTAGCCCGACGAACCCGAGCCGCTGGTACCAGGTGTCCGTCACCAACAACATCATCGCCAACAACGTGGCGGGTTGGGCTGGAGGCGGGGTGTCGATTCAGGATGCGGTGTACGTGAACTTCATCAACAACACGGTTGTGTCGAATGACTCGACGGCGTCCGCCGGCGTGCTGTTCAACACCGCCGCGGCAAGCCAGGCCAACGTACCGCCGCCGACCAACTGCACCACCGTGGGTGCGGAAACGACCTGCGACCCGGTCACGACATCCACCTATCAGCCAGCGGGACTGGAGACCGCGCGGCATACGCAGAATCTGCTCGGCGCGTTCAATGGGCAGAGCGTGAACTGTCCGGCCGGGCTCCCGGGGTGCAAGACGTACTCGAACCCGGTGATCGCCAATAACCTGTTCTGGCAGAACCGGTCCTTCTACATCAAGGTGGGCGCGCTCGACCAGGGGATACCCGGCCTGCAGAACATCGTGACCCTGATCCCGACGCTGAACCAGTCGGGACACGCCACCGGCTACTGCGCGCCCAAAGCGGTGTACTGGGACATCGGCGCCTATGGCGACATGGGGCCGAGCGACCACTCGTCGGGACTGACGCTTGCGCCACGGCAGTCGATCCTGACGGATGCCGTCGACTATCAGGGGCAGGGGAATCTGGGCTCCAATCCGGCCCTGGTGAGCCAGTACTGCAATGGCTCGCGCAAGCCGCCGGAAGCGGGTGGCAACGGCATCTCGGTGCCACCGGGCATTGCCGATGCGGTGATCCCGAACCCGCTGTTCAGCCTGACGCCGTCGGCCACGCCGGACGAGGGTAACCAGTGGATCAACATGTCCTACGGTCCGCTGTCGCTGGTGAATGCCTCCGTCACCGCGGGCAGCGCGGGGTACGGCGTGCCGCTTGGCAATTACTCGATCACGGGCGCGTCTCCGGCGATCAACGCGGCAGGGGCGGGTGCGCCGGACCACGACTTCTTCGGGACGCCACGGCCGCAAGGCGGTGGGGTGGACATCGGCGCGGTCGAGTACGTGCCATCGAAATAAGGCGGCAACGAAATGATCTGTTTCGCACGCATCCTGACCACCACGGCGCTGCTGCTTGGCAGCGGCGCCGTGCCCGGCGCGCTGGCCGCATCGGGCGATGCGACGGCGGCCAAGGCAGGCTCCGCGTCCGCCTATCGGCCCGTCAACGTGCCGAAACGGGCCCAGTCCTACTACGAACTGAATCGCGGCGTGGACAACCTGCGGGTACGCCGCACAGCGTCGGGCAACCTGCTGCGCTTCAGTTTTCGCGTCGTCCAGCCTGAAATCGCTCAGGTGCTTGGCGACAAGAACGCCACGCCGTATCTGATTGGCCAGCGCACCCATGCACTGCTCGAGATTCCGGTGATGGACAAGATCGGCCAGTTGCGGCAGACCGGGCAACTGGAAGCTGGCCAGGAGTACTGGATGGTGTTTTCCAACAAGGGCAACGTGATCAAGGCCGGCGACCGGGTCAGCATACTGGTTGGCACGTATCGCATCGACGGCCTGGTGGTGGAATAGGTGGACGGGCTCGGACATGTCGACGCCTGAACCGGGGAGGAGAAACCCATGAACCGAAATCTCTTTGTGGCGCTGGGTCTGGCCGTGCTCGTGACACCGGTCGCGGCCGCTGCCGCCGATGCAGGCCGGATGTCCGCCGCCCAGATCGTCGACCGGAACGTAGCCGCGCGCGGCGGCCTTGCGGCCTGGCGGGCGGTCAATACGCTGACCATGTCGGGCGAACTGGACGCGGGTGGCAAGAAGGAGACGAAGCTACCGTTCGTGGCCACCATGAAGCGCCCCCACAAGGTGCGATTCGAGTTGCGGTTCCAGGACCAGACGGCAGTGCAGGTCTACGATGGCACGCAGGGATGGAAGGTCCGGCCGTTCCTGGGGCGGGACGGCGCCGAGCCGTTCACGCCCGCCGAGGCAAAGGCAGCAGCCGAATGGGCTGAGCTCGACGGACCGCTGGTCGATTACGCCCGGAAGGGGTCTACCGTCGAACTTGAAGGCACTGACACCGTGGAAGGCCATCGTGCCTACCGGCTCAGGCTGACAACGAAGGATAGGGTGCAACGCAGGGTGTGGGTAGATGCGTCGAGCTTCCTGGAGGTGAAGATGGACGGCGAACCCCGCGTGATGGACGGACGCCCGCGCCCGGTAGCGATCTACTACCGCGAATACGGCAAGGAGAACGGCCTGATGATGCCGCACGTCGTGGAAACCGTGGTCGTTGGCGTCAAGCCGGGGCACAAGATGAAGATCCAGCGAGTGGCCGTGAATCCGCCGGTAGACGATGCGGCGTTCGCCAAGCCGCAGGTTGCCGTTCCGGGAGCCGCAGGCCAGTAGCAGGGGGCGAACGCCATGAGCACCATAGCAACACGCGCCCGGACCATGGGCACCAGGGCGATGGCCGGCAACGCGCTGGCCGCCTGTCTGCTGGTACTGGCAGGCGCGCAAGGCTGCGCGGCGGAGCCTACCGCTGCCGAGGTCGTCGAGAAGCATGGCAAGGCCATTGGCGGCGCGGAAGCCTGGCGCAAGATCGATGCCATGGTATGGGTCGGGCACGTGGAAAGCGCGCAGGCCCCCGCCCAGTTCGTGCTGGCCCTCAAGCGGCCCAACAAGACGCGCTTCGAGATTCGCGGCGGCAGTCAACAGGCCGTGCGGATCTTCGACGGCAATCGCGGCTGGAAGGTACGTTCGGCGCAGGGCAAGCCGAGCCTGACGCCCTACACGCCGGAGGAGGACAAGTTCGCGCACGACGAGCAGGTCATCGACGGGCCGCTGATCGACTGCGAGGCCAAGGGCATTACCGTGGTGATGGAGGGCACTGACGAGGTTGACGGGCACAAGGCCTACCGGCTCGGTGTCACCTTGCCCTCCGGCAGTTCGCGCCGCGAGTGGATCGACGCGCAGACCTATCTCGATATCAAGTCGGAGCGGCAGTCCCGCAACGCGGCCGGACAGGCGCATCTGGTGACCGTGTACTACCGCGATTACCGGGAGGTGGATGGCGTGCGTCTGCCATTCGTTATTGAGAGCGGCGCGGGCATGGCGCGTGCCGGGGAACGGCTCGTGATCGATCGCATCCAGATGAATCCGCCATTGCAGGACATCATGTTCGCCAAGCCGCCGTCGATGCGTGGCAGCGAAGAAGCGGCACGACCCACTGCGGCGCCCCCATACGGCTTCCGCCCGGCCCCGATGCAATGAACCCGCTTGCTTGCCGACTCTGGCGGATTGTCGCGTGGCTGGCGCTGCTATTGCTGGCGGGCCTTGCGCGTGCCGACCCGCCGCCAGACGCTGGCGAGCGGATTTTCCGGCAGGGCACGCTGGCCTCGGGCGAACCGCTTCAGGCCATCCGCGATGGCGGGATGCGCATGGAGGGCCAGGCCGCCGCCTGCATGAACTGCCACCGGCGCAGCGGGCTTGGCGCCCGTGCCGGCCTGACAGCGATTCCCCCGATTACGGGCAGGTATCTCTTTCACCCGCGCGCGAGCAATCCCGACGATCTCGACCTGCCATTTGTCGATGGCATCCGTATCGACCGCGAGCCCTACACGGAGGCTACGCTGGCACGGGCCATCCGCAGCGGGCTTGACTCGGAAGGCCGGCCACTGAGCTACCTGATGCCGCATTTCGCATTGGGCGATGCCGATATGGCGGCGCTGATCGGCTTTCTGAAGCGCCTTGACGCACGCACGCTGCCCGGCGTCGATGGGACCATGCTGCACTTCGCCACGATCATCACGCCAGACGCGGACCCGGTCAAACGCCAGGGAATGCTGGACGTGTTGCAGCACTATTTCGCTGACAAGAACGCGTTCCCGCTGGGCCCCACGCCGCGTCTGCGCGCGTCGCGCAGCATGATGTTCATGGTGAACCGGCGCTGGCAGCTGCATGTCTGGGAACTGAGCGGCGCGCCCTCCACGTGGCAGGCGCAATTGCAGAAACATCTCGCGGAACAGCCTGTGCTCGCCGTGGTATCCGGGCTTGGCGGTTCGAACTGGGCGCCGGTGCACGCGTTCTGCGAGCAGGCAGCCGTGCCGTGCCTGTTTCCCAATGTCGAGGTGCCCGCCGAGGAGGGCAAGGGGTTCTATTCGCTCTACTTTTCCAATGGCGTCACCCTTGAGGCGCAGTTGATGGCACGGTCGATCCTGCGCGGCCAGGACGGCAAGGCAGTTGGACCGGTGCTTCAGGTATACCGCGAAGGCGATAGCGGTGACGCTGGCGCCAGGGCGCTCGCGGCAGCGCTCTTGCCCGCAGGCGTTACGGTGTCGAACCGCGTTTTGAAGGCGCACGAGAGCATCGCCAGCGCACTGCGCAAGGTGCCGAAGGGCAACGTGCTGGTGCTATGGCTGCGTCCGCCGGATGTGGTGGCGCTTGGCGGCAGCCCACCGCCCGGAACGACCGTGCTGATGTCGGGGCTGATGGGCGGGCTGGAACATACGCCTGTCCCTGCGGGCTGGCGAGCAGTCACCGAGTTGACGTATCCGGTCGATTTGCCCGAACGCCGGCGGGTGCGCGTCGATTATGCGCTCGGATGGTTCACGATCCGGCGCATCCCGCTGGTGGCCGAACAGGTGCAGGCGGATACGTTCCTGGCTTGCGGGCTGCTCGCCGAGACGCTGAACCATATGGCCGATACCTTCCAGCGCGACTACCTCGTGGAGCGCGTGGAGGACATGATCGAGCGCCGCGTTATCACCGGATACTATCCGCGCCTGACCCTCGCGCCAGGCCAGCGATTCGCGTCCAAGGGCGGCTACATGGTCCGCTTCTCGGGGCCGGACGGCGCCCGGGTTGCGGCGGAGGGGGACTGGACGGTGCCCTAGACACACCGGGCGGAGGTTTACCTATCCCAGTTAGGGGAGGGTTCCCCATGCCGGCCTTGGCGCGGCTTGCCCACAATGGAGTAAACACCCGCCAGGGTGCGCGTCAGCGAAACATCGAGGAGGGGACTCCCATGAAAGCGTACGCAAAGCGTTGGAGCAAGGTGGCGGCAGTGACCGCCGTTGGCTTGATCGCGTGCGTCTCGATGGGCGCCGTCGGTCATGAATCCGACGACCCGCATTCCCATCACGAGATGAAACGGGAGATGCATACGTCCACGGTGGACTATCGCCTGCCACCGGTGACGCTGGTGCGTGACGATGGGCAGGCCGTGTCGCTGGCCAATGAACTCGATGACGGCCGGCCGGTGGTACTGACCTTCATCTACACCACGTGCACGTCGATCTGTCCGGTCATCAGCCAGACGCTGTCACAGCTTCAGGCGGAACTGGGTCCTGACCGGGACAAGGTGCATCTGGTCTCCATCTCGATCGACCCCGAGCACGACACCCCGGGACGGCTGCGGGAATATGCGGCGAAGTTCGGCGCGGGCCCGGAGTGGCAGCACTACACCGGCGCAGTGTCGGCCAGCGTTGCCGCGCAGAAAGCCTTCAACGTCTATCACGAAGACAAGATGAACCACAGTCCAGTGGTCCTGCTGCGCGCGGCGCCGGGCAAGCCCTGGCTGCGGATAGATGGTTTTGCGACGGCGGACGAAATCCTCCATGCGTACCACCATCTGATGGCGTCGAACTGATCTCGCCGGGCGCCTGAACGTCGCGCCAGTCGTCCGAATGCGGAGGCACACCATGAATGCGATTGCCCTGTCTCGTCTGTCAGGTCCGGCACGTCTGGCGCTCGGCCTGATGCTCGCTGCGTGCCTTGCGCCATGCCAGGCAGCGGATGACAGCGGGAGCGGGGCGGCCACGGGCCTGCCGCCAGGAACGCTCGCCGTCGTCAACGGCGTGCCGATTGCGCAGGCGCAGCTCGACGACGCCTTGCGTGTGGCGCGCCAGCCAGACACCCCGCAGATGCGCCAGTTCTTCACACAGGAACTGATCGTGCGCGAAGTGCTGCGGCAGTCGGCGGAAAAGGATGGGTATGACCGGAGGCCGGAAGTCTTGCAGGCCGCCAACACCGCGAAGGCGTCGGCGGAGGCGGAGCTTTACCTGCGCGACAACCTGCGCCTCGATCCGATTACCGATGCGCAGGTCAAGGCGCGGTATGACGAGGTAGTCAGCATGATGGGGAGGGAGGAGTACAAGGTCCGCATCATTTCGGTGGCGGACGATCGGACCGCCCGTACCGTGCTGGAAAAGCTCAGGGCGGGCGTGTCCTTCGATGAGCTGGTCCGGATGTACAGCGTGGCGTCGAGCAAGGAGAGCGGGGGCGAGATGCCGTGGATCACGTTCCGGGTGCCTGTGGTCGAAGGCAAGAGCCAGGGCGTGCCGGTAGCCGTGGCCGAAGCCGTCTCCCATCTGGAGGTTGGTGCGGTCACGCAGGAGCCAGTCGTGGTCGACAACCTTCGTGTCATCGTCAGGCTCGATGCGAAGCGTGCCACGCAGGTCCCGGCATTTGACGAAGTCAAAGACGACATCCGCAGGCAACTGCATATTGTGGCGCTCAACAAGGCCAGGGCGGATGTGGTCGGCAATCTGATGCAGGCGGCGACGATTCGGCAGTAGAGCAGTAGAGCAGTAGAGCCGTAGGGCAGTAAAGCAGTAGCACCGGCACCGCTGGCGCATTACCCCGAGGCCAGCAGCCTGCGGTAGTGCGCCATGACCATCGGTACGTAGGCCTGCGTTTCCGCATAGGCCGGGATCCGGTTTCCCGCCTGGATCACCGCATTCTCGCCAGCGTTGTAGGCCGCCAGCGCAAGTTCCAGATCATCGCGGAACAGGTCCAGCAGATAGCGCAGGTACTGGGCGCCCGCGAGTATGTTGTCGCGCGGATTCAGCATGTCGCCGGTCGAGAACCGCTTGGCGGTATCCGGCATCAGTTGCATCAGTCCGATCGCGCCCTTTCTGGATACCGCATTGGGATTGAAGCGCGACTCGATGGCGATCACGGCACGGATCAGTTCCGGCGGCAGGTGGGAGTTGCGGCTGGCTTCGGAAATGAAAGTCGCGAACAGCGCGGCGTCGGTGGGCAGATCCCTCGGCTCCCGGGGCTTGCGCTCGGCCGGTGGATTGCCGGCGACCAGCAGGTGCAGATGTGGATTTCCCGCCGTATTGGTCAGCGTGATGGACCCGTCCGCACTGACCGCGCCGAAGATCTGGGCCCGTGCCACGCGCGCAAAGGCAAGCCCCACGATCACCACGACCGTGAAAAGGATGGTCCTCGGCAACGTTGATGGCTTGCGCTCAGTCATTGGCGTCCCCTCCCAGTACATTCTGGTACGTCCCGACCCATTGCGGCAGGAGGAAGTGTCCCCATGGGGCAGTAGGGATTGTGGGGTTCCTGGCGCCCCGTGCAGCGTTTGCGCACTCCGGGCCAACCCTGATTCACTCATGTTTACCTTGACGCGGGCAGGCGCGTCTCCGACACTTCGCAGAACTATGCAATGATCAGTTTGACGCGCTCTGGCGTCCGGATCACTTGCTGCGACGCACCGCCAGTTGGAGACTGGGAAAGGACCCGCATGAGCGCATTCTTCTACGCATTACGACCGGTATTGTTCGACTCGCTTGGCGTGATCGTCTTTGCCGTACTGTTTGCCATGAAAGTCGATGTCGTGGTGGCCACAGCGGCAGGTACTGCCGTGGCGGTCGGCGTGGTGCTCTGGGCGAGGTTCCGGGGTGAGCCCATTGCCGCGCTGCAATGGATCAGCCTGATCAGCGTGCTGGTATCGGCCGCTGCCACGTTACTGACGAACGATCCCCGCTTCGTGATGGGCAAGCCCAGCGTGCTGTATGCGCTGGTCGGCGTGGTCATGCTGCGCGGTGGCTGGATGCACCGCTACGTGCCGCCGGTCGCGCGGGAGCGCATGGGCGATCTGCTGACCCGTTATGGCTACCTGTGGGCCGGGCTGATGCTGCTCACCGGCGTGCTGAACCTGGTGGTGGCAGTGGCGTTCACGGCATCGTGGCCGCTCTTTATCGGCGTGTTTCCGCTGGCATCGAAACTTGCGCTGTTCGGCATCCAGTTCACGCAAATGAAGCTGGCCGCGCGGCGGATGGGAATCGTGCAGCCCCAGGTCGGCGGGGAGGGGGCCGCCTGACCCCGCGGTTCATCAGGCGTCAGAACGACCCAACCCAACTCCCCAGCGCGATCACGGCCGCCAGCGCCAGCATTGGGCCGACGATCCCCACCATCACGATGCCGCCGTAGCTTTCCCGATGCGTGGCCCCGCATACGGCAAGCAGCGTGACCACGGCGCCGTTGTGCGGCAGCGTGTCGAGTGTGCCGGCGCTCATCACTGCCACGCGATGCAGGATGGCCGGATCGATGCCCAGGTCGAAGGCACGTGTCAGGTAGGTGCCACCCAACGCATCGAGCGCAATGGTCAGGCCGCCAGAGGCTGAGCCGGTCAGCGCCGACAATACGTTTGTTGCCACGGCCAGCGACACGAGTGGGCCTCCCTCGATCGACAACACCCAGTCCCGCACGACGCCGAACCCGGGCAGGCTGGCGACCACCGCGCCGAATCCCACCAGACTGGCGACGCTGAGCACCGGCAGGGCGGCGGCGTGGGCACCAGCCCCCATGCTGTCGCGCAATTCCGGCAGGCGCCGGAAATTCAGCGCAATCAGGCAGAGGATGGCGGCGGTCAGTGCGACGATAACGGACCACACGCCGCTGACTGCCTGCAGCGTGGTCGCGCCCCACTCGGGCAGGCCGAGGTAGTCGGCATCCACCCGTGGCAGCACCACGAAGCTCATGAGCAGGTTCACCACGATCACCACGGCCAGCGGCAGCAGCGCGATAAAGGCCGCTGGCGGCTCGTCGCTGCGACTGCCTTGCAGCGCCTCGGCCGGGTCGAATTCGCGTGCGGTACTGGCAAGCTCACGGATCAGCGGGCGCTCCGCTACCTCATCGGGCGAAGCCTCCTCTTCGGCAATGGCGTAACCCTCGCCCTTGCGGCGCGCAGCGTTCTCGCGCTGCGACAGCCACCACAGCCCGAACGTCAGCATGATCGCGCTGGCCACGATACCCAGGCCGGGCGCCGCGAACGGCGTGGTGCTGAAGAACGGCATGGGAATCGCGTTCTGGATCGCCGGCGTGCCCGGCAGCGCCGACATCGTGAACGTCGACGTACCCAGTACGATGGCGGCGGGCATCAGCCGTGGCGGGATGTCTGCCGCGCGAAACAGCGCGTGCGCCATCGGCGCCAGCACAAAGAACGCCACGAACAGGCTTACGCCGCCGTAGGTCAGCAGCGCGCCCGCGAGCACCACGGCCAGCATCGCTCGCTGGGGACCGAGCACGCGCGTCATCCATTCGGCGATGGCCGTGACGGAGCCGCTGTCGTCCATCAGCTTGCCGAACAGGGCGCCGAGCAGGAACAAGGGGAAGAACTGGGCGACGAACCCCGCCGCCGTGCCCATGAAGGTCTGGGTCCAGTGAGCCAGCAGCGGTTCGCCCGCCGTGGCCGCGGCCAGCAGGGCCGCTGCCGGCGCGATGATCAGGATGCTCCAGCCGCGAAACGCGAGCCAGATCATCGCCCCCAGGGCGATAACGATGCCAAGGAGACCCATGGTTCAGATCTCCTCGAGCAGTTCGTCGAGATTGAACGAAGAGCGCTGGCCGAGCGCATCGCCGTGCTCGGCCAGGAATTGCGAAGCCGCGTCACGTCCTTCGTCGCGCAGCAGGCACAGGAACGACCACTCCGCATTCATCTTCGATGCCGTGCCGTACTCCGCGATCTTGTCGCTGGCAATGCGGTGGATGCGCATATTGGCCCATTGAGCCCCTTCCGCGTCACCGGGATCGGCCACGCGCTGCAGCACCGCCATCATCCGCAACTCCTTGAGCAGCGCGGCGTTGAACGAGATTTCGTTGAGGCGGTTCACGATGTCCCGGGCGCTGCGTGGCGCGCCGGGGCGGGCCACGGGGTTGATCTGCACAAGGATCGTGTCGTGCGAGCAGCATTCCCGCACCAGCGGCGTGATCGTCGGATTGCCGGCGTAGCCGCCATCCCAGTACGGCACCCCGTCGATTTCCACGGCCTGGAATACCGTGGGCAGGCACGCCGAGGCCAGCAGTACCTCGGACGTGACCTCCGCGTTCTTGAACACGCGTCCGCGGCCGGTTTCCACATTGGTGGCGGTGACGAACAGGTGGATAGGCGCGCGCGCCAGCAGCTCAAAGTCGATGCTGGCCTGCAGGATATCGGCCAGCGGATTGCTGCCGGCGCGGTTCAGGTCATAGGGCGACCAGATCCGAGCAGCCAGATCGGCGGCGACGAACAGCGGGGAATCGTCGAGGGTCCAGCGGCCCAGGATCACGTCCAGCGGGCTGCGGCGGAACGGGCTGAAACGCGCCGTCTCGGAGACGCGCTGCCAGAAGTCCGACAACGCCTGCCGGGCGCCTTCGGCACCGCCAAGCGCGTGGCCATGCACGAGCACTGCCGCGTTCATGGCGCCGGCCGAGGTGCCGGAAATGCCGTCGATCTCCAGCCACGGCTCTTCGAGCAGCCGATCGAGCACGCCCCAGGTGAAGGCGCCGTGCGCGCCGCCGCCCTGTAGCGCCAGGTCGATCAGCAGCGGCTCCCGCCCTGGCGGCGGTGCGGCGGTCTTGCCATCGTCGGCCATGTGTCTCTCCGTTGGGTGAATCACGTGAGGTACAAGCCGCTCTATTATTTGTGTTGCGCTGCAACTTAGGCAAGCGGAAAGAATGTCGTGTAGACCAGACGTTCCTCCACCACCCGGCGCCGCAACGATTTGCCGGCCCGGACTTCTGGCACGGTGCGGTCGGTGTAATACCGCTCGAACTCCCGGATCGCCAGCCGTGCGGGCTTGCCGGCGACATCGGGCAGTGTGACCGTGCCGGACCAGATCACCGGATCCAGCAGGTCGCCCAGCGATGGCCGTGTCACGTCGATTGCCCCCGCTGCCCCAATGGCGCCAATTGCCCCAATTGCCCCAATAGCCCCGGTGACGGCAGCCGGGGGCGCGATGCGGCCAAGCCCTAGCACTTCGGGGACGATGCGCTGCGGCGCCTGCCCCACCAGATGCTGGCCGACGGTGCCGATATTCAGCGGGGCCTTCGGGTCCAGCAGGCTGTCCGCCAGCACGCGAACATCCTGCCAGGCCAGATCGCTGTCGATGGCAGGGTCCCGCGTCTGCAGCACGACTTCCACCTTGTTGCGTCCGGTCTCGCCCTCGGTGCCGAATGGCGGGATAAACGAGATGTCGAGATATTCGCCATCGGCCGACCACTTCATCGGTCCGTGGGCCGGCACGGTACCGCGCAGGCTGACGTTGACCTGTGTTCCGGTGCGGGCGAAGGTGGCGCGTCGGCGCGGCAGGACCTGAGCGAAGTCGCAGAGCACGACTTTCGACACCAGCGCCTCGTCGATCGCATTTGGCTGGTAGCGGACCAGCGCCAGCCGCACGAACGGCATATAGGTCAACCCCGGGTCCAGCTCGATATCGCAGTACCAGCAACTGCGTTCGGCGTGCCAGTGAACCCGATGCCCGACCACCATGACTTTGGGTTTGCCCGCTTCCTGCAGTGGGGCCATTGCCGATGTCACCCGCGCCGGGAAGTCAGTGTCGTGGATCGACATTTTCGGCAGTACCGAATCCCAGAGCGGATCGGCGCCCCACTGGGTCACGAGCCCCTCGAGCGGCAGCGGGATGCTGGCGAAATCCCCGCGGGCCGGCAACACGACGCCGAGCAGTTCGCCTTCGCCGGACGTGAACCACGGGCGATCCAGCCATACGCGCACGCCGTTGCCGAGCCGGGTGGTGTCGAAGTCCGTGTTGGTGGGCGTGCCGCTCCAACGGAACGTCGGCACGCAGTAGCGCACGCGCGGCGCATCCGGCGGAGCGCTGGCGGGTATGACGGTATAGGCGTCGGTGGCGTCGGTGGCGTCGGCAGCCCGCAGCATCGGTGCGCCTGGATCGTCGTCGGCGCCACGCACCATGCGCGGCCCCTGGGCAAATTGCCCGGTACGGGTGATGGCGTTCGGGTCCGCATAAAGGGCCGCCGGCAGGTACTCGCGGAAGCGCGTCGTAGCCCGCAGGCAGTACGACACCAGACGGCATTTCGTATCGCCGAATTCGTGCTGGTCGCCGCGCGCGCGGGGTCGTTGCGGATCAGCGATCATCGCATCGACAAGCGGACCCAGGCTGTCGAGGTTGGGTCCGTTCTCCGGCAGGGCGATCTCCGCCAGCGTGCCCTCGCATTGCGCGACCCGGGGGCCTGCGGCGTCGGCGGGGTCATCGATCCATTCGGTCCATGTCGCCTGCAACTCCAGCTTGCCCGTGCTCGGCCCATGCACCCGCACACGCGCGCCAAGTTTGGCAAAGCGATCGCCCGGGCTACGTGCTGTGCCCAGTCCGGTCAGGAATTCCGGCGTGCAAACCGGTTGCTGCGTCGCGTGAACCAGTACCAGCGGCCGGTACGGCGTGAGCATCCATGCCGCGCCAGTCAGCGCCATCTGCTGTAGCAGCGCCTTTTCGGCGGCGGTATCCACCCAGTCTGGCAGGCCGAACGTGCCGATCAGGTCGGGATGGACAAAGCTGGCATAGGTCAGCCTGGCGATCTGGCCCTTGGGCAGAAAGAACGTCAGGGTGCGGGCGTCGGCGTCCCAGCGCGGCGCGCCGTCGTCGGGATACGTGACCTGACAGTGCGGATCGGCGAGCAGCCCGATGCGCTCGGCCAGCACGATGCGCAGCCCGCGTGTATCTGGCCAGCGCTGGTCGAACGCCACCATCAGGACGAGTTCGTTACCCGGAATGGCGACGATCTCGGCGCCCGCGCCCAGTGACATCGGCCCGGTCACGCCGGGCAGTCGGCTGCCCGGCGCGGCGCGCAGCGCGATGCCCCCGGCTGCGACATCGGGCAGCCACGGCGTTGGCACCCGTGCCTCGCGATGGATCACGTACTGGCCAGCCGCGAGCCGGTCGCCAGTCGGGTTATCCGGCGACGGCAGGGCTGGCGGCACCGCGACGGTGGTGGCAACGTTCGCCAGCGCCGTGGGGGTGATCAACGCCACGTCAGTGCCGGGACCGGCATCGTAGAGCGTGCCCGATTCGCGCGCGGCCAGCGCGTACGCGTCACGGATACCCGATGCGGACCCGAACATCGGATCGAACAGACCGTGGGTCTCGCACAGCGTTTGCGACGCCTTGGGTGGCACCACATGCCGCTCGTTCGCAGGCGTGTAGGCGAAATCGGCGGAAGCGGGCAGCTTGATCGCATCGGCAAACGCGCCGGTCGTCAAAAAGGTGGTTGGATCGGCGTCGTAGTTGCTGCGAATGACCATGCGTTCCAGCGACTCCCCCTCGCTGGCACGCGCGCGTTGCACCAGCACGGGCGGGTCCACCGGCTCGAAACGCCAGTACGTGACTGGCTGCGTGACCTCCAGTTCGTTTTCTCCGTCACCGAGCGAGGGGTCGTCGACATCGAGGCTGTTACCGGCGAGATCGACCAGCCGCGCGCGCAAGCGATAGGCAAAGCCGAAGCGCAGCCGGGGCAGACTGCCTTTCGCGGCCACGAAGCTGGCCAGGATGCCGTTCCCATCGGTAGCGGCCGCGGCATCGGTCACATCGGTCGGCACTTCGGCCTGCACGCCCGAATCGCCATCCTGCGCGCGCAGCGTGCGGCCCGGACGCGGCACTACCAGGCTCCATCCAGCCCAGCGGAACAACGATTCGTGCAGATAGTGATCGTCTGGGTCAGCGCCGCTGGAAGGGTTGGCGGTACTCGTCGTCGATGCGCCCTTGACGTAGCCCTCGTCGTCGGCAGGCAGCGAGAGCTTCGCGCCCGTCGCGGCAATCTGGTACGCGCCTTGCCGCCGGCACAGCGATTGCCAGCGGCCCGGCTTGCCTCCGATGATCGGCTGCACGTCGACCCTATACCCGCGCAGCACATCTTCCGTGAACAGGGCAATCCCGGCTGAAGCCGCCGCGCCGCTGCGGACGGCGCCATCCTTGGCGGCGCTGCTGGCCGCCCCAAAGGCCAGTGCGGCGGCACGCCCATGGCGGGAGACACCGATCCCTCCGGCACGCAACGCGGCAACGGGCTGGTCGTCCCCGGTGGTGTAGGTCACCGCGCCATCGGTGCCGGTCTTGTGGCTCTTGTCGATCAGCCGCTGCGCCGACAGCACAAAATCCACGGTCTTCAGCGCGGTGCCGTCCGGGTCTACCTGATAGACGTCGAACGGAATACGCTTCGACTGGTCCCAGCGATCATTGGCGCCGCCCAGCCGCAGCATTCCCATGTGGTGATCGTTGGTGCGCGGGCGGGCCGTGAAGCGTTGCGAGTCGGCCTGCCACGCGGTGGCCGGGCAGCCATCCACGCCGGGATCGTGATCATTGGCCCAGCGCAGATCGAGTTGCATCGTCCCTTGCGCGTTGCCTTGCTGGCGGACCTGCTGATCGATCGGGTTCTCGGCGGGCAGGACGAAGTCGAGCAGCACACCAAGTCTGCGCAGCAGGGCTGGGTAGTCGCTGTAGGACGCCAGACGCTTGTGGAAGTCGAGCGTCTGGGTCTCGGGCGGCGGGGGAATGTCCTTGCCGCTCGGCCGGCGCATGGCAAGCGCATCTGCCGAGAGGGGTTCTCGGCGATAGAAGCGGTCGGCCTGGTACAGCGTGTACTCGGCGGCGGTGGCCCAGTTGGCCATCAACGCCGTATCGGGCTTGCCGTTGGGCGGCTGCCAGTCCGGCGGCAGCACGCGCACCGGGAAACTAGCGCCGTTGACCGGGTTGCCGCCCCTGTCGACACCGATGCCGGCCGCGATGCCCGAGTATTTCGAGTTAGGGCCGAATACGCTATTGCGCAGCACCTGCTCGATGCCGCCATCGCCGTCGTTGAAGAAACGTGCGAAGCCACCCTGGCGCTCCGCGCCCACCTCGCGCGGTGCCCCCATGTCGATCAGCATGGCGCGTAATGCCGGATTGGCCGATGACCAGGGCAACAACGTCGGGTGCCGGCTGGTGGCGCCCACGGCCAGTTGCGCGTAGTACTTGCGCGCCAGGCCGAGCACGTTGCGCACGGCGTAGGAGCGCAGGTTGACCCGGCTCATGTCCTTGAAGACGAAGCCATCAACCGGCGTCTCCGGCGCGAAAAGCTGGCTCCACAGATCGACGTCGGGCTGTGCCTGACCGGCAAGCGGCCCAAGTGGCTCGAGTGGCAGCAACGTGGTGCCGATGCGTAGCCCGAACTTTGCCTCGGCCACGGTCCTTGGCCAGAGCAGCCATTCAGGAAAGGCCCGGAGCGCTCGCTCGTTCGCGCGTTCGGGTGTCAGTCGCGGCGAAGCGACGACCGACACCTTGAGGCGCCCCTTCAAGGCCCCCTCGGTCACGCGCCCGGCGGGCAGGACCGTCCAGAGAATCGTTTGCGTGGCCATGCGCAGCCCCCTGTTTGACCAACGTCGGGTCAGGCAAATGCCTCGGCGTACTGCCGCCAGGCGTACTCGGTGTCGTCGTGGATCAGCGCCAGTTCGTCCGTCAGCGGCAGGGCCGGCTGCAGCCCCATGAGTTCGCGGAAGGTCGGGTCACCGTTCGCGCCGGCGAACTTTCGCTCGCAACTGATCGTGACGCTGGTGGAGAACAGGAACACCTCGACTTCGATCGTCAACTGCGCGCGCCCCACGCACTTGCCGCTTTGCGATTCGTACGCCAGCGCAAGGTACAGTTCGATCGACGCCGTGATCAGCCCCAGCACGCTGACGCTGCCGCCAAGGCGGAAATAGCCGGTCAGGGCGCAGTTGTCCTGCTCCATGCGGAAGTAGATGCCGGCCATGACATGGACACCACCGGATGCCACGCCGAGGTTGACCGAGATGCTGGCGCCAAACTCGAACGAGGCTTCCAGCAACTGGATGCCACCCGGATCAAGCGTGATGCCGAAGAACCCGCCGCCGCCAAACATGCAGACCGACAGATTGAACGGCTGCTCGCGCGTGCAGAAGTTGAACCGCACCGCCAGCGGCTGGCCGATGAACGGCACCGTGAACCCGGCGCCCAGCGCGAGGTTGCTGAGATTGAACATGCCCACCGAGATCGACGGCAGGGCCACGTTGAAGCCCGCATCGATCCCCTGGGTGGAAATATCCAGGTAGGGCGGGTCGGAGAAGCCGTCGAGCGGTATCAGGTCGCGCAGCGTCTCCACGAACGAGAGCGGGCCGATAAATTTGATGTCGTTGAGCAGCACGTCGACGTTCATCTTGTCGGCGGTGCCAACGCGGAATTCGATCTTCTCGAAATTCAGTTCCAGGAAGCCGGCAGCGCCTATCAGGATCAGGTCGAAATGCTTGAGCGAACTGACGACCGTCAGCTTCGGCTGCCCGCCGCCCGATTTCTTGACCTTGGCCTCCACGGCCACCGAGAAGCCGGCGGGGTCGTTGGGGTGAAAGATCGGGCCGGAGGCCGGCCAACTGACGATGCGCGGGTTCCAGTTGAAGCGGATGGTCAGTTCATCGCCGAACAGCACCTGCAAAAGCGCGCGGAGCACATCATCGCTCACTGCGAGCGCCTGCATCATCGCGTCGAGTACGTTCAACAGCGTCTGCCGCGCCGCGCCTTCGAGCAGCCGGAAGTTGGCGAGGGTATTCCGCAGCGGTGCCAGCGCGTTCTGCACGGCCTTGAGGTGAGCAAAAAGCGCATCCGGATTGCTCAGCAGGGCCTGGAACGCCTTCGGGTCGCCGAGGATCGCATCGAGCGCGGCGAACAGCGCCTTGCCTTCGGCCACCAGCGCGGCCACCGTGCCGAGGTCGCCGGCAAGCGCAGAGGCAACGTTGGCGGCCTGAACCAACGACTGACGCAGGCCAGAGGGTAGCGAGACACCGGCGACCGTCGCACCCGCGGTGGCGCGCAATTGATCCGAGGCGCTCTGCACAGCCGTGATCGCCGTGGCGAGATTGGGCAGGGCTGGCGCTGCGTCGATCGACGTGTTGACCAGTGGCGCGATAGCGTTGCTGAGTGCGGTCAGCGCGGCTTGCAGGGCGTCCAGTCGCGCCTGCGCATCGGCAACGAGCCCCGGCGCGTAGGTGGCGGCCTGCTGTTTCAGGTCTGCCACCGTCGAGCCGATGGCGCTCACCCCGCCCGTGGCGGCGCTGCCAGTCTGCCCGGCCAGCCCAGTCAAGGCGGCATAAAGCTGCGCCAGACCGTTCAGGAATAGTTCGGCCTGGCTGCCGCACTCCGAGACAAAGCGCGGCACCTGCTCGGGCGTGTCCACCAACGACGTCACTGTCTCGATGACCGCGCCGAGTGGAATGCATCCGAACAGCAACGGAAGGTTGGGCAGTCCTGCGCCGGGGAAAGCATCCGACCCGGTCATGCGCCCGCCCACGAAATCGTTGACGGTGCCGGTGACCGGCCCGGTCAGGCGAGACACCGCGCTCGGACTGAGGTTCGGCTGGACGAAGCCGCCAGCGCGATCCCCCTGTGCGGAGAAATCGAGCCGGGCCTTGTTCTTCGGATCGTTTGGCACGATGCTGACGAACACCTGTCCCTTGTTGTCCGCGCCGAACTCGCTGGTCAGGTAGGTGTTGTTCCATTCCACCACGTTGGCGTCGCCGCTGCCCGTAAGCTGCGCCAATGCAGGAATGCGCACCGTGGCCCGAACCACCTTCGGATAGAAGGCAGGACGCTGCTGGGTCTGGCCGTACGCCTTCAGCGTTGGATTGCCGGTGCCAGCTTCCGCGCCGAAGCGTAGCTCGCGCACCTCCAGCACCGTGTCACCGGGCTGGGCGCTACGCGCCAGCGTTATCGATTGCGGCGCCATCGTCGCGCCACGTCCCGTGCCGGGGACCTCGCCAGGTGGCAGCCCTTGATCCCAAAGCGTCTGCGCTTTGGCGAACGTGTCGTTCGCAGTGCTCGGGTCCATGGCGATGGATTCATACATGAACACCATCGGCAGGTCGAAGCGGATAGCGCGCCCGTCGAGATCCGTGCCTTCGCAGCGGAATGGAAACGGCACGCCGCCTACCAGGGGCCAGATCGGGGCCGTCGTCGGCGTCACCGGGCTCAGGTCCGGCGTCACCAGGCTCAGGATGCGCACGCTGGTCAGGGGCATCTGCAGATGCAGTTGCGTGCGACCATCGGTACCGCTGCGCAGATCGGTCTCCGTGAAGGACCGCTCGCGTTCGCGCACGATGATGAACGTGCGCTTGCGAAGCACCGCCGCATTGCCGGGCACGCCGCCATGCTGGAATTTTCGCTCGGTGACTTCGACCAGCACCGCGCGGTGCCCGAAGGGCCATAGAAACCCGCGCTTGACCGTGCGTACGTAGTGGTCGCGCCCCATGCTGCCGCGATGGGTCCAGGCGACGAGGTCGATCGACTGGGGGCCGTCCCATATGCCACGCACGTTGATCCACGCGCCCAGCGCGGAGAGCATCAACTGATCGGCAGGAATCGCGGCGGGGGTGTAGCCCGAGCGCGAGAAGTTGGACGACAGATGGACAATGCTGTAGCGGTCCATGTCGTTGAGTGCTGCCTTGAACGGCATGTCCGCGGGATTGGGCAGTTCCCCGACGGCGGCCGGAAACTTGGCCTGCATCGGCTTCGACGTCCCTTCACCCGCCAGCGCCCAGACCGCGCGCACGATGCGGTTGGGGTCGGGGTGCGGGGGCACGATGGTGCCCTGATCGGTGGGTGCCACGAGCTGGGTGTGCCATAGCTCCGTATGTCCGTCCGGCGTGGTGACTGGCGCCACCGCGTGATGCCAGCGCTCATCGGCATCGGGGCTCAGGATCAGGCGCCAGGGTACCTCCAGCGCGGTCTGCTGGGCGGTAGGTTCGGCGGGACGGGGTTTCAGGCCCGACAGGATCGGACCCAGCCCGACGTCCGTGGTAACGCCCCGGCGAACGTCGATGGCCGGCAGGGCCGCACGGCGCCGTGCCGTAGCCGGGGCCACCTGCCGCCGCTCAAGCGTCGACGTATCGCGCTGGACCGATGCGAGCTTCAGGTTGCGTAGCGTGATGCTCGGCAGGGCGGCGCGCTGGGCCAGCGTCAGATTGCCGGTTGCCTGCGCGATCAGCCCGCCGAGCCATTCGGGAAAAGACAGGGGCGGTTGCGCGGCCGTGGGCGGCAGGGCATTGGCGCCAACGGCCAGTGGCAGATCGCGCACGGCCGTAAGCACGCCTTCAAGCGTGTATGGGATATCGAAGCCATCAGGCACAGCAAACGCGATGCGCGACTCGCCCGCGATACGCGCGCGCGCCGGCAGCGTGACGGGGGGATCAACGGCTGGTGGGGAGGATTCGGCGAACGCCTGCTCGAAGATCGACTGAGGCGGAAAATGCAGGACCAGCGTGGCCACGCCGCTGCCGGTCTTGCGCAGCCGTGGCGGGCTGCCTCGCTGCACGGTCAGATTGTTCAGTTCCACCCGCAGCACGAGCAGGTCGTCCTGCCGGACCACCGGCTGACCGGGGCGGCCCGCGTCGAAGAAATTCTGATTGGGATCGGGCGCGACAGGGAGCGGGATCGGGATCGGAATCGGCCGGATTACCACGGGGCCATCGACACGCGTTTTGACTGAAGCTGTCTTGCCGGCGGCCGGCGTCGGCCTGCGCGGGACTCTGCTGACCATCGCAGCCCCCTTTCAGAGAATGTTCTGATTGTTTGCAAGAAACGGGGTCACGGGCAGCGTCCCGGGACACAGCCAATATATTCAGTCCGCGCGTTTGCGGAATTCGATATCTTGCAGATCAGATCTGAGACGGGCCACGCGCGGGGGGCAGGGTGTGGCCGTGGCGTCTCACCAGCGCAGCAGGCGCGGACCGAACAGCCAGCCCAGCGCCGCCGGAATCAGCATCCCGGCCAGATACCAGATTGCCCAGAACGGGACCTCCATTTCCGGGCAATGCAGGCAATAGACGATAGTCGCCACCGAACCGGCGAGCAGACCCGCCAGGGCGCCGGCGGCGCGGAGGTTCGTTGGGGCCATCTGCCGAACCGCCCAGACCACCGCCACGCACAGCGGCAAGGACAGGAACACGATATTGAACGGGCAGGTCCTCCACGTCATGCCGAGCATCAGTTGCAGCCGCTGGCTTGCCGGCACATTGGCCAGTACCGCCAGGGCGCCGATCCACACCGCCAGCACCGGCACGCCCGGCACCGCCCAACGGGTACCCACCTGCGCGCCGGGCACCACCAGCCGTTTCAGCACAACGAATGCGCCGATTGCCAGCGACAGCGGAAACGCCACCTTGAGCCAGAAGATCGGCGTGACCAGCATCACGCGGATGTCTGGGCGCACCCCATACGTCATGGTCAGCAGCAGGAGCGCGCCGGCGGCCCCGGCGCAGAGCGCCTGGACGAACGCCCGGCGCATGATGTGCGGGTCCACCGGGCGGATGCCGGTGGCCAGCAGGGAGATCAGATCGTCTGTCTTCATGATGTGAACAGGCGCGCTTTGGCGGCCAATGCCTTGAGTCCGCGATGAATACCTACCTTGACCGCCGATTCGGACAGCCCCGTCAGCCGGGCGGTCTCAGCCACCGACAGGCCCTCCAGTTTCACGTGCAGGATCGGTAGCCGCTGCTTGTCCGGCAGTTGCTCGAGCAGGCCGCTCAGGTCGAGTCGTGCATCGTGCGCCGGCGCATCGTCGCTATGGCAGAGGATGTCCGCGACATCGTCCAGCGACTCCGTCGCCCCGTGACGGGAACGGCTACGCAGGAAATCCAGCAGCTTGTAGCGGGCAATCGCGTAAACCCACGCCGTCAGCGGTTCCTCGGCGCGGTAGGTGTGCCGGGCGTTGTGCACCGCCAGAAGCGTTTCCTGGACGATGTCCTCGACTTCATCCTGCAACTGATAGAGCCGCCGCCGGACAAAGGCGCGCAGCCGGCCGGTCAGTTCGGTCAGGAATGCATGATAGGCGGCCTGATCGCCACCCAGGCCGGCCAGGAGCAGCGCGCGCAGGCGCTGCTCCACCGCATCCATGGCCTCCATGCCGGCGCGCTCGGGAGCGGGCTTCATGCAGGCGACGACTGCGCGGAGATTTGATCGATCAACATCGTCACGAGGTTCAGGGGTGATCGCTTCGAAATGATATGTGAGTGCACCCATGGCGACAATCCGCGTGCATGTGCTTCTCCGTTATTCGTCGGCAGGCGCCATCCGGTTACAGCGGACCACAAAAAAATATTCTCCCAGGCGGCTGTAACCGGTGACGGATCCCCGGCGAATTGACAGTCAGATCATCCGACCACCGAGCCCAACAACCTTGCGTCGCAAGGCAGGCCGGGCGGGACCACGGATATCTGACTTCCCTTCACATTGATCCGCTCTCAAGGAGTATCGCCATGAACACCATCAAGCTCGCCGCCGCCGTGACCCTGGCCGCCCTGACTTCGGGCGTCGCCCTGGCGCAGAACAGCACCATGCAGCAGTCCAAGGACAAGCCCGCCATGGAGAAGTGCTACGGCGTGGCCATGGCCGGCCAGAACGATTGCAAGGCGGGGGCGGGCACGACGTGCGCCGGTACCCAGAAGACCGATTACGAGCGCGACCACTTCAAGTCCGTGCCCGTTGGTACCTGCGCGACGATCAAGACGCCGCACGGCATGGGCACGCTGAAGCCGATGTAAGCCGGATAGCAGCCCGTTGGAGACGTCTACCATGACAGCGACACCACGCGCGGGGCTTGGACTCAAGCCGCAACACTTCGAGCAGGCGCTGCAATGCGCCGAGCCGGGCCTGTGGTTCGAGGTCCACCCGGAGAACTACCTGATGGCAGGCGGTCCGCGCCTGGCGTGGCTGACGGCCATCAGGGAGCGCCATCCGTTGGCACTGCACGGCGTGTCGCTGTCATTGGCGGGCGATGCCCCGCCGGACGAGGCGCATCTCGATCGGCTTCACGCACTTTTGCGGCGGATCGAGCCGGTGCTGGTTTCCGAGCATCTGGCGTGGTCGACGCTGGACGGGCGCTACGTGCCGGATCTGTTGCCGGTGGCGCGGACCACGGCCCGACTGGCGCAAGTGGCGGCCAATATCTCCCGCGTTCAGGACCGCCTTGGATGTGCCATCGCGCTGGAGAACCCGTCGCACTACCTGCGCATGGACGAGCACGACTGGAGCGAGACCGATTTTCTGGCCGAACTGGTGCGGCGCACCGGTTGCGGGCTGCTGCTGGACATTAACAACGTTTACGTCAGCGCCCGAAACATGGGTTACGACGCGTGGGACTACCTGACCCGCGTGCCGGCCGAAGCCGTGCGGGAGATTCATCTGGCCGGACATAGCTTCGACGACGAGTTCGGCGCGTCACTGCTGATCGACTCGCACGATGCGCCGGTGGCGGAGGCCGTCTGGTCGCTATATCGCCGCTTCGTGGCGCGGGTAGGTGAGCGTCCGACGCTGATCGAACGGGACGACAACATTCCCGAATTCGCCGACTTGCTTGACGAGCGGGATCGCGCGCAGTCCATCCTGGACGCGGAGGTCGCCACATCATGAACGCTAACGGACATCACTTTCAGGACGATTTCCTGCGCGCCATTCTGGCGCCGCCGGGCATCGCGCCGCCGTGGACCCCAATCACGCCGCTGACGCAGCAGCCCGGTTTCAAGGTCTATCGCAACACCGTGCTCAAGGGCTGTGTGGATGCGCTGGCCGCGAATTTCCCGACGGTCCTGCGGCTGGTAGGGGAGGACTGGTTTCGCGCGGCGGCGCTGATCCACGTCTGCGCGGAGCCCCCGCGCAGCGTCTGCCTGATTGAGTATGGGCAGGAATTCGCCGATTTCCTGTCGGGATTCGAGCCTGCCGCGGCACTGCCATACCTGCCGGACGTGGCACGTCTGGATCGCCTCTGGACCGAGTCCCACCTGGCCGCCGACGACGAGGCGCTGGACGCGGCGGCACTGGCCACGCTGAACGGGGGTGATCTCCTTGGCGCGGCGCTACGGCCATGCGCCAGCGTGCGCTGGCGCTGGTTCGAAACGCCTGCCTTCACGATCTGGCGGGCAAATCGGGAGCAGCGTGACCTCGAAGGCGAACTGGAATGGATCGGGGAGGGCGCCTTGCTGACGCGGCCAGAAGGTGCCGTGGTCTGGCAACACGCCACGCAGGGCATGTGCGCCTTTCTGGATGCCTGCGCCGCCGGCGCCAGCCTTCAGATCGCCTGCCAGTCCGCCACGATTGCCGAGCCTGGCATCGACATCGCCCGCCTGCTGGCCACGCTGCTTGGCGCGCGGGTTTTCGCAGACATTCACGGCGCAGACATTCACTGAGCCTATCCAGCTTGCCGAGGTAGCCATGTCAAACGTATCCCATACCGATTCCCCAGTGCGGGCCGATACCACGCTCTGGTCGAACCTTACAACGCGGGCCTCGCGGCTGATCAGCGACTCGTTTCTGGCATTGCTGGCACGGCTGGCAATTGCCTCGGTGTTCTTTCTGTCGGGCCGCACCAAGGTCACCGGGCTGCTGACGATCAAGGACAGCACCTATTCGCTGTTCGAGCAGGAGTACAACCTGCCGCTGATCCCGCCCGAACTCGCGGCCCATCTGGCCGCGTACGCCGAGCACCTGTTTCCGGTGCTGCTGGTGCTCGGCCTGTTCACGCGATTTTCAGCGTTCGCGCTGCTGGGGATGACGCTGGTCATCGAGATCTTTGTCTATCCCGATGCCTGGCCCACGCACCTGACCTGGGCCACGCTGCAACTCTTCCTGATTGGCCGGGGGGCGGGCGCCTTCTCGCTCGACCGCCGATTCGGCATCACGTAGCCCTCAAGTGGACCTCAACCTGGCCCGAGAAACCTCTCGGGCCTTCTCCTTCCGCCCCGGCACGCTCGTTGGCCGGGGCATTCTCCTTTCTGCATAGCGGTTCTGTGCGGATATCGACCAGATCGAGGCCGTCCGACCGCGCGTCAATGCTGCACTGCGCAATCCGATTGCTGGCGTATTCGCAAGGCCAGAGGCCCCAGGTCAGGCAGAGCATGTCGCGCTGCAATGCAGCATCGGATAGTTGTGACTTCCGCACTAATTAAGCAATTCATTAACTTGACTTTGCGCATACGGACTCTTACGCTCCCGATCTTCATACAAGACGTTCGCATGTAGAACGCTAGTTCGATATGCGTTCATTTCGGATTTCGTAGGAGACAGATCTTGAGTAAGGTCGCCGGGTTCTTTACTGAACTGATGCGCCGGTATTTGCCGGACCCCTTTGTATTCGCCATCGGCCTGACGTTGCTGACGATGGTCATGGCAATGCTGGTAGAAGGACAGGCCGCCCAGGCGGTCATCACGAACTGGGGCAAGGGGTTCTGGAACCTGCTCTCGTTCACCACCCAGATGGCGGTGATTCTGGCGATGGGCTACGTGCTGGCCACCGCGCCGCTGGTCGACCGCTTCCTCAACGCCATCGTCGCCCGCGTGCAGACGCCGCGCGGCGCCATCATCGTGGCCACGCTGGTAGGCGGTATCGGCAGCTATCTGAACTGGGGCTTCGGCTTGGTGATCGGCGGCATCATCGCCCGCAAGCTGGCGCTGAAGGTCAAGGGCGTGCATTACCCTCTGATCATCGCCTCGGCCTACAGCGGCTTCACGATGTATGGCCTGGGCCTGTCTGCCAGCATCCCGGTACTGATCTCCACCCCGGGCCACCCGATGGAAAAGCTGATGGGCGTGATCGGTCTCAAGGAGACGATCTTCTCCACGCCGATGCTGCTGACGAGCCTTGCCGTCATCGTCACGCTGCCGCTGCTCAACGCAATGCTGCACCCGCGTGATGCCAAGGAAGTGGTGGAAATCCGCGAGGAGAACACCGCCGAGGACAGCGCCGCCGGGCACGGCCACAGCATGGGCATCGAGAACACGCTTGCCACGCGTATGAACAACAGCCGCCTGCTGAGCCTGATCATCGGGCTGTGCGGGCTGGCCTACGCGGGTCTGCATTTCTCGCAGGGTGGTTCGCTGGACCTGAACCTGATCAACTTCCTGATCCTGTTTATCGGCGTGCTGCTGCTGGGCACTCCGGCCAACTACGTGGCCAAGCTGAACGAAGGCATCAAGACGATCTCCGGCATCATCCTGCAGTATCCGTTCTACGCAGGCATCATGGCGGTCATGGCCGGCTCCGGGCTGGTGGACAGCATCTCGCGCGTGTTCGTCGATATCGCCACGCCGCAGACGCTGCCGTTCTGGGGTCTGGTCAGCTCGTTCGTGATCAACTTCTTCGCGCCGTCCGGCGGTGGCCACTGGGTGATCCAGGGTCCGTTCATGATCGATGCGGCCAAGGCCATCAACAGCTCGGTGGCGCAGACGTCGATGTCGGTCATGCTCGGCAACGCCTGGAATGACCTGGTGCAGCCGTTCTGGATTCTGCCGGCGCTGGCGCTGTCGAAGCTGAAGCTCAAGGACGTGATGGGCTACACCGTGATCATGATGTTCTGGGTCGGCGCGATCTATATCGTCGCCATGCTGGCCTGGGGCGCGCAGATCTGACAACCGATACAGGAGACATTCGATGCCGTACCTCATTGAGACCTTCGACAAGCCCGAACACCAGCATGTACGCCAGGCCAACCGGCCCGCGCACCTGGAGTTCCTGGCGGAGAACAGCAAGCTGCTGCTGGCCTGCGGGGCCAAGCTCAATGATGACGGCAGCGATGGCGGCGGTGGCATCTACATCGTCGACGTGGACACGCGCGAGGCCGCGCGGGCACTGATCGAGGCCGATCCGTTCTTCACGGCCGGCCTGTTCGCCGACATCCGGATCGTGCGCTGGCGCAAGGCGTACCTGGACGGCGTCTGCCATCTCTGAACGCCAGTCCGGAGCGTCAGCCATGAAACGATGGAAGCAACGGCCCGAAGGCGCCAACTGGGGCGACTTCGGTGATGACGACCAACTCGGCCGCCTGAACCTGATTACCGCGGAGCGCGTGCGTGCCGCCGCCCGCGAAATCCGCAGCGGCAAGACGTTCTGCCTGTCTCTGCCGCTCGATCTGCCGGGCGGCAATGTTCTCAATCCACGCCGGCATCCGCCGGTGCTGCGACCCACGTTCCGTGACGACGTGGCGTACGTCAACTTTCCGCTGGCCAAGGTCGACCCAAACGCGCTTGATGTCTTGAGCGACGACCAGGTACTGCTGTCGATGCAGTACTCGACGCAGTGGGATTCCCTGGCCCACGTCGGCGCGCTGTTCGATGCCGATGGCGACGGCGTGGCCGAGCGGGTCTACTACAACGGCTTTCGCCCCAATACCGACATCGTTGGCCCGGTCGACTACGCCGAAGGCGATCATTTCTCCGCGCACCCGTGCGGCCATGACCACAGCCACGCCGACGCGCTCGGCATCGAGACCTTCGCCGCGCACGGCATCCAGGCGCGTGGCGTGCTGATCGACCTGGCCGCGCATTACGGGCGCGAGTGCCGCACGGTCGGATACGACGACCTGATGCGCGTGATCGAGGCCGATGGCATCGTGGTCGAACCCGGCGACATCCTTGTGCTGCGCACCGGGTTTGCCGAGATGGTGATGGAGATGGCCGGCCAACCCGATGCCGAGGTGCTGCACCATAGCTGCTGCGCGCTGGACGGCCGCGACGAACGCCTGCTGCAATGGATCACCGATTCCGGCATCGCCGCAATCGCCGCGGACAACTACGCCGTGGAGCGCTATCCGGCACGGCCCGCGCCAGAGGGAGCAGGGCCGGTGCCGATGCTGCCCCTGCATCATCATTGCCTGTTCAAGCTCGGCCTGCCGCTGGGCGAGCTGTGGTACCTGCGCGATCTCGCCGCATGGCTGCGTGCCGAGGGTCGTCATCACTTTTTCCTGTCGGCGCCGCCGCTGCGGCTGCCGGGTGCGATGGGGTCGCCGGTGACGCCCGTCGCCACCGTCTGATTTCGCCGGATTCACAAGGAGCCCCCACATGTTGTTCATGGTGGAAATGACCGTCCGTATCCCCCAATCGCTCGACCCGGAAGTGGCCGATGCGATCAAGGCCAAGGAAAAAGCCTATTCACAGCAACTGCAGCGCGACGGCAAGTGGCGCCATCTGTGGCGCGTGGCTGGCCTTTACGCCAACGTCAGCATCTTCGACGTGAAGGATGCCGACGAACTGCACACGCTGCTGACCGGTCTGCCGCTGTATCCGTACATGGAAATGAAGGTCACCGCGCTGGCGCAGCACGGCTCGGCTATCGCGCAGAACTGAACCACGGGAGCCGTCATGCCTTTTGCCGACCTCTCCGACGTCCGGATCCACTACCGCCTGGATGGCGCCGAGCACCTGCCGGTGCTGGTGCTGTCCAACTCGCTCGGCACCACCCTCGACATGTGGCAGCCGCAGATCGCCGCGCTGTCCCAACACTTCCGCGTGCTGCGTTATGACACGCGCGGCCATGGCGAGTCGGGCGTGACACCCGGCCCGTACAGCATCGCGCAGCTTGGCGGCGATGTGATCGGGCTGCTCGACCATCTGGGTCTGCAGCGCGTGCATTTCTGCGGATTGTCGATGGGCGGCATCACCGGCATGTGGCTGGCGCTGCATCACGCGGATCGCCTGAACCGCCTCGTGCTGTGCAACACCGCGGCCTATATCGGGCCGCCCGAGAACTGGACCAATCGCGCCGCGCTGGTGGAGCGCGAGGGCATGGCCGCGATCACGGCGGCCGTGGTCGACAAATGGCTGACGCCGGACTTCAGCGCGCAGCAGCCGGAACTGGTGCAGCGTCTGCAGGCCATGCTCGGCGCCACCAATCCGAGCGGCTATGCCGCCAACTGCCTGGCCGTGCGCGATTCCGATCTGCGCACCGAGATCCAGCGCATCCAGACGCCGACGCTGGTGATCGCCGGCTCGGGCGATATCCCCACGCCGCCCGCTGACGGCCGCTATCTGGCCGACACGATCCCCGGCGCCCGCTACACGGAGTTGTACGCCGCCCACCTGTCGAATCTGCAGCAGGTGGAGGGCTTCACCCAGGCCGTGCTGACGTTTCTCGGCAGCTGATCCGAGCGGTCATTTGCCCGCCGCCACGCGGTACGGGTAGCATTGCCCGCCTGACGACAACTTCTCGGGCGGGTGATGATCGACAAGCAGTACGGCGGCAAGCCTGCATGGCGACTGGCCATGGCTGTGGTGGGAGCCTTGCTGGCGGGCGACGGCATCGCCCTGATGCTGATGGGTGTGTTCAACTTCGGCATCGTTCTGCCGTTTTCGCTGGGTGTCGCCCTGATGGGCCTGGCCTGGGGCTGGGCCGCCATCGCCCGGTGGCGCGCGGCGGTGCCCTGGCGGCAATGGCTCTGGCGCGCCGGCTGGACAGGGTTGATTGTGTGGCTGGTCAGCGTCGCCATGTTCTTCCAGCATATGCGGCACGGCATCGCCGACATGGCGCCGAACGCATCGGCGGCGGGCGCCCCCGTGGCGATCGTCATTCTGGGTTCAGGGTCGCCCAACTGCGAGGTATCGCCCACGCTCGCGGCCCGGCTCGATGAAGGGCTGCAACAGGCCAGCCGTTTCCCGGCGGCATCGGTGGTCGTCAGCGGTGGGCAGGATTTTGGCCGGTTGCCCTGCACCGAGGCCGGCATCATGGGGGATTACCTGCTGGCGCATGGCCTGGTCCCGGATCGCCTGATCCGCGAGGATCGCAGCACCAGCACCGCGGAAAACATGCAGTTCAGCCGCGAGATACTGGCCCGACACGGCGTCCGCGCCACCGATCCCGTGCTGGTGGTGACCAGCGACTTCCATCTACTGCGCGCCGAGCGGATCGCCCGCAAAGCGGGCTTTACGACACTTTCCGGCGCGGCTGCCGCCACGCCGCTCTATATCCGCTACAACGCCTGGCTGCGCGAGTATTTCGCGTATATCAGCGGCTGGGTGCTTGGCGAGTACTAAAAAAGACATCCGGGACGGCGGCGGCAAGCCCGATAAACAGAGCCACCGGCCGTGCATATACCCAGAATTGGCGATGTGCAACGGCAGCCGATCCGGTCATCATGCCGGCACGGGCGTTTGCCGCGACTCGCCTGTTACCACTTCCAGCCCTCATTCCTCCCGGCCTGAGGGCTTTTTCTTTGCTTCTTCGCGATTTACGGGGGGGTGTCGGAAAACGACCCTACTCGGACATCCAGCGGTCTTAGCAATGATGACCGGTACGGGCCCGAACTCGGTCGTCTGGCACCGAGTGCTTGCAGCTTCGTCCGATATACGCGATCCCGTCCAGCGCCGTTCCGTAGCCGGTGGTGGCTCCCCAAGGCTGCTTAGCCCAATGCTCCGAATGTTGGGTATTAGAAAAACAATTGCTTCTGAGACCGCTCGAACTCATCCATCAAGGCATCGTGACCGAGTTGATTTCGAATCTCTGACTCATCTTTGGTGAGCGGTACCACCAGGGAGAAGCTCGTCCGCCGCTCATCGAAGTCCTTATTGTCAGGTATTGCTTCACAATCAACTGATGTCGCCGCTCTCAGCAAGACCACTCCGTACGGCGCACATGCAATCGAGGAAAGCTCGTTTGGCAGCACTACTGTCTCTCCGGGTCGTAGTGCTTTGGACGTTTCGCGCTCATAGTCCTCTAGATTTGCCAAGATGAGCGCCGTCTCACTCGGATTGGTTTTCGTGAGTGCTAGGAAGACGCTTTGCGAATAGGTTGGCAAGTTGAACACTATCCGCGACGGCGTATCGACATCCCGGATTTCAGAATGTACGACACGATATTTTCCTGAAAACGAACCTGAGAGCGAAAACTCCAGATAATCCACTTCATCTGTAGTGGGCAAGCTCTCAAAGAGGAATGACAATATCTTCGCTTGATATATTGAGAGTTTCATTTGAGTGCTGCGCTGAGAGCAACTCGGGCTAAACACACGAGCAAGGGCAATACGGTAGCATCGGGCCGCGGCGGAATCCATGATTGCGAAGTGGGGTGTCCGTAGCTCGCGACAGCATAGCCGACGGTCCGTTAGCGCTCCAGAAGCGGCCTTTCGTGTCGGGAGCGCGAGGGTCACCTCCTGGCCGGCAAGCGACCTTGTCGAGAGGCAATTGAATTCGGGCCATATGCCGGGGCAGGGGAGGCGTGGGCTCAGGCTGGCTGTGCACCAGAGTCACCTTGGCGGCACCCCGGTCCGGATTTTGCGGCTACGCACTAGGGGCGTTATGCCCCGCCCCGCCGCAAGTGTCACTGCCCCTCACATCTCATACACTTGATGCCTCCAGCAATACCAACCCCAAGAAGATGAAAAAAGCGGGACGAATCAGATCCTGGCATGCCGATAAGGGCTACGGGTTCATCGACATTCACGCGGACATCAAGGATGTGTTCTTTCATGTCACCGCGTTGCAGACACGCTCAACTCAACCGAAGCCGGGTGATCGCGTGAGCTTCGAGCTCATCAGAGGAAAGGACGGCCGGATGCAAGCGATTAACGTGGCCATAGCGGGCGCACCGAAGTCCGCCTCCGGCTCCGGCGCAAGCTGGTTGCCGGCGCTCGTAGGTTTGGCGGCCTTGGCAATCATGGTGGTTGGTGCGCTCGGCGGTTACCTCCCTCGACATGCCGGCATCGTCAGCGTTCTGGCTAGTGTCGTCGCATTCCTCGCGTACGCTGACGACAAGACGCGGGCAAACCGAAATGCGTGGCGCATTCCTGAGGCGAACTTGCATCTGATTGCGCTCTGCGGCGGGTGGCCGGGCGCGCTCGCTGCCCAACACCTCCTCCGCCATAAGAACCGGAAGCAGGCGTTCCAGGTTGTGTTCTGGGGCACCGTCGCCTTGAACATTGGCGCACTGATGCTGTGGAAGACGGCCGTTGCCAATTGATGTACGAAGAGGGATGTCAGCAGCTTTCGACAGCGCAGCAGCCAGATTGAGCTGCGCCGCGGGCAGGAACGCGCTGAGAGACCCGGCCGCGCTCAGAGCGCGTTGCCAGTGCTGGTGAGCACGTCGGAAGGCAGAACGACCACTCCCTCCGCCGTAGGCACGGTCTTGACGAGGGACTGCGCGACCGCTTGCGCGTGTACTGGTCGATAGGCTCCGGGTAACAGTGGAGCCAGCAGCTTCGCAATCGGGATGGCGATCTGCTCGCCGATGCGCGGCGGTTGCTGCAGGCCATCCCGGGAATCCAGCAGCAGCGAAGGTCGCGCGATCACCAGCGTCGTCAGCCCCATTGATCTGAGGGCGTCTTCCAATTCACCTTTGACGCGGCTGTAGAACGTTGAGGACTTGGCGTTCGCTCCTACAGCACTAACCAGACCTGCGCGGCGGGCCCCCGCGGCGAACGCAGCCCTGGCTACGGCCAGATTGGCCTCCAGGTCGACGGCGCGGAACGCCGCTTGACTGCCGGCCACCTTGATTGTGGTGCCGAGCGCCAGATACACTTCGTCGGCTTGCGGCAACAGGGGCAAACGGCTGAAATCCACGATGTGGACCTGAAGCTTGGGATGATGGACACGCAATGGCCGGCGACTCAGGGCATGAACCTGCGAGACCGTCGGATCTGCCAGCAGAGCCTGAAGCATCAGGCTTCCTACAAGTCCGGTGGCGCCGGCCAGCAGCACCTTGCGTTGATCGGTGGGCGTGGACAAGGTGTGCTTTTCCTCAGTTCAGGCGCATGGCGTGACGGGCGCTGTCAGGTGTTTGCCCGGTCCAGTCAGGTCGTCAGGAAGCCCCGCTCGGCGCAGTACTTGATCCGGTCGGAAGCCGAAGTTCGAAGTTCGAAGTCCTTTAGCAAGGGCTGCCACCTAATGTCCAAGGAAAAAGTCTGGCTGCGGCGCTTAAGGGTGCTCATCAAGAGCCGAAACTTGAACTCGCTACTGTAGAAGTGAACTCAGTATATGGCGCACCTGCCCATTTGAACATGCAAAGCGCGTCAGTCCGGCTGCTATGCGTGCCACGATACGCGGCCTCGTTGAACTTGGCCCGCTGCGCCCGTGCGGTGGTTGGCAAACCGGTCTTGACGAAGACGGTGGCGGTTGCCTCTAGGGAGTTGCTAACCCCTGGCCGCCAATCGGTGTTGTCTCAAATCGTTCGCCGAAACCCGCGATGAGTGGTTTGCCGCGCTCGATGGCTTGTTGCACTGACGGCAAAGACAGGGAGGCTCGATGGCTATCCTGGCTGTCCCAGACCTCGGTGATCCAGATCGCATCAGCATCATTCGGATCATGGGCAACGATGTAGCTCAAGCAGCCAGGCATTCCGCTAACGCCCTCAAGGAGGATCGAGACTAGTGCCTCGCGTTGTCCAGGAATGACCTTCATCTTTCCAATCAGTCCGTACATCCTTGTTTCCTCATCACAAAAAGCTCAACTGGCGTCATCTTGAGCCAATGATGGTCGAGCGTGGTGTTTCAGTCGATCGCTCGCTGGCTTCACCACGCCACTGTTATCGCGACAGAACCGCAGCAGGCATCGGCGCCTACTTCAGCAACTTCTCGAAATCCCGGTCGAGTCGGCCCAGCGAGCCATCGATCGCCGCCCGTCGCGCGCGGATCCACGCATCCTGTTGTGCCAGTTGGGGTCGTCTCAGAAAACGGAAAATAAAGCACGCTAAGGCATAGCCGAACCTGCCAAGCTTGCTCCACCCTGTAGTGACGCGATCAGCGGGCAGGAA
>NZ_JWMB01000015.1:0-140442 GCF_000812445.1 Cupriavidus sp. SHE | reverse complement strand
GCCAAGAATGCAGGCTGTCAACAGCAATCTACGAAATCAAAATTGAAATGTAGATGCTGACCTACAACACCGAATCAACAGCCTTTTCCGAATACCCCTAAATAGATAGCCCTGACAAATATCGCAGCCGAGCCCACCCAAAACTGCTACCTGCCATGGATGCTCGACACCTTCTGCAACAGTACGTAGCCCGAGCATGTGCGCCATGCCAATCATCGTCTGCACTATCTGCCTGTCGTTGTGCGACGTATGCATGTCGTGGATGAATGAACGGTCTATCTTGAGCTCGCTCACCGGCAGGTGTTTAAGACTCGATAGGTTACTGTAGCCGGTCCCGAAATCATCGATCGCGATCTGCACCCCCGCATTGCCAAGCTCGCGTACAAATTCGAGAAGTCCGTCTTTGTGCACGAATAGCGAGTTCTCGGTCAGCTCCATCTTGAAGCGCCTGCAATCCAGCCCGTACTCCTCGATCGTACGCAGCACCGATTCCTGCTTGTGCCATTTGAGCTGCATCGGGGAGAAATTCACAGCAACTCGAAAATCGGGACTGATGGGCAAAGTCTCAAGCTGCACGGCATGTCGACACGCTTCGCGCAACACCCAATCACCGATGGCCCCTATTAGTCCAACCTCCTCAGCGATCGGAATGAACTCCGCTGGCGGAATGAACTTGTTGCCGTCACGCTTCCAGCGCAGCAACACCTCAGCGCCGATAATTGTTCCGGTTTCCAGCGATACCTGCGGCTGCCAAACCAAAGAAAACTCGTTGTTCTCCAGCGCCCGGTGTAGTGCATTGGATGTGTCAAGCCTCTTGAGCATCCGGTCGTGGAGCACACTGGAGAAGAAATGGCACGCACCGATGCCGTCCTCCTTCGCACTGTACATGGCCGCATCGGCGTTCATAATGAGCGTCTCCGCTGTAGCGCCATCCGTTGGATAACGGCTGACCCCGATGCTCGCCGACACATAGCTTTGGACACCATCGAGCGCTATCGGCTTGATCAACTCATCAAAAATGCGCCGCACCATGACATCAACGTGATCGGGCTTGCCGGTGTCATGCAGGATGAATGTAAACTCATCACCGCCCAAGCGTGCGACGAGATCTCTCTCATTCACAAGGCGCTTGAATCGATCTCCCACCTCCCTCAGTAAGCGATCACCAAAGGAATGGCCAAGCGTATCGTTGACGTCCTTGAAATGATTCAAGTCGATGAATAGCAGCGAGAATCCGGTGCCGTTACGTGCGGAACGCTCGATCGCGTGGTTGAGACGGTCCTGAAACAGCTGGCGATTCGGCAGTCCAGTAAGGCCGTCGTAGTACGCGAGATGCATGTACTGGGCGCGCAAACTCTCTCGCTGCGAGATGTCCGCGAGCATCACCACGTAGCTCAGCACGCCGTCGTGCTCATCCCGTACCGTCTTGACCGTAACCCACTCGGGCGCAATTGATCCGTCAGCGCGTAGAAGCCATACCTCTCCTTCCCAACGCCCATGCTCTCGAACTGACGCCAAGATGGTCGCATAGAAGCGCGGCTTATGCCGTCCAGATCGCAAGAACCTGGGACTCAGGCCCACAACGGCTCGGCTCTCATAGCCTGCAACTGTTGTGAACGCGCGATTCACATACTGGGTCCGAAGTTCCCTGTCAAAGACCAGGACCGCATCGCTTGTCGACTCAAGAATGTTTGCTAGAACACGGCGGTTTGCAAGTTCGGCACGCAGTTGGGAAACCAATGCCTCGCGCTCCAGACGATAGGACTCGCTTCGACGCATCAGCTCACTCAGTAGCGACATCATCGATACGACGCCACGATATCCACCACCACCGGTGTTGAATACGGGCAAATTGTCGTGTCCTCCGTCGCGCATGAACTTCAGTACGCCGATTGCGCTGTCGCGTGCCTGTACGCTCGGGGGCGGCCGGCGCACAATCAAATCGGCGAAGATACGGCCAGGAAACAGACTAGCCTGAAGATCTGTAACGAGTCCTTGAAAGCCACCGTGATCGTCAAATACAGAGAAGACTGTGGGCGAGTTGCAAGAGAGTCCAGCAAAGTCGCAATAGCGCTGGTCTGGCGTCACACGGAGCGCCGTCGGATCTAGGCAATCCGCGACAAGGAGAGTATCCATCGGCGCCGCCTATCCGAGCTTCTGCTCTAACAACAGCTCGACCTCAAGGCTGAGATGCAAGATTTCCTCGGCGCCCATGGCGGGCTTTATTTGTTCCAGAATGAACGCTTTGAGCTCATCAGGCGGAATCTTACGGAGGATGGCCTTTCGCACGAGGACGTCGGAGATGACATCGTCATCGTGAATTTCAACATGTTCAAAAGCTGTCGTGGAGAGCAGACTGAGTGCCCGTCCTACGGCTACATGACCAATTGGCGATGCCCGCCCCAGCACCAGGCCGTCCGTAATCGGGGGCATGACGAATTCCTTGATGTGTGCCCGTAGCCTGATTTGCCGCCGCTTCTCCATTTAGGCACTACCTTTCTCATCTAACCTCGTAAAAGCAAAGAAAGCTCCGAGCCTACCGGGAGTCATCATCGCCCCCCAGTTTTTACCCGCGATGCACCGGACATGCTACCCATCGAAAGTGTGATGCAAAGATCTGCCGCATTTTAAGTTTCAGGCGGCAGATCAGCGCACATCGTCACATTGACTGCCGACGCCAGCAAAACTCATAGCGCGCTAAACCCCGATCGCTTTGATATCTACGCTAGGGCTTGCCAGCGCAACTCTCCAGCCGCCTCGCTGCTTGCTCACCTTACTGGAGGCAGGCACTAGAGGGACGGTCAGAGCGCTCTCCCGAAGTCCGGCGCTGCAGTAGCCCTTCTATAGGACAGCTTTTGCTTGGCGATCAGAGCAGTAACCAGAACTCTGTTGTCAGAGTAGCTACGGGCCCGCGCTAGAATCCGCCCTGGGCTACGTCCTGCAGTTCAGACTCATGCCGATCGCGGTCTGAATCAGCCTCGGGAGCCTTCTCAACACAACGACCATCTGCGTCCCTGGAGTAAGCTGCAGACGGCGCCCAACCAGTCAGATACTTTGCAAAAATCCAGCGTGTGCCGCGGCTCTCCTGGCCAAATATGTCTTTGAAGCGGAGTTCTACAAGGATCCCGACCGATTGATACTGCCGGAACAATCCCTTTGCTAGCCAAGGGTTACTTGCCGACTTCAGTGCCGAGTCGTCCAACTCGAGCGACACCCCCTCCAAGCATGCGCCTGGAGATCGTTCATAGACCTCTGGTAGCACTCGTGGCAGGTCATGCAACCCGAGGACCGGCAGCTTCACCGAAGTCGACGCATTGACACTGTAGCTATTGCCGACCTCTCGCAACACAGTGCTCGGTCGCAGCCCCGGCAAGGGCTTTAGTTTTTGGTAGGTGCCGGCACTTTTGATGTCCAGCACCGCCATTGAAACCGCCAACGCAGGCATTTTTACAGGATTGGACAGTGTCAGTGAAATGTATGGAGATTCATCACCGAGCCACTTCGTAACATCAGCACCGGTAATATTGAGAGCACTGGCATTCTCATTCATGAGCACCGCGCGTTGTACGCGTGCCAACCGCTCGGCCTCCGTTGTTTTGCCGTGTACGTTGAAATTGTGGGTGGAGTTGTCAACGTTCAGGTAGTAGGTGGAGTTTGCGTTCAGCATCTTGCCGTAGTTGACCCCCGTCGACTGATTTCGGGTGCCAGATGTGGTGGCACTCCCGATGGGTGCGGTGACACCCCCAGCGTCAGGACTGACTGCGACAACAAGAGGGATCGCGAGAAGTGAAGCGAGCCTGGAGATGCTGGTCATTTCTCACCGCCCTTGGCTTGCCCGCTTTTATCGACGCCGACAGCCGATACGCCGATTCCGCCATTGACGACCGCGATGCCGACGTCACCTTTGGCCGCATCGCTCTTGTGATCCTTCGTGCCGGAGTTGTGCCAATACAGGAGTGCAAGGCAGAACAGGACAGCAACACCTGCCAAGATGGCCAATCCTCCCACCAGCGAAACCTTCACATCCTTGCCGTCGTAGCTGATCTCAGCTTTAGGGGTATCGCCACCAGCAGGTTTGGCAACCTGTGCGAGGTTTGTATTGTGCTCATCAGACATTGATATTTTCCGTTTCTCATCTCATGCACAAGCTCCAGCTGGCCGCTTTCCTGAAGGTCTCCGGCGTCGCCGCTACTTGCATTCAGCGACGATATCGACAGAACGGCTCGAATCATTTATCCCCCATTTGGGTTAATTGACAATTATTTTTCCGCCATTCTACGTATTTTTAGACATAAAAATTACAAATAAACCCTTACTTGATACTCATTAGTGATTTTTTAGCTGTCAAATATCTTCTGCATTCGCATGTGTCGATGCAATGACATCCTCTCAGCGACGTCGAGCGCATTTTCAGTTCGTGCCAATGGATGATAGCGAAATCGATTTGATCACCTATCCTTCCGGGACGATTGAGCAACGCGAAGGGGAAACCATGCCAGCGGATCTTGATAAGCTCGACCCCATACTCAAAGGAAAAGCGCTCTCGTTGATAGAGAAATGTATGCAACGAGGTGCACAGATGCGACCCAATGCAGGCCTGCGTGACCCGTTTGAGCAGGGTCGGCTTTGGCGACAGTCCCGCTCGATCGAAGTGGTGAATCAAAAAATCACTCTCTTGAGAAAGAGTGGTGCAGATTTCCTGGCTCACTGCATCGAGAGGGATGGCCCTCAGTATGGAAAGCCCGTCACCAACGCGATTCCGGGTTTCTCATGGCACCAATGGGGACAAGCGCTTGATTTTTTCTGGGTTGTCCAGGGGAAGGCGGTCTGGGATACGGAAATTCAGATCAATGGTGTCAACGGCTACCAGGCACTGGCGGAAGAAGCCACCAAGCTCGGTCTTACCGCTGGCGGCTACTGGACAAGCCTCAAGGATTGGCCACACATACAGCTTCCCCACGACGATAGCCCTGCAGACGGATATACGCTCAAGGAGATCGACGCCGAGATGAAGAAGCGCTTTGGCTAGCTCCCCGCGGTTCCATCCGAGCAAGACAGTCGGGATGGACGATGAGCCGGGCACGCTCAGCGTCCACTCCGGATTTTCGAGACCGGCGGTTCCACACGTGGAGCGCCACCGACGCCTCGCTTGATGTTTTCCGCGGCCTTGATGCTCCGATCGTGCTCCGTGCCACAACCCGCGCGCTGCCAGTGCCGGGCCTTGCATCCGGACAGGCTGTGGGACAGCTGTGATCGTCACCTTCTGCGCCTCGGTTGCAGCGATTCTTGAAGACACACACCCTCGTAACACGGCCCGCTATCTTTATCCCGCGCAATGATGGGGAGATCAAACGCCGCCGCCTGCACCAGCACGCAAGCCTCATCGCCGTCCCACAAGTCATTTCCGTTTTCGTCTCGGCATACCGGCGCAATAATCGTCCGAGGGATGAGTGTCCCCCGGATGACATAGTTCCGCATGTGCTCCACCAGTCTGCGTAGCAATTCGCCGTGGGTGACCCCCCCCCCACCTGCCCTTCGCGTGGGTATAAACCTGCTGGCCGGTACACTCGTCTACCAGCCAGACTCGATTGCGCGTATCGAGCTCGAGTTGCGCAACGCGGCCCGTGGTGCTGCAGAAAAAATGCCGTCGACCACGGGAGGCAATAACGCGGATCAGCTTGTTCGCGTGCTGGACCCGATTGCTAGGTGTGCTGATACTACTCATTGATGGAATGTCACTCGAATCTAAGCTCGAGTTGGAAGAATTGTGGTCGGTGTATCGGCTACGGGGAGGACGAACCCAACCGATCCGTCAGGGTGCGGGCAAAACCATAGAGACTAACGCTGCATCGTGTCGGCGAAGCTGCGGATTCTCCGTAGATCCGTAGAATCGACGAGGTGTGCGTCCAGACGCGGAACGGTATCCCTCAGCAAACGATGACGATGCAATAGCCAGGGAGAGATCAGAATCGGCGATCCTTTGCCGGCATCCTTGTCACGAATGCACTGCGACTGCGCGGCCTCGCGCACGCAGAAACCAACTGGCGGATACAGGCGCAATGTCTCATGTGTGACATTCCCCAACATCGGCAGATCCTTGCTATCGCTCACCACGAAATCCTGTCTCCGCACGAGCCCCGGTCCCTTAGGATCGCTGAGCGCCTCACGGCTGCGGCGGCGCTACGAAGATGCGCGTCGCCGCACCCAGACCACTATTCGAAGACGCCTGGGGTGCTGGCTAGCCAAGCAGTCACATCACAAGACGATCACTTCGTCCCACGCATCGCGATGCAAGCGCTGGATCTACGTATTCTTGGTCACACAGTAGAAAGATACATCTGAGATCGTCTGGCCGGCCTCTCGACGTATTTCCCCCCTAACGGAGTTCCTGCGTGGTACTCAAGCTCCGAGGTGGGACAATCGACCGATCCGTCCATTTTGGCGTTATCTCTCGCGTTATCAACGCTTGTCAACGCGGATGAGCGCTCGAGTGAGGCTACCCCGTTTGATTCCGAAAGCGGCGACGGCACTTACCCTCTCCGCTATTTTTTTTGGCGCCTCATGACCTTCACTCAGGCTGGCAGCAAGTCCCAGCCAGCGTTCTTACCCGATTTCGGCACGACAAGCATCCCACCTGCGATTCTCTGGCTCGACGAGCCGGACTATCACGAATTGCTCAAGCGTGCGCCGCCTGGCACCATTCACCCATCCTGGCGCATTTACTGCATCTGGATAGAAGAATGCATCGCCCTGAGAAAGCAGATCGGCTCGCCGCTCAAGGTCTACCGCGGCACGGCCTTGGGCGTCGTCGCGTACATCTACCGGGCAAAACGCGAACTGAATACAGCCGCGCTGACAGCATGCGCACAGGAGCAGATGGAACGAGATGTCAGGCCAATGAATTGCGCATGAGTACGACACGCACAGTTTCTGGAGGCCAATCGATGACGCCGTCCAAGTTTGGCTCCCAGCGCTCAAATCCGTTGCTCGCACCTGCAGTCCAAATTCGGTCTTTGTGCTTGCCAGCCCCTCTACTCAGATGGGGGTAGACGATTCAGTGAGATCGATCGAAATATAGGTGCGGGTCGACGTCCCATTGGTGGGCATCGAGCTCGCCGTAGCCCGCGCTCGTCGCAAGTTTTTTTGTTTCCACTCACCTGAATGTGGCCGGTGCTTCGGGATATGATGGCAGTGGCACCAATAGCCAATTTGTCACCTCCGACAAATTGGCCGATTCCCCTTAAGCCGAAGCGCCCGGGGTTCGGCGGAAATTCCCAACGACAGCTGTAACGGAGACTAGCGTCTGATGAGTTTTCCTGCGCCACCTCGCGAACTGGAGTTTAAGGAAGAGGATATCGAAGATGCCATTCGAGAGCCGGAAACGCGCGGGCGCGCCATCGAGGCACTCGCACAAATCCGCGTTGGGCGCGAAGACGAGCTGCCAAGCGCCGACGCATTGGATGCCGCCGCGAACCTTCTAAACGCTGACCGGGCAAAGTTCTGGGTGCAATGGCTCAAGAGCAAGGATTGCCTGCCCACCTTCGTTACGGCGCTTCGCCTGCGCGGCCTGGCCATACAGGCCTGGACGCTCGACTATCAGCACTCGATGTTCGACCCAAAGAGGCTAAGCACCTTTCTGGACCAGGTTGACGCGTTTCGCTGCAAGATTCGGGTCAGAGGTGCAGTGGCAGGCTCCGGCATCCTTGTCGGCCCGAGTTCGGCACTGACGGCGTGGCATGTCATCGCCGTCGCCGGGCCAGACGATACGGTGACCGAGCACCCAGAAATCGACGTGGTACTTGCGGACGGGCGCACGATTGCCGCAGTCGTATTGCAAAGTGCGACGTCTCGCTGCGGTTCTATGGAGTGGCCCCCGGACCGAGGTCGTGCGCCAAAATCAGATGCGGAAGTCGATGGCCGCCACGACGTTGCGCTGCTGCGCCTAAAGGAGCCAGCTGGCATTCACCTGACGTTCGCCCCCTTGGCTTCCCCGGCGTACGAGTATCGCGGCCCGGCGGACGTCGTATTGATTTCCCACCCTGAAGGCGAGTGGCGCGGCGTGGAGTTTGCCAAACTGCGAGCGCTGCCCAACATCAGGGCGCGATGGGGCTATAACGTCACAGCCACTCACGGTGGCTCATCGGGCGGGGGCTGCTTTGACACGAGCTTTTCCTTGGCAGGCATTCATCAGGGCCGGGCACGAGGTCGTGGCCGCTTAGTACCGCTGGTCCGCTTCGACAGCATCGTGCGTGACGTGATCGCGGCCGATGAGACACCCGAGAAGCTCTGGTCGCTTGATGGCACGCCAGAGAGCGGGCTGGTGGTCGGTCGCGACACGTTCTTTATTGGCTATCACGCCGCCATGCGGGGGCCGACGCGAGTGCGGGGCCTGTGGATTCGTCGTGTCGACCTCCAGAACGACGTGTCGGGCCTACCCTTCTCTTTCGAGATGCTGGACAAGCTCGTAGCGCGTAGCCCCAACACCCGACTGATCCGTATCAGCTTTGACGCTCTGGTTCGCGATCTACCGAACGAAATCGCTCGCCGGGCCTCAGCCGCGAGTATTGACATCAAGGCGCCAGAGGCCATGAGCGGCGTCGGCGTGGACCAGACTGCTCCGGAGGCCGTGGTAGCGGACCGCAGCCGCCGGTTGGCCCAGGCGCTTGATCAGAAAGCGGCAGAACTCAACATCCGGCTCTGGGTGTTCTTTGACCATCCGTCGGTAATGTTCGGTGACGAGTCCCGCTGGGCATTGACCGCCTTCGTGGACCAGGCCCTGCGGCTTGAACACCTGCGCCTGGCCCTGGCGGGCTATGAGGCAATCCAAATGCCGGGAGCGCAGTTCGAAACACCATCGGCCGTCGATCCCGAGGGCGCGCCGGGGCTGATTGTCGAGTATCTATCCGACGTGATGGAAGTCGACGTCCGCAACCTCATCCAGTCCGCAGCCGACGACATGAATTGCATGATTAGCCCTGAGCGCATGAAGGAATGGACCCGGGAGGCGCTCATGGATCTCCATCCGGTCAATGGCCGCTATGACAGCACGCATCGGGCGATGATCGCTTCCCGGGTACAGGTGCGCCTGAAGCAGCTTCGTGACGAAGGAGGCAACGAATGAATGCAGACAACCTCCTTCCAGATCAGGTTCAGCTCTACGCTGCGCTCTCCGGGCCCTTCATCCCGAAGGAAGCCCTTCGCTCCTTGGCGCCGCCTGTGGGCGTTGACCGTCTCGTCATGGCCGCGACAGCGCTGGCAGAGTCCTGCGACACCAGTCCCGTTGGCGCCAGCGAACGCTGGCTCATGCGAACATCGGCCCGTCACGCCCTCCTCAACTCGCTGAACCCATCGCAGCTCGCCGCAGCGGTGGCCGCACGCCGCGCGAAGCACCCTGATCCGGAAACGGCGGATCTGCTGGCCGTTCTACTTGACGAGCCACCACTCGCACGCGCGAACATCCGCGCCGTCCTTGCTGCACGCACCACCACCGTGAGTTCCGAGCACCTCATCATCGCGCTCGAACGCGTCATCATCGCTCTCGATCGTGCCGGCGAGGCGGCGCCTGCCAGAGACCTCCTTCAGCCCGCGCGCTCGGCGCTGGCCGAGATCCATCGGAATGAGAATCTACGCCGCGTCGGCGAGCGTGGCTTTGTCGGGCGCGAGGATGAGTGCGCGCAAGTCGCGCAGTGGCTCTCGCATCCCGTCGACGCCCCTCCCACGACTTGCCTGTTCATTACCGGCGGGCCCGGTATTGGCAAATCGACGCTGCTCGCCGAGTCTGTGCGCCTCTACTTTGAAAGCCACCAGCCACTGATCCTTCGGCTCGACTTCGATCGAGCCGGACTCGATGTTCAGGATCAGCGTGGCCTCACCATGGAGGCCGCGCGCCAGCTGGGCGAGCAGTTGGGCGAGGCCGGCTCCCGCCTCATGAACGCGCGGCTCGACGCCGGCCGTATCTCGGAACTGAACCCGAGCGCGAGGTCGCGACTGAACCTTCGCCGAGGACTACCCGAGCCGCTCGCATCAATGCTTGGCGAGTCCGTGGCCGCCGCAGGCAGGCCAGTGCTGGTTGTGCTGGACACGCTCGAAGTGCTGCGCGGACGCGGCGAGACCCATCCCGAGACACTCTTCGACTGGCTTGACGCCCTCGTCGCCAAAGGGGTCAAGCCCATGCACGTACTCGCGGCGGGCAGAGGCGACGCACTTGACAGCCTGAGACAGATAGGTGACGCAAGTGTTGACGGTTCGACAGCCAGCAGCGGGCCGGCACGGGTGAGGCGCCTCGAACTGACTGGGCTGAGGGACGACGCGGCACTTGCCCTGCTGAACATACTGGAAGCACCCCGACACCTTCAACCCGAACTACTTGCGCTCGCACAGGGCAATCCTCTGAAGCTAAGGCTTGCGGCCGAGGTTGCCAAGCGCTCGGGCATCGAGCACCTGCGCAAGCGCAAGCGTGGTAGCGAGATCGATGCCGCCTTCCTTTACCGAATGCTCCTGTCGCGCATCGATGACCCAGATTTGAGGCGGCTCGCGCATCCAGGCCTCATCGTGCGGCGAATCAACGCAGAACTCATCCGCACGGTACTAGCCCCGACACTTGGACTCGGGCGCATTACTGCCGAGCGAGCCGACGAGCTGTTGCGCCAGTTGGCGACACACCATTGGCTGGTTGAATATGATGCGGGCGCGCCGGGGTTCCTGAAGCACCGTAGTGACATGCGTATGTTGCTGCTCCCGCTCCTCTATCAGTCGGCGACCAAGCAATCTGCGCGGGTTGACGCAGCGGCTATGCGCTGGTTTGCGGCCCGGCCGGAGTCGTGGGCGCAGGTCGAGGCGATGTACCACCGCCTGCAGTTGACCCGCGTAAGACGGGACACGCCGATCGTGCCAATTCAGCTTGCTGCTCAGTTCGATGCTGAGGCGCTTGAAGAGCTGCCACGTGCTGCAGCCGATCTCGTGCGGGCAACTCGGGGCGAGCGCACTAGCCAATTCCGCGGCTCGGTGCCCGCGAGCGGTTCGTGGGATGACGAGGTCGATGTTTCGCGCGAGATCCAGGCCGTCCTGCAGCGCCAGGACTGGCGAGAAGGCGCCTATATCGTGCGCAGGATCGTGCATGCCGGCGGGCTCGATGCCCGTTCGGAGGCTGCCGATGCGATCCGCACGTTTCTGTGGCGATCAGGCCAATGGGCACAAGCGCGTCGCTGGCTCGCTGAACGCGACCGCTTTGACAACACCGACGATGACCTTGCCAGGTTGCCGGAGCCGCTCGCCCTCGCGCGACTGGAGATGCGCGCCGAGTTCACCCCTGAGCGACTACGCAAAGGCTGGCAAGACTGGCGGCCGTTGCTGGAGCAGCTCCAGCGCGCAGCGGTGTCTGCCAAGGACAGTTGCGCGCGTCACGGTGCGCTCGCACTGCTGCTTTCGAATCTGTCCGAACCCTTCTACTTCCCCCGGGTGGACTCAAGGGAGAGCGACCTGGCCGCAGCCGCCAACGAGCGCTGGGCCGGCGCCAAGGGAGACCAGGCGATGCTTGCCCAGGAACTGGGCCACCAGCAGTTTCGCCGCGTGGCGTCTGGCGACGTGGATCAGCTGTCCTTTGGGCAACTGATCGCGACGCTCACGCCGTACTCGGCTTTTGCCGAAAACCTGTCGATCACGGATGGGGGCGATTGGCTGCGCGCCGCGGCGGAACTCTCTGTGGACACTTTCGCCACAGCCGATCGACTTGTCGGCGCCGGGCAGTTGCGGCCCGTCGGACTCCGCTCGGACAACCAGATCGGATGGCTCACTGGCGCCGGCCTGTTCGCTGAGTGGGCAGAAGCCATCTCGTTCGTGCGGCGCAACAGCGAACTCAGGCTGATCGGCCGCGCTGCCGAGCGTTGGCGAAAAACGATGGCGGGCAACTGGTCGATTGGTCGTCGGCACGGCCCATGGCGGCGGCTGCCTCCCGTTGACGAAACGATTCAATCGCGGCTGCTCGATCTCATGGAGGCTACAGATTCTCGGCTCCGGGCTCACGAAGACCTGGATCTCTGGGCCACGGCCCTTAAAACAAAGGCGCTACTACCGATATTGCGCAGGCGACTGCCGCGCCTGCAGGCTGAGGTGGCGAGACTTGAAGAGGAGAACGCTGGGCCCGAGCTCATTACCAGGCGACTGCTGGCGTGCGGTGCGCCGGCGGCCTTTGTGCCGCCCCTGGCGGTGTTGATCATGCACCGCGAATTCTGAAGGGACGCACAATGATGAACAACGACAGACTCGAAGCGCTGAAAAGGCGGCTGACGCCAGAGATGGAGACGGCCGTGCGGGCTGCGTTTGACGCTGGCCGACTCCCGCGCTCACTGATGAGCGCCATGTCCAGGTCAAGCGTCGACGCACTGAGTGGAGGGCAAGCGCTGGAATCGGTTGCCGTCGCGGGAGTGACTGCGCTCGAAGGCCTTGAGGCAATCGTGGCGCTGGTGGGACGCCCACCACTGCTGATCCGGAACAACACCGTGGTGTTGGAGCCGATGCCGGAGTTGCCCCAGGAAACCCCCTCTCTCATTAAACGCGTCGAAAAGTGGGTCCCCTCGGTCGGGCGCATTGAGTTCCGTAACCATCAGATGGCTTGGGGTGGCACAGGCTGGGTGATCGAACACAAGAAAAAGGGCGCGCTCGTCGTAACAAACCGCCATGTGGCTCAGATTGTGGCGCGCCGAAAAGCGGACGGCTCCGCGGTGTTCGTGCGTGCGCCATCAGGGGCCCGCTACGGTGCTGCGATCGATTTCGGTGAGGAAGTCGAGAGCAAAGTCGACGACAACAGCCGCACGGCCGAGCTCACCCGCGTTGAATACCTGGCTGACGACACTTCGGCGGATGTGGCGCTGCTTTGGATTGAAGCGGCGAGCTTTTCGCTACCTAGCCCCTTTCAGCTCGCGGGTGACAAGGTAAAGGTGGCAAAGGGCGATCTGGTTGCTCTGATCGGCTATCCGGCCTACGACTCGCGCAATGACGCCAACGCGCAGGCGCGCTATTTCCGCGATCTGTATGAGGTCAAGCGCTTTGCACCCGGCAAGATCCTCCAGTCGCCTAGCAAAGGCGTCCTGACGTACGATTGTACAAGTCTGGGTGGCAATTCCGGCTCGCCCCTGATCCGGCTCGACGATGGCAAAGTCATCGGATTGCACTTCTCGGGCGTCTACGGCAAGGAGAATACCGCCGTCAGCGCCAAGACACTCAGCGAATTGCTGAAGGGCGCTCGATCGGTCTTCGTCCCGCAACAGGCGAGCCAAGACGAGGCCACGGATGGCAGCCACACTGCCGAGAAATTCGAGGGTCGAGAGGGCTTTAACACGAAGTTCCTCAAGAAGAGCGACAGCGCGCGCGCAGTAGCAACGCCCTGGCCAGGTCTGCCGACGCATCTTGCAGAAGGCCTTGCCGAGCCGAGCGACAGTCCACCCGAGGCAAATGAGCTGCGCTACACGCACTTTGGCGTGAAATACTCCGGAGAGCTCAAGTTGCCGCTGGTCACTGGCGTCAACATTGATGGTACGGCCACTGTGCGGATCAAGCGCAGCGCCGACAGGTGGTTCGCCGATGAGCGCATTCCGAAATCCATGCAGCTAAATGCAACGAACTTTCGGGATCCCGAGATCGACCGGGGCCATATGGTGCGGCGCGAGGATCCGAATTGGGGCGCCGACGCACAACAAGCCAATGACGACACCTTTCACTATGTCAACGCAGCCGCACAGCACTCCCGCCTGAATCAAGGCAAAGCGCTCTGGCAGGGCCTGGAGAACTATATTCTGGACAGCGCCAGGACCTACGGGTTCAAGGCCTGCGTCTTCACCGGCCCCATCTTGCGAGACCCGAAGAGCGAAGACGACGAAATCGAGATCGACGGCGCGATCGCACCGCTTGAGTTCTGGAAGCTCGTGGCCACACTGGATGCGAAGGACAAGGCGCTGCACGCGACCGCCTATATCCTGAGCCAGGGCCAGCTCATCCGCGACCTTCTCGAGAAGCGTTCGCGCACCGAGGTCCTGGAGGGATTTGTCCTGGGGGGCTATCGCACGTTCCAAGTCGCAATCTCCGATCTGGCCGAGGCCACAGGGTATGACTTTAGCGCCTATGTCAAGGCCGACCCTCTCTTCAAGTCCACCGAGGGTCGCGAGGCAATCAAGCGCGGCGAACCGGTGTTTTTGCCAATCGTTGAAGTGACCGACGTGGTTCTGTAGGCCGAGAATGCGGCGCCGAGGGACGCAATCCAACCCTTGGCGCCTCGGCACCGCTTCGCTGTCTGGGTGTCCACAGTCCGCAGGACTGGCAGACCCTCGTTCATTTCCAGTGGCCCCACCGCACAGCATTTTTCATCATCTCCCCTATCAACACACCAAGAAGAAGCGATGAGTATCTACAAGATTCCTGGCGGTGAGATTCAAGTTGGCACCCTGCCCAGCGGAGACCTGACGGTCAAGGGCTTTGGCTGTGATGCTGCGATAGTTCTGGCCCGAAGCATTGCCGGCCAGCACTTCGGAAGATGGGAGCCGAGGCATCAGAATTGGATCGTTCCTGCGCGCAATAGTATCTCTTTAAAGAGAGACCTGGCTGCGAAGACCAGTCAAGTCTCGTAGCCGTCCACCGCGCTGGCGATGCCATATACGTTACCTCGCGGCGAACCCAATGCGCGATCAATCTCCGTATTTTCGTTCACGAGAACGAAAAATCTGCCTGAGATCCTTGTGCCTGCTTGTTCTGGGCGCTTTCACTTCCCGGAGCGCCCGAATGGTAGGACAGGCGCGAGATGAGACACCAGTCCTTTGTTGTGTCTTCTGTCCTATCTCGTATTCTCATCGGCGGCTTTCATGCGCTGGCGGGAATTGGACTCGGAACTTCCTTGATCTTTGAAAGCGGCGACGACGTTTGTCGTCCCCGCTCTTTTTTGTCCGCGCCTGATTGCTCTGCCCTCACCCTCTTGCCTGAAGACATTGGATCTTGTCTCCAGCGCTGGTGGAGCATTGCACTGACAGTCGCCATACTGTCAAAGCTCGCTGCCCGCCGCCCCAGTCGGCGATCACACAGAAGCGCTGGCAAATGGGTCTTGTCGTCTTTCGCCGGCGCCACTTATCTATCGCCTATACTTTTTGCGAGCGGGAATTTCGGACTTTGCACACTACCGGCGCGTCCTTTTCGAGTTCGGGGAGAAATCAGATTGATGCATAGGCTGAGGTCGGATCATGAATCCATACATCTGCGCTTCGGTCATTCGCGGCGTCAGTCGATGAGCCTGCGCCTTACTTACGCGGTGGGCTTGGCAGTCGCGCTCGGCCCAGCTGCGTCAGTGACATGGGCTCAGACGTGCCCTCTCTCGCAAGTAACATCAAGTACGTTGCCACCGCTACTCGTCAATGCCAAGACAATGCGCCGCACCCAACCCGATGTCGTCGCCTACACGTCCCAGGTTGCCCGCGACGACGACGGTGCCCCCAATGCCTACCACCGCGGTAACACGGACGCCAGCACGGATCCGGGACTGGACCACATCTGTGTCGGCGGCTCAGTTCTGGAGTTCGTGGACAACCGTCTATACAACCGCTATGGCGACGGTGGTTCGGTTGGCAAGCTCGGTGGCGCCAATCGGAGTCAGATGTGTAAGGAGGACTACATCGCGATCCGCGATGCCGGGTTCCCGGAATGTGGGCCGGGACGACTCTGCATGATCTGGTACGGCATTGCCTCAGAGCCTCGTGCGTGCGGCTACCCTAGTAGCTTCGGCCAGGCCAGCGACAAGCGCTGCGGGACTCCCATTCTACAATTGGATAGCCGGAAGCAGTCTTCCAATTACTATCTGACCACCACTGCGTTGCGCCGTCCGGGTGTCACCGATACATCAAGGGTGCAAGCTGACTATGTCGACGCCGCGAAAGTGCCCTACGTTGTATTACCCGGAAAGATAAAACTACCCGTAGACACGCCATGGGCTGTGGGTGACCTTGCAGTAGTCGTGTGGAAAAGCCGTAGCGTGTACGCGGTAGTTGGCGACACTGGACCGGGCAACAAACTTGGCGAGGCATCACGCGCCGCACTCGCTGCACTGCACGGTGGCAAGAGCGTCGCACCGATCGACAGCACAGACCCTGCGACAACACTCATTTTCCCAGGCACGGCGCATAAATTGCGGGGCCGTTGGCCCCTGAGCGCGGCAGATATCGACACTGAAGGCAAAAAGCTTGTCGAGCAAGCTGGCGGCGCCGCGGCGCTGTCGAATTGCCCAGGTCTGAGCGGACTCCGATAACTGCCCCATCGTCTGCTCGGACGATGACTGCAAGGAACTGCTTGCCCAAGGATCTCGTGCTTCGGGCGCTCGAAAGCGCGGAGCGCGGAGAATGCCAACGTAGCGAACCTACTAACAATAGTGGCTAAGCTCGCGAACTCAGACCGAGGCGAATCATGATGGTTGGGATGTCCACGACAGCAGACGAGATTCTTGGCATTTTACTGGCGCTTGGCGCACCCGCTGTAGTCACAAAAAACAAGCATCCCGAGTCAGAGGGCAACTATCGACCGCGTGCCCGACATCCGGGGGACATGCTCGACGGATACTGGCCTGGACGACCATCACGCGTGTCACCAGGTTCGGGTTTTGCTATTCACTTCGTCGAGCGCCACAATCGACTGTGGCTTGGCGCCTACCTTGGCTCAAGGGAACGCGAACCCGATAGCGGGATCTTTTCGCTGATTGTTGGTGATGTTCAATGTTTCGAGATTGGGGATTTGAACCTTGACAATCCTGGTCAGCGAGGATTAAGGAAAATTCTGAAGCAAGAAGGCGCGATGACTTACTCGTACTTCGATCCGGCCTCTTTCTTCGGCGATGTCCGCGGTCGCCATACGAGTCGTTACCTGGATACGCACATCGACCAGCGCGACGGCCCGACCTACGCAATGGTCCAGGTGAAGCAGCGCTTGCAGCAAAAGGCATTTAGAAAAGCGGTGTTCGGACTGCACGAGTCCCGTTGCGTTATCACGGGATGCGATATTCCGGAGATGCTGGAGGCGGCGCATTTGGAAGGCAGGAGTTGGCAGAGCGGCGACAATGCAGCGCAAGATGGCATCCCGTTGCGAGTGGATCTTCACCGCGCCTATGACGCTGGCCTGCTCAAGCTCGATGATCAACATCGAATTATCGAACTCGACGAGTGTCTACGTGAAGCTTACGGACTGTATATGGTCCGGTGATTACGCTGACCCGCGCAACTATGACCCCGATCGGAGGCGGAGAAATTCCGTGGTGTCCACAGATTCGACGCCTGAGCTCTCCTCTGGTTCTCGCCTTCCCTAGGTCCCGGTGTATGCAGCCCTATTTTTAGCCTGCCGAACCGTGAGCCTGCCCATCCGGCCTCAAGTTCACCAGGCCGACGGGTGGCCGCTGGCGGAATCCAGAAAATTTCAATCCCATATCACTGACACGAATCCCCGACGATCTGCGCGTTCGGGCGGTTCACCCATCGAATTTCCACTTCATGGAGTCACTGTGATACCCATCCCCCGTCAATCCCGATTGTTTTGCCTGTTGACACGGCACTCCGAGCCTCACCGGAGTTGCCCATGACGCCACTTTGCCCTCGATGCAATTCCACGCGCGTTGAATCGCGCGACATCGCCCGCACTGGCGCCGGCGTCATCGGCGGTGTGGCCGGTGCGCTGGGCGGCGCGTCTGCCGCCGTGAGCGGGGCCGAAGCCGGCGCCGTCGTCGGATCCTTTGCCGGCCCCGTCGGCACGATCGCCGGCGCCATCCTCGGTGGCCTGATTGGCAGCATCACCGGGTGCGCCACCGGCGCCAAGGTCGGTGAATACATCGACGAGAAGTTGCTCGACAACTTCTCGTGCCAGGACTGCCAGCACGTCTTCAACACGCGCCAGCTGTAGATCTTTACCTGTTCATCCACGACCGCTTCGGCTGCGTCGGCCCACCACTTTTTTACCGAAAGGCCCGGCGTTATGCCGGGCTTTTTGCTTTCTATCTTTCGCACAGCCATGACCACCATCACCAAGATTGCGGTCCCGACCCAGGGACGCCCCGCTTTTCTTCCCCGGCACTTCGGCATGCCGACCACCATGCTGATCGAAGCCAGCATCTACACACAGCTTAGCCGCCTCTGCCCGGCCTATCAGGGTGGCCTCTGGGACTTCTACGACCTGACCAATGGCGGCTGCTTCATGGCCCCACACACTGAAGAGACGCTGCGCCTCGCTAACGCGATGAACGACAGTGACGCAACGATCAGTGCCGAGGCCGCCGGCATCGTCGCCTGCCTCTATACCTTCAGCCATCTCGCCTTTCGCCCTGGCATGGCGCACATCGGAGAACACTTCCACTGGCTGCGCGAGTTCGCGCTCGAGCACCCTGAGAGCGCCGCCATCCTGGCGCTCATCGATTGAGCGCATGCCAATGGACAAGCTTCCCATCTATGGCGAGACCGACCCCACCACCCTGCGCCCGGGGCTCTACCTCGCCCTCTTCCATGGCCGGGACACACCCGACGAGGTGCTGCACAAGTGGGGGTACCCCGGGCCTATGCTCGGGCCGCTGCGGTATGTCCACACCACGTACGCGAGCGAAATCAAGTTCGCCTTTGAAGACGCCGCCAACTGGGCGCTCGCGTTCCCCGAAGAGTCGCCCATCTGCGGCTACCGACGCAATGACGCATGGCGCGACCTCCCAGGAAACCCGGCGCCGTCGATCGAAGCACTGCGCAGGGATCCGGCGCTTCGCCGCCATCCGGCCGTCGACACCATCTTTTATCAGACGGACGGCTGGCTAAGTATCCGGGAAGGTCTCATCCGTTACGACGCCCGCTTCTATGGCGACTGGACAGTATTTCATCACCCCGGTGCGTCGCCGGGCCCAACCAACAACGCAACAGCAAGGAGTCATCATGGGCTGGATCAGCACCCATAAACCCAAGGGCGAGTCCATCGCCGCGTTCTTTGAGCGGCAGGGCACCACGCGATGGGCGACCGACGCTCCGCACAGATACCGCGTGATCGACAGTGCCCTGGTGGCGGCGTCGACCTGGTACGCCGCAGTGGAGCGCGTCCACAAAACGACTGGCGAGCGCGAAGTCTTTGCGCTGGTCGTCCTCGTTCGCATGCGCAAGACGCAGTACCCAGGGGCCTTCAACTTCAGCTACAAGACCATGAGCGAGGACATGGGTCCCTACGAGGCGCGTTGCCCCGAGCGAATTCTCGATTGTCTTACCCCGACTCAGAACCTCAACGCAAACGCGTGGCGCGAGAGCTGTCGCGCCAGGCATGCGCAACGCAAATCAGCCCCTCCCCTTGCTGTCGGTTCGGTGCTGCGATTTGCCGAACCCGTCTCCTTTGGTACACGCGGGCAGGCCACCGAGTTCACGATTCTTCAGTCCAGAGGGCAGCGACTGACCTGTAGCGCACCCGGCCTGCCCTTTCGCGCAGCGCTGCCTCGTACATTCGTTCGCGAGCGCGCCGCGGGAAGCGGCGTCACAGTTTTGCCCCCTGCGTCAAACCCCTGACGCAAACTCTTCGCAGTTTCCCATTTTCCCTTCCCCTTCCCCGCCCGGTCATGTGCCGGGCTTTTTGCTTTCTACCGACCGAAAGGAGCTTCACCATGCATCTCGTTCAAACCATGGCTTATACAAACGCCACCCCCTGGCACGGCCTGGGCAGTCGTCTCGCGCCCAACCAGCCGCTGGAAGTATGGGCCGAGCGCGCCGGCATGAACTGGCGCATCGAAGAAACAGAAGTCCGCTTCGCGCCTGGCAATGACGGCACCGACATCCCGCACACCATGCCGTTCCCCTCGCAGAAGGTCCTCTATCGTTCCGACACCAATGCCCCGCTCTCGGTCGTGTCGGGTCGATATCAGGTCGTGCAACCGGCCGAGATCCTGGAGTTCTATCGTGATCTCACCGAGGTTGGCGGCTACGAGCTCGAGACCGCCGGCGTGCTCAAGGAGGGCAAGAAGCTATGGGCACTGGCCCGCACAGGCCACGGCGTTTCACTGCCAGGCAAGGACACCGTCAACGGATACCTGCTGCTTGCCACGGCCTGTGATGGAACGCTCGCGACAACTGCCCAGTTCACTTCGGTGCGCGTCGTGTGCAACAACACGCTCTCAGTGGCATTGGGTGACAGCACGGGCGCGGTCAAGGTCCCGCACCGCAGCCAGTTCGATGCGGATGCAGTCAAGCGCCAGCTGGGCATCGCCATCTCCTCCTGGGACGAGTTCATGGTCCGCATGAAGGCCCTCTCCGCCCGCAAAGTCCGAGCCAATACCGCCGAGCAATTCTTCCGGCGTCTGTTGGCGTACCCCGCCGTCGAGCGAACCCAGGGCACGCCAAGCCCGGAGCCCGTAGCCATCAATGACCGAGCAATGAAAGGCATCTGGGAGCTCTACAGCGGCAAGGGGCTGGGGGCCAAGCTCGCCTCGTCCGATGGGACAGCCTGGGGACTGGTCAACAGCGTCACCGAGTTTGTCGACCACCACCGGCGCGCCCGCAGCGCCGACCATCGGCTTGACGCTGCCTGGTTCGGACAGGGCGCCGCCCTCAAGCAAAAAGCCTGGGACGAAGCGCTCAAGCTGGTGGCCTAGGCACCCTTGCCGTACCCATTTCTGCGAACGCAAGCGCAAGTTTGCTTGCGCCATTTCTGAACACAAAGCCCGCCGCGAGTGACTCGCGGCGGGCTTTCTTTTTTTGGAGTCACGATGATGACCTCTCTCTATCCCCCTCAAACTTGTAGCGCCATACGTCCCGCCCTGCGCCTGGTCGATACCAAAGGCCTGGCCAGGGAGGACTGGCTGGCCGTGCGCCGCACGGGCATTGGCGGCTCGGATGCCGCGGCCGCTGTGGGCCTGAGTCCCTACATGAGCCAGCTCGAGCTTTGGATGATCAAGACTGGCCGTGACGCGGACCTGCCCGCTCCCAATTCTGAAGACGCGACCGAGCCCGTCTACTGGGGCACGATGCTCGAGCCCGTGGTTGCCGCCGCCTATATGCGCGAGACAGGCAACCGCGTGAGACGCGTGAACGCAGTGCTGCGCCATGCCTCGGTGCCGTTCATGCTGGCCAACGTCGATCGCGAGGTCGTAGGCGCACCGGACGTGCAGATCCTCGAATGCAAGACGGCGGCCGAGTTTGGCGCCCGGCTGTGGCGCGATGGCGTACCGGAATACGTCCAGCTCCAGGTCCAGCATCAACTTGCCGTAACTGGCAAGCGCGCCGCTCACGTCGCGGTCTTGCTCAATGGGCAGCGACTCGAAGTGCATCGGATCGAGCGGGACGAACGGCTCATCTTCCGGCTCATCGAGCTCGAGGCTCGATTCTGGCATTTCGTCACCGCTGACACCCCGCCGCCAACAGACGGCTCCGAATCGGCCGAGCGCGCCTTGCGACATCTTTTCCCCGCAGACAACGGCGCCACCCTCGATTTCACGGAGAACCGCCGCCTGAGCTCCGCCTTCGCAGATCTAGTTGCCCTTCGCGCAGAGATTGATACGCGCGAGAAGTCCGCTGCGGCGCTCAAGCAGGAGATCCAGCTCGCCATGGGTGAGGCCTCCCGGGCCCGCTTTGAAACGGGCGAAGTGCTGTACCGGCGCAGCAAGGATTCGGATGGCCTTGATACCGAAAGACTTCTCGCGGAGAACCCGGCATTCAGGACGCGCTACGCATCAACAAAACCTGGCACGCGGCGGTTTCTCGTGCGCCCAGAATGATTCAATTACCCCCTTGGGAATCCCAGTCATGATCAAAGGACTCGCAATCACGCCACCCGTCATTGGTCGGATATCAATCGGTCGTGTGGTCGAAAAAAATGGCAAGCGTCTGCCAGAAAAGGACGACCAGTTCACTCTCACCAGCCAACTGCAGAATCGCGATGGCTGGATCCTCCACCCGCTCGACGAAGCGCTGAGAAAGGGCTCCGGTGGCAAATTGCGCGCCCTACCCGTGCGCCTGCTCTTTAATGATCCCGCCCTCAGTTTGCGCGCCGCCTATACGCTCTTTGACCGGGAATCCGGCCGGCCCGTATGTGTGGGTGACGGCCAGAAATGTCGGCGCCTTGTCGAAGGCAGCGTCACAGCCATGGACTGCCCAGGCGCAGATGCCTGCGATTTCGGGCAAGATCGCGGGTGCAAGCCCTTTGCCCGGCTCAATGTTGTCATCGACAATGAGGACGAGCTAGGGACCTTTATATTTCGCACCACGTCTTACAACTCCATCCGGACGCTGTGTGCAAGGCTTCGCTACTATCACGCGGCCTCCGGTGGACATTTGGCGAGCCTACCGCTGGAGCTGAGGCTGCGCGGGAAATCAACCGCCCAAAGCTTCCGTACGCCGATCTACTACGTCGATCTTGTTACGCGCACAGGCAGCAACCTCGCTGCTGCAATCCAAGAAGCTCATGAGATCCATGGGCGCCGCGCGGCGGCGGGCTTTGATCAACTGGCGCTTGACGCTGCGGCAAGAGACGGCCTCGCGTGCGGCGCGTTCGAAGAATGCCCAGAGGACTTGCCCGAGATCGTGGACGCAAGCGACGACACCGCCAGTGGAAACGCCGAGGCCTCGGACGACGGCGCCCTAGGCTCGGCCGAACCACGCGGCACCGGCAAAGGAAGAGCGCTACGCGACAAACTTGAGCACAAAGCCCAAACCGTCGAAATCGGCTAGCGGAGAGCGAGAAGATGGCGGAATCGGAGTCTGGCAGGCCTTGCCTGCCAGACTCCGGCGCCCCTTGTTCAATCTGTGGTGCCGATCGTTGTTCCGGCTAATCCAGAAAACTAACGGCGTCACTAGGCGTCAGTTTCTTCCTTGCGCGCTCAAAGATCACCAGCACCTCTTCTGTATTGACGTGTCGAGACATGTAGAGAAAACCATCGACATTCGAGGGATGCATTGCTGGCTTCAGAGTGTCAATGTCGACGTGATGATCTTCCGCCTTTCGTTATGTACCGGATCGTATTGAAGGCTCCTAACCAGAGAGGCGAACACGGGCAATCAATCTAGAACGCTTGGCCCATAAACTCAAAGCCCTACGAGCGTGCCCGGATTGTCGCGAAACGACCTACAATCTCGGCACGCTGAGCCGATGATAGTCCGGTACAAAGCTGGGCCGCGATCATCAGCGACGTCGGCGCCTACATTCCAGATTCCTCCATGTTTATTCAATGTCGAGAAGAAGACCTGAAAGCAAACTTATGACGCCGGGCGACTTCCGACGTCCAACCGCATTCTGGGAAAATAGGCCCCCTGATGACGACGAGTCCGGGCTCCACGATTGCGAGAACGGGTCTGACATCGACGTTCCCGAAGATGACAGAACCCCGGCCTTCCTAGTTTTTCAGGGCGGTGGCGCAAAGGGTATCGTCCATGTCGGTGCACTGAGTGCGGTTGAAGACGAGAAACTAAGCATCCAAGGCGTGGCCGGAACGTCAGCAGGTGCGATGGTGGCCGCTCTTGCAGCAGCTGGCTACCAGGGCTACGAACTGTTCCACGCAGAATCGAAAACCCACATCCTCAGCGCATTGGGCCCGCGCCTTGGTTTCAACAAGGCTGTTGACTTCTTTGGCTGGGGTCCGTGGCAGGTCATCAGGCTGTGCCGACTGGTCGCCCCTCACTTTCTTCCAATAACGATCTGGGGTCTGATATTGGCGTTCGCCGGCCTGTCGTGGCTCGACGCTTACTATCCGATCCTGGCAAAAACTGTGGGCGTGTTGCTGTGCATCGGAGCGGTTGCGCTTGTTTCTCGCCTACTCAAGGGGATCACCACCGTGAAGCGCGTACGCGACTTCATTGATCATGCGCTGGAACACAAGCTTGGCTTGAAGATTCGGGATTCGAAGGGTATCACTTTCGAGCAGCTTGCAAAGGCAGGAGGACTGCCGCTCAGTATTGTGGCAACGAATGTGTCTGACAAATGTGGGGAAGTGTTCTCTCGTGAGAGGACGCCCCACGTTCCCGTGGCCGACGCCGTGGCGGCCTCCATCTGCCTGCCAGGAATCTTCCAACCATGGAGCTTCTTGTGCACGCGTGGCAGCGGTTTCGATAAGGACGCTCGCGAGCGGCGCTTCCTTGATGGCGGATTTATTTCGAACCTTCCTGTGTGGACCCTCGACTCCGAGCGTGAGTTGGTTGAAGACGCCGTCACGATCGCATTTGGCATCGTCCCTGCCAAGCCATCCGCCGAGACGCCCCATGAAGGCCACTGGCTTGGCGCAATCAGTTCTTCAGTGATTGCAGGAACTATGGAGCTTGATATGCGGGGCGTGGAGGACGCTATCCATGTTCCGATCGCATGCGAGCTCGACTTGCTCGATTTCGATGCTGGTGTGAGCCGCCTCGGCCAGGCCGTGACCCAGTCGAGAGCGGCCGTTCGCGAAAGGCTCAAAGAGGACCTGACCACTTATCCAGAGATTCTGGACTTGGCATGTGAGCATCTGCGCGCAGAGCTCATGGATAAAATCAACAGCGCCTCTAACGTCTGGGTAATTCCCGGGCCGTTCCAGGTAAAGGTAGCATTGGCGCTCCGACCCCGCGGTTACTATGGCTCCCTGGCAACGGCTTACGGAAGAGGATTTCGCGTGCCACCTGATCCCGACGGAGACATCACCGACGCTTGGGAGACAGGCAAATATTCCTACGCTCAGGGAACAGGGGGAGACGACGACGAATGGGCCGGCCAATTCTGGCGGTTGACGATCCCCTGTTACGACCTGGATAGCAGTGGCGCCCTTGCGAGAATAGACAACCGCCCGCTGCGACCCCTCGTAATAGTTGTCGAGTTTGACTTGGCCCTGCACGTTCCGATCGCCCCAGATGCGTCCGATGCCTTCATGCGCATTTTGCACAGCACTGTGCTAAATTATGTTCAGCAAAGTGGCCTTCACAAGGCCGTTCAACGGAGTACATCGTTACCATGGCACTAAAGACATTCGGCTATCGTGGTGGCAAGCGCTTTGGTGAGTCCAAGAAGGACTTTGGCAGCACCGAAAGCAACGAAAAAGGCACTTATCCCCGCAACTCTGCCCGCACTATGGTCAAGCTAGTGGTCGGCTCTGCAACAGCGCCGGAAGTGATGATCATCGAAACTGTGGGCCCCGCTCGCTTACCGAGCGGGCGAGCGGCGATGCTGCGCTCCAAGGTAGACCAAGCGATCCGCGATTCGGATGCGGCTCGGGAGAAGGCAAAAGTCGCTGGTGAAATGGTTGTGGTTGTTGGTTGACCGACAAGATTCGAAAGGTAAAAAAGGGGCGCAAAACTGCGCCCCTTTCTTTTTTTGCCGATCAGCAACTTGGAAGTATTGGATCGAGCACGTGGGAGAAGACGCCCTGGCTACGCCTCCTATTGAGCGCAACGCCTTCTCGCGAGCGCTGCTTGAGAATTTTTCGCCGACATCGCCGCTGCGATAATGCGGGGGAACATAACAACCACCATAGCCACCCCCGGGCTAGGGGCGCCCTGCCCGAACGTGATTTTCCAACAGTTCCGTCTTGAGCATCGCGTTCTTTCAGAATCCGTACTTCGGTCTGCGTTGGGAAAGGCTTCCCGTCCCCCTTCGAGGATCTCGGCAACACGCTCACGAATCTCGGGCACGTCAACGGGGCCTTGCGCACCGGCCGGCATCTCGACATAAACGTCCGTCGCAGCGAAGATCCCAATCCACGCTGCGTCGCCAAAGACCGGAATGTTTGCGTTGTGCGTAGCAAGGGGAAACCGCCGCTCCGTTTTCGCGCTCCTCAGGTAGGTCGCGATACGCTCAGCAATGTGTTCAGGGCAAGATCATCTACGTGATGCAATGCCGCCAGCACGACTGACCCATGGGCACTTCGGCGCCGATTGAGATGCCAGCCTGACCAAAACGGCCCGGTCAGCATACGCTGGTTGGGCCGTTTTTCGATGAAGTACCGCGCAATAAGTACACGCGCTGGGCTTCTCGAATGATCCGGTTCGATGCCTCCTGCGCCCCTCGCGGCTTGCCGATGCGCCGGCGGACCACTTGCTTGGCGAACTTCGCCGCGCGGTGCGCAGCCCGCTGTCAAGACCCGATGGCCCCTCGGAAAACCGAGGAATCCCTCTACGACAGCCTTGCGAATGATCAAAGAAGTCGTTCCTGCTAGCCCTTCCCCCACAAACGGGGCTTGTGCAGCGCACAAGGCGATGTAGCATGTTGCTTAATCGCCCTCCTGGAGCTGCCGCGCCTTGCAGCACCGTCGCGTGCGGAGCACTCCAAGTTCCTCCAATGATTCAGCGAGCAGTTAAATGAAGAACAAACTCCGCTGGGGCCTGCTGGCCCTTTTCATCGTGTTGCTCGCCGCTGTAGTTCTGTGGTGGAGGTACGGACGGGGCGAGCGATGGCCGGCAGAAATCGCCCACGCGAATGGTCGACTGGAGATGGCGCGGGTCGATTTGGCCGTCAAGTACGGTGGCCGCGTGATCGAGTTGCCCGTGCACGAAGGCGATGTGCTGGCTGCCGGAGCAATAGTGGCACGCCAGGACGACGCGGAACTGCGCGCCCAGCTCGAGGCCGCAACGGCCGCACGGGCGAGGGCAGCCGACGCCGCGCAGCGGGCGCAGGCAGAGACCAATGCACGCATTGCGCGCCAGCGCCTGGCCCGGCTTGAGTGGTCCGAGACGACCAAGCTATTCAATGAAGGTCAGGTGTCCGCGGTCGAGCGGGACCGCCGGCGGATTGCGCTGGACGGCGAGCAGGCTGGTGTCGACGCCGCCCGCGCGGCACTTGGTGAGGCGCGCGCCACCGTGGCCGAATCGGATGCCCAGGTCACGCGCCTGAAAGCCGTGCTGGCAGAAACCACGGTGCTTGCGCCGCTGGCGGGCCGTGTCGAATACCGCGTTGTGGAGATCGGCACAGTGCTTCCCCCGGGCGGACGCGTCGTCTCGCTGCTCAATCCGGACGATATCTACTTCACCGTCTTCCTGCCTGCCCCCCAGGCTGGCCGGTTGGCCATCGGTGCACCGGCCCGTATTGTGCTGGATGCTTTTCCCGGAGAAGTCATTCCTGCCCGCATCGGATATGTCGCCGCAGAGGCCCAGTTCACGCCCAAGTACGTAGAGACAGAGGGGGAGCGCGCCAAGCTGATGTACCGCATCAAGCTGCAGTTGCCGGTAGAGGTGGCACGAAAGCTCGCGGCGCGGCTGAAGGCAGGTATGACCGGCGATGGCTATGTCCGGCTGGATCCTGCCAAGCCCTGGCCGGCAACGCTGGCCCTGCGCGGGGAATAGGACGTGGGCGACATCAGCGGCGTGCAACCCAGCGCCATTTGCGTGGAGGGGCTGACGCACAGGTACGGTGGCACGCGAGCGCTGGAGGGCGTCTCGCTAAGCCTGCCTGGCCACAGCACGATCGGCCTGATCGGTCCCGACGGCGTAGGCAAGTCGACGCTGCTTGGCATCATCGCTGGCGTCAAGCGCATCCAGCAGGGACAGGCCTCGGTACTGGGTGCCGACCTGCGGAATCGCGCCCAGCGCGAATCCATCCTCCCGCGCGTGGCATACATGCCCCAGGGGCTGGGACGCAATCTCTATCCCACGCTGTCTGTATATGAGAACGTTGATTTCTTTGGGCGCTTGTTCGGACTCCCTGCGCGGGAGCGCGCCGCACGCATCCGGCGGCTGCTCGACGCGACCGGTCTCGCCCCCTTTCCTCACCGCCCCGCAGGCAAGCTGTCAGGTGGCATGAAGCAGAAGCTCGGGCTGTGCTGCGCGTTGGTGCACAACCCCGACCTGCTGATTCTCGACGAACCTACTACTGGCGTCGATCCCTTATCCCGGCGCCAGTTCTGGACCCTGGTCGAGGACCTGCGGGCCGAACACCAGGGCATGAGCGTGATTGTGGCCACCGCCTATATGGAGGAAGCCCAGCGCTTCGAGCACTTGGTGGCAATGGATGAGGGCCGCATCCTGGTCAGCGACAGCACCGCCGCAGTCCTGCAGCGCGCGGGCACCGAAGACTTGGAACAAGCCTATATCTCGCTGCTACCGGCAGCGCGGCGCGGCGACGCCACGGGCCTGATCATCCCTCCACATGCGCCGGAGGACGGCGAGCCAGCGATCGAGGCCGAGGACCTCACGCGCAGCTTTGGCGACTTCGTCGCCGTCGATCATGTCAGCTTCCGCATCGAGCGCAGTGAGATCTTCGGCTTCCTCGGCTCCAACGGCTGCGGCAAGACCACCACCATGAAGATGCTGACTGGCCTCCTCGACGTCACCAGCGGCACCGCCCGGCTGCTGGGCAAGCCGATCGATGCCACCGACATGCGCACCCGCATGCGCGTCGGGTATATGTCCCAGTCCTTCTCGCTATATGAGGAACTGTCGGTGCAGCAGAACCTGGACCTACATGCCCGTCTCTACCGCATGGAAGGTGAGCAGGCCCGCGATGCGGTCGCGCAGGCGCTGGCCGGATTCGAGCTGGCGCCTTACGCCGACGAACGCCCGGCCGCCCTGTCGCTGGGCATCCGCCAGCGGCTGCAACTTGCTGCAGCCTGTCTGCACGGCCCTGAGGTGCTGATCCTGGACGAGCCAACCTCCGGGGTCGACCCTGGCGCGCGCGACATGTTCTGGCGCCACCTGGCAAAGCTGTCGCGCGAGCAGCGCGTGACCATCTTCGTTTCCACCCATTTCATGAACGAGGCCGCCCGCTGCGACCGGATATCCTTCATGCACCGCGGCCGCGTGCTCGCGGTCGGCACACCGGAGGATCTGCGCCAACGGCGCCATGCCAACACGCTGGAGGATGCCTTCGTCGCCTACCTGGAAGAGGCCGAGTCCAAGGCCGCCGCGCCGCCGGCACCCACCCCTACGCCTTCCGCTGCACAATCCCAGGCGAAGCGACCGGCGGGCAGCATTCAAACCCCAGGTGGCGGCATGGAGCCGCCGCCTCGCCGTGTCGTCGCGGCGCCCCTGGCCCGCATCTGGGCCTTCGCCCGACGCGAGTCCATCGAGCTGGCGCGCGACAAGCTACGGCTCGCCTTCGCCATCATCGGACCGATCGTCCTGCTGTTGGCGGCGGCCTGGAGCGTGTCCTTTGACGTGGAAAATGTACGCTTTGCCGTGCTCGATCGCGACCAGAGCCTGGCCAGCCGCGAACTGCTCGAGCAGTTCGCCGGCTCACGCTATTTCGTGCCGGCGGGCAGTGCGTACGATGAAACACAGGCGCGGTATGTGCTGCGCGCCGCCAGCGCATCGCTGGTCGTAGAGATCCCCTCGGGCTTCGGTCGCGACCTCCTGGCCGGGCGCCGTCCCGAGGTAGCCTTTCATATCGATGGCTCCAGTCCCTTCCCTGGCGCCATCGTGCGTAGCTATGTCAACGCCACGCTGTTGGGCTTCGCGCAGGCACGCGCACGCACGCTGCCTGTGGTGGCCCCCGCCCTGCCGTTAAGGGTAGAAACACGCTTCGTCTACAACGAGCAATTTCGCAGCATCTATGCCATCACCCCGGGCATCATCATGCTAGCGCTGATCCTGATTCCCACCATGCTGACGGCGCTGGGTGTGGTGCGCGAAAAGGAGATGGGCTCCATCACCAATCTCTACGCCTCGCCGGCAAGCGTAGGCGAGTACCTAGTGGGCAAGCAGTTGCCCTACGTCGGCCTAGCCATGCTGGCCTATCTGGCGCTGGTGGCCCTGACCGTCACGCTGCTGCAGGTACCGCTCAAGGGGTCCTTCCTCGCCCTGTCGCTCGGCGCGTTGCTGTTCATTCTGGCCTCGACCGGCCTGGGCTTGATGATGTCGACGTTCGTGCGCTCGCAGGTCGCCGCGATCTTTGGCGCCGCCATCCTGTGCCTGATTCCCTCGGTCAACTTCTCCGGCCTGCTTTATCCCGTCTCCACGCTGACTGGCAGCGGCTATTGGGTCGGGCTGGGCTTCCCTTCCTCCTGGTTCCAGCTCATCAGCCTGGGCAGCTTTACCAAGGGGTTGGGCGCGGACAGCTTCGGCACCATGTACCTGGCGCTGCTCGGCTTCGCGTTGGCCTACCTGGGCGGTGCGCGATGCCTGTTGCGCAAGCAGGAGGCTTAAGCGATGGGGCAATGGCTCAAGAACGTCGCGCGGCTCAGCCGCAAGGAAATCTTCAGCCTGTTCAGCGATGCGACGCTGATGATCCTGATCGTCTTCGCCTTCACCCTCGCGGTCTATTCCGTGGCCAAGGGGATCAAAGCCGAGGTGTCGAATGCCTCTGTGGCCATCGTCGACGGCGATCATTCGGCCCTCTCGCGCCGCCTTCGCGACGCCATCCAGCCGCCCTACTTCAAGCCGCCGGTCGACATCGACCGGCGCGATATCGATGCCGAGCTCAACCGCGGCCGCTACATATTCGCGATCGAGATCCCGCCGCGCTTCGAAGCCGACGTGCTGGCAGGCCGCGCGCCCGCCTTGCAAGTGCTGGTAGACGCCACTGCGATGACGCAGGCCGGACTGGGCACCGCGTACCTGCAGGAGATCTTCACCAGCGAGACGCTCGCCTTCTTGCGCGCGCACGACATTCAGGCGCAACTACCAGCCATTGCCGTGCCGCGTGTCCTGTTCAACCCGAATACGGAATCCTACTGGTTCACCTCGACCATGCAGATCGTGGTCAACATCACGGTGCTATCGATCATCCTGGTGGGTGCGGCCGTGATCCGCGAGCGCGAGCACGGCACCATCGAGCACCTGCTGGTCATGCCGGTGCGCGCCAGCGAAATCGCTGCCGCCAAGATCATCGCCAATGGCTCGGTCATCTTTCTCGTCTCCCTGTTGTCCCTATGGCTGGTGGTAAATCTATGGCTGCAGGTTCCGCTGCAGGGATCGATGGCACTGTTCGCGCTCAGCACCGCGCTGTATCTGTTCTCGGTGACGGCCCTGGGGATGTGGTTGGCCACGCTGGCGCCGGCCATGCCGCAGTTCGGCTTGCTGGCCGTGCCGACCTACGCCGTTGCCTACCTTCTGTCGGGCGCGGCCACGCCGGTGCAGAGCATGCCGGCCGCCATGCAGCCGGTGGTGCAGTTGCTGCCCACCACGCAGTTCGTCACGCTGACGCAGGCAATCCTGTTCCGGGGCGCAGGCGTTGACGTGGTCTGGCCGCAACTGCTGGGTGTCACGGCGGCCGGAGGAATCTTCCTGACGTTGGCGCTCACGCGCTTTCGGGCCATGCTCGCACAGCAAGGCTAAAAGCAGCAGGGCCCAGACATGAATCGGAGCAAGGATGTGAAACAGAAGAGGACTGGATTCCCCCTGTGCGCTGCCGTGCTATCTGCCGCCTCAGTGATGCTGGCGGCCTGCACCGCGGTGAGCGTAGATGTACCGCCCGCCCTCTCGACGCCGGCCACTTTCCAAATGGTGCCGCCGTCGGATGGCACGCAGGCTGACCTCGGGCGTTGGTGGCAGGACTGGCAAGACCCCGACCTGACCCGCCGTATCGACGCGGCGCTGCGCGCCAACACCGACCTGCGGGTGGCCCGGGCGCGTGTGCTGGAAGCCCGTGCCATGGCAGCCGTGGCCGACTCGGCGCGATATCCCACGGTAGCCGCACTGGCCGGCGCCGCGCGCGGTGAGGGCGACCTGCGCAGCCCTTCGCCGACGCCGGATAGCTTGCCGACCCTCGAAGCCTATGCCGTTGGCCTGAGCGCGTCCTGGGAGGTCGACGTCTTCGGGCGGCGCGCCAGCGATGCCGCCGCGGCGGCGGCGCTGGCACAGGCCGCCGAGGAGCAATGGCGCGGCGTGCACCTGGCCATCGCCGCCGACGTTGCACAAAACTACCTGGAAGCGCAGGGCCTGCAGCGGCGGCTCGCCTTGCTCGACCGCAGCCTGGTCACACTGGGCGCGCTGCAGCGCTATACGGAGGCGCGCTTTCGAGCCGGACAGGCCCTGGCTTACGACGTGGAGCGCGTGCGCGAACAGATCGCCGCGCGTCAAGCGGAGCGACCTCTGCTGACCAGTCAGATCGAGGTACGCCAGCGTCGACTGGCCGCACTGGAGGGCAAGGTGGCGCAGTCAGCCGAGGCCCTGCCCGCGCCCGCGGCCTTCCGCGTGCCACCGGTGCCCGCTGGCGAGTTGCCGTCGATCGTGCTCGAGCGTCGACCCGACGTGCGCGCCACCGCCGCCCTACTGCGCGCGCAGGCAGCCAGGCTCGGCAGCGCCAAGGCCGATCTGTTGCCGCGCTTCTACCTCAGCTTCATCGGCCTGGATGGGCGCATCCGCGTCGACGGGGTGCCCGCACTCAGCGGTACCGGCGGGCTGCTGAGCGCCGGCGTCGACCTACCGCTGTTCAACGCCGGGCGGATCCGCTCGAATATCGCGGCCAACGATGCCCGGCTGCAAGCTGCACTGGCCGAGCACGATAAGACTATGCTGCGCACGCTGGAAGAGGTAGACAGCGCCTACGGCGTTCGCCATGGCCTTGACCAACGGAGCGAGCGGCTTGAAGGCACCCTTGCTATTGCCCAGCGCAATGCTGACCAGGCGCAGCGGCTATACGAAGGTGGGCGGCGCACGCTCCAGGACGTGCTCGATGCCCGCATTGGCGCACTACAGCGAGAAGATGAAGTGCTGCAGGCGCAGACGGGGCAGGCCCTCGCCACGGTCCAGCTTTATCGGGCGCTGGGCGGCGGGTGGCCAGAGGCACCAGGTTCCGATTACCGGGGCACGCATAGCTGAGCACTCGGCTCGGATACCAATCGGCTGATCCGACTCCGCTGTGGATAGGGGGACTTCCCGCCTCGCCTTTGCAGCAACACAGTCGCATGGAAAACTGCCGCGTTGCGATCTACACGTCGTCCTTATACCCGTCCATGTCATGTCTGATCGAAGCAGCCCACGTCGACGGCCGCCTTCGAACAATTGTGGCATCAACGAATCGATCACGGTATATATCTGCCATCCATCGAGATAACAGTGTCTGCATCTTCAGAAGGCATCCGAGCGACTTAGCCGGTCATAAAGAAAACGAGGGAGCAGCTTCTATGGCCGTGCCAAGTCATGCTCACCGGCCCCTGGTCGGTCTGCCATACGTCGTGCGCAGCCATGCCTGCCATTTTGCAGGGCCTCGTGCCCATCGAACTTGGTGCTGATTCCGTAGCGCGCGCCTCTTTCGTAGCATCGACGGGCGGCCCGAGCGCATCCGGACCACACCCCACAGGCCTTCGAAATGCGACGCGCGTCCTACGTCCGCAAGTAGGGGCCAGCTGGCCAGCCAAGCAAGCGTCAGTGTGGTCAACCAGGCTACTTGCCGTCCACCATCTGAATCGCACAGCCTTGCTCGGCGACGTCAGCGCTAACCCAAGCCCTAAAGCGATGCGCTGTGTCACGCGGTTTGCCGAGCGCCAGTGGTCGCCATCAAGAGGGCGATATAGTGCTCGAAGCAGCTGACCGCGATGTCGAACTGCTTCAGGTTGATTTCAAACACATGGTCGAGATTCAGCGGCCCCGCCCCCCAAATCCGTAGCTGACGCCAACCTTGCCAGGGACAAAGACGCCATTGAAGTAGCCGCCACCGCATTCCTCCATACGTGTGGCCTGCACAACCGACCGGGTCACCATACGTGTGAATCCTCTGGAAAAGTGGGGAGCGATGCTGTGACTTGCGCGATTGCGGAAATCTGAGGTTGCATCGCGCGTGGCCTTGTCATCCAGCTGCCGCAGGCCCGCCAGCAGCAGATTGCCCTCGGGCCATCTCCCCGCAATCTTTGCCAGTTGGTCTTCCTTCTTTCTGCGCGTCGGATAGGTGGGCTTGTCCCAGGGCGCTTGATCCAGAGGCAGACGATCCTCGTAGCCTGCGTCGGTCGCAAGACAGACCTGGTGCAAGCCGTTCGTCACCACGAACGTGAAGGCATCGCGGATCGCGCTTGGCTGAAACAGGCAATAGGTCGCGATAGTTCCGAGGAACTCATGCGCGGGTTCCCACCGATCATCCTCGGCGTATTCGCGCGCGACGATCAACCAGGCATGCCATCGCTTGAGCGTGCCGAGCCACGCGTTCATGTTGTTTGTCAGCGCCCGCAGTTCATCTTCAATCAGCACGTCCCCCATCGCACGCCATCGGGGGCCATCCAATTCCACTGCGTCAAATGGGAGATAGTTTCGATCCAGACAGTCAGTGCTCTGCCTGACTTTGAGATAGGAATCGAAGGCCTTCTTCAGAAAGGCGCTGTATTCTTCTGGCGTCATAGTACGGAAGCGTTGCAATTGCCTGCTTCTGGGCCCATCCATGTCGCATGGCCCTTGGGTAGCGGCCTCCGTCCACGCTTCAAAAAGGATGGATGTTGAAGCTTTTCATCACGCGAGCGGCATGAGGGTAATCCAGAAAACTTACCGCATCTTTAAGCGTCAGTTTCTTCCTTGCGCGCTCAAAGACCACCAGCGCCTCTTCTGTATTCACGTGTCGAGACATGTAGAGAAAACCATCGACATCCGAGGGATGATCGTGCACTGCTCGGGACCATTTTTGGGGCAGGCCGTACGGCGTAATGGTCGAGAGCGCCCCCTCTGCACCGACGCTCTTGAGATGGGTACGCCCATGGTGCGCCTGGAAGGACCCGGAAACGCTCCTTGCCTTCATAGTCCATCATCTTTTTTGTCTCTTTGTGGACTGGCAGCACGAGCGGGACAAATGCGCGCTCCTTGCTCGTCGAAAGCTCGGGCATCAGCTCCAGATAGCCCGCAAGCTGGCGCTCATCGTAGCCATCAAACTGAAAGACCGGCGTCTTGGTTTCAATGTCGACAAGACTTGGTCGAAACAGCATCAGGCTCCCGGAGTACTGCGTCTCGGGCCTTGCCCCATCGAAACTTCTCGCGGTCTGCACAATCGACTCCAATACGTTTCGGATCGCAAAGTCGATGACAACCAACTTCTCTTTTTGGTCGGAGATCTGCTGCAGCGCGAGAAACGCGTTGAGGCCCGCTTGCTGGAATGCCACCTGATAGGCTGGCAGGAAACTCTCGGCCGGTAGTGTTGAAAGCCTGGCAATCGCATGATTGTAAGCGCTGTTTCTCGCACACTGAATCCGGTGGTCGCTACTCCTTGCAGGATACGGGCGAGTGCAGCCACACTGCGGTGGTCGCGAAGGCCAGCGGAGTCCGTGTCTGAGTGTTGAGTGGCGAATTGGGCGTGCGCCCGTCGATCAGCCTGTTATGTGGTGCTGCCCCGCGATTGGCTGCGGGCAAAGTTAAACGGCAGCAGATCGCTGATATCGGCGTCGGACTCGCGCTGCGGTAGTTCGGTCAGCACATGACGCAGATAGGTAGGCGTAAGGCTCGACGTCGCAGGCACGGCACGTCAGTACCAAGCTGTAGACCATGGCGCTTGCTTTCGCTCCCGCCTCGGTGTCACTGAAGAGCCACGATTTGCGTCTCGTACAGAAGGGCCTGGCGTCGCGTTCGATGACGTTGTTGTCGATGGGTGCCCGTCCGTCGACAACATAGCGCTTCAGATATTCCCACTGATTGCGCGTATAGCTGGATGCCGGCGCACAGCCTCGATGTCGATGCCATCGAGCAGCCAGTGCAATTGCTCGGTCGTCAGAACGATGACCGACTGTTGCCTACGGGGCCAGGCGAATCGGTCCTTCTCCAGTCGCTTCAGAAGCAACCAGAATCCGTTCCGATCCCACAGCAGCAACTTGACGCGATTGGCCTTGCGGTTGTGAAATGCGAACACTGCCCGTCCGAACGGATCGAGTTGCATCGACTGCTCAACCATGGCGACCAGACCATTGATGCCGAGACGGAAATCCACGGCCTCACGATGCAGGTAGACTCGCAGATCAGCGTCAAGTCGAAACATGGCAGCGGCTCAGTGCGTCGACCATCGCGGTAACCAGCGCAGCGTCATGTGCTGCGCATTCGAGCTCAACACTCACGCCGTTTGGCAAGCGAGCCGATAGACGAGCCAACGGCGTTGAGGGTTGCTGGGTGCAGGCCGGAACCGACTCCCGCACCGGTGGCTGCAACGGATGACTGGAGCGGAAATCGTCCCGGCCCTCGACAACTGCAACGAAGGCTGCCGGCATCGCTGTCTTTGTCCCAACATCCGTGCTGATGTGGCCTGCTTCCTCGGCTCGGTGCTGCCTGATCCAGCGCCACAACTGATTCGCGTTGACCTGAGCTCGCATCGCCATGCTTGCCACCGAAACATTGGGCTCCAAGCACGCCGCGATCAGCCGTCGTTTGCCATTCCTGTCGTAGCTGCGCTTCCCATTCTTGCCAACATGCGTGACTTGCAGCGGCAGAAAGTCAAAATCGCCAGTGTCCATAAATTGTGCCCACGAAAAAAATCGTGGGCACAATCCTGAGCCATTCTGGCCGCCGAAGCTACGTGGGGTACATTCGGCGCTTACGCATGATTGACGGAGTCGCTGACCTCTTTCGCGCGGCGGGCCTGTGCCCACTGCGAGCCGGAGAACAAGACTCCGCTCAAAATCGAGAGCAGCCAAAAGGCCACCACGTTGGCCGGGAAATTCTCCTTGCAAAGCGGCCAGGTCATGCTTGCCTTGATCTGGTCCGCAAAGAACGATGCAAGTGCTCCCGCGGCGATAATGCAGAGCGTCATGAGGCCGCCGATATAGGGCGCCGCCAGGAACGTAGTATTTCCTCCGCGGAAGTCAATGCTGCGAGGGTCGAGCTTTGGAGCGACTCTCTGAAACCACGCCTTCAAACCCACAATGTCTCCAGATCAACGGCAGCAGGCCGTCGAGTTTTGCGCATGAGGGAAAATACCGGCAAATGAGGTCAGCCGTCGCCACCCTTTCGGGGGGTATGGCAGGAGCACCCTTCGAGTTCGTCGAATCGCGTGAATTCCATGGCCGTTGCCACTTCACACCGGATTGCGGTCAGGCCCCTCGCTAAAATCATTGCACAGATCGCGTTTGGAGACGCCTTCGCTGCGCCTCCTATTGGAGCGCAGCGCCTGTTCTCGCGAGCGCTGCTCGACGATTTTCGCCGACGTCGCCGTTGCGATAGGGCGGGATATAACTCCCGCCCAATGCCGGTCGCCGGCTAGGGACGCCCCGCCCCAACCTAGGCTCACGGGTTCCGAGTTACCACAGGCAGTTCTCGGCCATGAGCCTCGTTCGTCTGCATCTGCACCTGGACGTCCAAGCAACTCCTTGGCTCAGTGAACGGACGGTCGGCTGGCCAACGTGCCATGAGTCGGTTGAGCAGCGCAGCTTCAGATTTGCGTGGATTCTGGGCGACGAACAGCGTTTCCGATTTTCGGAGGCCTTGTCCGGCCTTTATATCCAGCCGCCTTGGAAAAAAACGGCTTTCGCCGAAGAGGTCGAGAGCGCCGGGGCGAAGAGTCGACACCCCGCCGCCGACACACCTACCCATGCGCGTGCATAAGCTTCCCCGCGGGATTCGCAGGATCTTTTTTCGAGCCTCGCAAGCTCATGCTGCGCATTGACGCTCTCGCATAAAGGCTCTCATGGAAAGCCTTTACACGGGCTACCTTGTTATTGCGCTTTAGCCACTAACGCCAATGCAGGTAATGCACGTAGACCCACCACGGTGCCAACGTCACCTGTACGCAGGTGTCCATTCGGACAGAATACCTCCCCGGTATCCTCCGCGCGTTGCCAGTAACGGGCCATTACCTGAGGCATCGAAATGCAGATCTCGCCCTTGGTGCTCGGTCGGGACCGGCAAGCCATCCCCATCTCGGATCCAGAATCGAGCATCTTCGGCCCGCTCTCCGGCATGGGCGAGGCGTCCTGATGCCAAGGCCGTCATGCAGGTACCGCGGGCGTTTGGTATTGGCCGGCTGCCGCGCCGCCATTACCCAACGGCAACGAGGCTCGCTTCGACGGGCTTTCCCACGCGCCGCAACAACTGCCAACCGAACCACATCATCCACAAAGGCAAGATGAGCACGGCAACCATCTCGATAGTGGTCGTGAGTGTTTCGAGGCCAGGGAAAAAGCCGAACAGGAAGATCAGCCCAAAAGCCCAGCCGACGATCTTGAGGAGGATCGCTCCTTTCCAACCAGCTTTCTTCAGGTGGTTCGCCGCAATGGGCGCCCAGAACAGCACGACGGGCCCCTCGCACCACCACAATCCGTTCTGAGTCAAATTAGCGACGGTCGTCCATGCGGTAGCCGCTGCGGCTCTCGTAGCATCGTCTCCCCCCGCATACAGATGGGCGAGCGGGTGATAGATCGCCAGTTGCATGGCCGCTCCGCTGATCCCCAGCACAACATAGAGTCCGATAGCGAGCGTCATCATGTTGCCGAGCCCGCCCAATTCCTCTCGAAAGGCGTGGAGGAAATATCCGCCAATGACGAGAACCGCCAGATAAAAGCCAAACACGTCCGCGAGCATGGACATGCGGAAGAGGTCGCGCGTGTCAGCCGGCAACGCCAGCATCATTGCGCCGTGAAGCACCATGCCGGTATCCGGGCCGGTCACCATCGTCGACAGAACGACTGTTGCGTAAGCCAGAATGCCGCCGATGATGGCACTCCATGCGGTGAAGCGCATCACGTTTCGCGAGGTGTGATTCATTATGTTTCTCCTAGTAACGATGTCAGTAGGGAGCAGCCCTGCTCACGCGACCTCCCCTGCTCTGCGTGCGCTCCCATGATTCAACTCCAATACCAATGATCAATTCCACTTGATACGCTAACGCTGTTTCGGTTCGAGGCTCGCGAGATAGCTGGCGATCGCCTTGCGGTCTTCTACTGAAGCGCCTTCAGCAATGCGCTTCATCACGCCGGTTGGTTCATTGCGTGTACCGGAGGCGAACCCGTCAAACTGCGCCAAGATGTAGTCATAGCCTTGGCCGGCCAGACGTGGAAATTGGTCATGCCCCATCAGTTGCGCCCCGTGGCATGCCGCGCAATTTCCGTCCGCCACCAATTGCTGCCCCTTTCCGCGCAATTGCGGATCCGGCTTGAAATAGCGGTTCTCGATGGGCGTCACTTTGGAGAAGTAATCCGCCAAGTGTTTGATCTGCGCATCATCCATCGTCATCGACAACGGCCCCATGTTCGGATTGCGTCGCGCACCGGTTGCAAAATTTCTGAGCTGCGTTTCCAGATAGGCGGCTGGCTGCCCCGCTAGGCTCGGATAGCGCTGATGACGCGAATTGCCTTTGACCCCGTGGCAGTTGAAGCAGATGTCGTTCACGTGTGGCCACGGGCCTCCGTCGGCTTGGTACGTCTTGGCTGATGCGTCAATATAGCGATCCAGACGATAGAGATCGAGCAGATCGGGGCCGAGGAAAGCCAGCGCCAGAGCGGCGGTGAGGGCGGCAACGCCAATCCAGATACGTTTCTTCATGTCCGCCTCCTTATGCTCGACGCAGTGCATTGAGCACCTGGAGAGACGCCTGATGGCCCGAGCGCACCGCTCCATCCATGTAGCCCGCCCAAATATCGGCTGTTTCCGTACCCGACCAGATCAGATTGCCGCAGGGCGGACGCAAGGCGTCGCCATGAGTACTCCAGAAGCCAGGGGGGATGGCGGAAACACAGGTGATCGTCCAGGGATCGTCCAGCCCCCAATCCTTGTCGTGGTACGCAATAGGGGTCAGCGCTTCGCGGCCGAAGGCTTGCGCATAGATCTCGGCCTGTACGCGTTGCGCCTCCTTCAACTCCGAGGGCAGCGTCGCATTCAAGGTGAATGCATTGATGACGCCGATTTCTCCACCCGGAGGCGAATTGTCGTAGGCCCAGATAATGGGCCCGTTGGCCTGGAAGATGTGTCCATTCAGACCCTTGTCACGCCAGAACGGACGGTGGTAGACCATGGCCGTCTTACGCGCGGGTGAGTGCGCGGGCCAGGCACGTTGCAAAGCGGCGCGCTTTTCCGGGAGTGGCGGGTCGAACTGCACCTGGTGACACAGCGCAGGATGGATGGCCATAATGACTTTTCGGGCACGTAATTCGCCGTAGTCCGTATGCAGTGTGACGACATCTTGATCCCAGCCGGAAATCTGGCGCACCGGCGTCGACAAGCGCATCTTTTCGCCCAGTTGCTGCGCCATTTTGATGCTCAAGATTTGCGAACCACCGATGAACCGCGTCTCCTGCGCGCTGTGCTTGATGCTGTCGAGCTGCGAGTAGTCGCAGTTCGCTGAGTTGATCATTGACAGGAAGTGCAAGAGCCCCATCTTCGCTGGCATTGCCCCGCCGGAAAGGCCGATGCTTGAGTTCCAACCGATCTGATCTTCTGGCTTGATGTTCTGATTGGCCAGCCAATCACCCACCGAAAGCTTGTCTAGTTCACCAACTTTCGGAGATTTCCAAGGGGCACCCGAGGACACGTCGCGCGACAGCTTGCTAAGCTTTCCGCTGATCGCCTCGTCCGTGCCAACCGTCCCTTTCAGATCGATTTCCACCCGGCCATCGCCGCCCAGCATGACCGTCTTGCCATCGTAGTAGGTTGGGAACGTACCGACCTCCAGTTGGCGGGCGAGATCCGCCACGGCGGTCTGACCGGGTCCGATCCACTGGCCGCCAACTTCTGATACGTAGCCGCCTTCGATGTTGTAGTTGAGAGTCCGCCCGCCTACTCGGTCTCGTGCCTCCAAGACCAAGAAAGAGTTGCAGCCAGCCGCTTGCAGGTCACGTGCAGCAGTCAGGCCCGCCAGCCCCGCGCCGATGATGACGACGTCAAGAACATCATCCGATTTCTGTTCGGCCTTAGCTGCACCAGCATTCGCCTGCCGGACGCCGAGGGCCAAACTGCTTGCGGCGGCCGCAATGCCAGCGCGTTTGAGCCATCGCCTGCGCGGCAGGTTGGCTGAACTATCTAGAGAGGATTTTTCTGCCATGGTGTTTCCGTGACTGCCATGAATGTCGTGATTTTTCGTGTGTGCCATTGCACGTCGACTGCAAACCTGCGCACGTATTGCTCACTGCGGATGCGTCGATGCCTGAGTTCATCAAACATGAACAATGTACGGGCTGCGGGCTGCGGGCTGATTGCTGGCGAATGCGGCAACTGAACTGCGGCGCGCACCTCCGGCTAGCTGGACAACGACGGATACCCCACATTGCGCGGCCTCCCTCGGGAGCCATAGCAAACAAGTAGATCTCCCGCGGCTGTGACCTCGTCCTGCAGCCTCCCCAGCCATCTCGTGATATGTATCGCTGGCCCATAAAATACGTATCGACGGCCTAATTTTAATGTTTAAGCGGCCTAGAAACAAGGCGGCAAAAGGTAGGGGAAAACACCAACCTTACGGTCATCCTCCACTTGGGTTCCCAGATCTCGCGCCCGCCTTCAAAGGTGGTGTGGACATTGGCAGCAAGATAGGTCGCTGCGGCCACTTGAACGGCCGCCGGACTTAGACCTCCGTTGGTTTGAGTGGGGCTCTATTTGATGGGCGCGAAACCGCCGTCGGCGTCGGCGTCGGCGCTGATAGATTGGAAAATTTCGACCACGCGGTTGATCGCGCTGGTGAAGCACAGCAGTTTTGGCAAACTGCCGGACAAAAACGCCTTGCGGATGGTGCGCGCCATCACTGCGCCGGTTTTGCTAGCGAGGATGTCATGCGATCTGGTAGGTCGGCTCGGCATGGACGTTGTCCAACATGATTGGTTCTCCTTCGCTGCAAATTAGGAAGTGGACTCTACCCACGCGGCACCTTCATGTCCCATGGCAAACCGCCAGCCGGGCTAGCGCCGTTCTGTTTTCCCGTCGGGCTGGCCTATAATCTGGAATCTTCTTGCGTGAGTTCCAGGAGAACCGACGTGCAACAGAGAGCGGTCAAGCAAGCAATCCCTAACTATTCCGAGGAAGCAAAGCCCGACATGCAGCCGGCACCACGACGAAATCGAGAACAGCGCATTCGGGAGATTATTGGTGCCGCTCGCCAAGTCTTTCAGGAGGATGGCTATGCCGGGTTCGCGACGCGCCGCGTAGCAGATCGCGTTGGCATCACACATGGAAATCTTCAATACTATTTTCGAACAAACGAAGAATTGCTACGCGCTGCGCTCCTGACATACGTGAGCCAAATGATGGGGGACTACACGGCGATCGCGAGTCGCCCGGGTATCGGCGCCGCGCAACGTTGCACCACCCTGATCAATCGTATTTTTCAGAACATTAACGAGACCGATCTGCCGAAGTTTATGGTTGAGATCTGGGCTTTCGCTTGGCATGAAACCTATGTTGCGGAACTGCTGAACGATATGCAGACGCAGTTTCGAGGCCTCTTTGCGAAATTGCTGTCAGAACTTCACCCGACGTTGACTAGTGAAGAGTGCCAGGTGCGTGCCGCGGTGATCGGCGCGCAGATGGATGGAATGGCGATGGTCGCCTCCCACGGCGAATACCCGGGAAGAGACTATATCGAGTTCGTTCGCTTGACGAAGCGCGCGGTAAAGATGGTTGTTAGCGCTTCGGCACAGATGCTGGAAGGCGAGGCGCCTCTTCGCCGTTCGCGTACTCGTGACGCTCACGTCAGCAGCGACCCTCAGATCGACGGCCTGCGGTCTGATGGATACCTTCAGCCAGGGCTACCAGATCTACGGGCACGGCAGTCGACTGAAGACGCAATCTATTACCGGCCAACGGCCCAAGGGAAGCGCAGAGAAATCAAGATCAACGAGATCATCTCCACCGCCGCCAATCTGTTGGCGACGGAAGGTTATGCGAATTTCACCTTGGCGCGGGTGGCGAGAGAGCTTGGCATCCTGCCATCGGCGCTGCAGAACTATTTCCCAACCTATGATGACCTGGTTCGCACAACAGTTGGCGCGCTGGGGCAAGCTTTTATGGACCGTTACGCGGAGATTGGCAAGCCGAGCGGCAAACCAGCACTGACACGGGTGTGCGAAATCGCCGCGCAGTGCTTCAAGGAATCCTGTGATCCTATGGTGTATCGACTCTGGTCAGAGATGTTCGCGCTGGCCCAGCATTCGGATACCACGCGTGAAGTTGTGGCAAGCAGCTACGCCACCTACCCGAGAATCTACGTCGATCTCATTCGGGAGATCGATCCGTCGGCGACCGCGCGCGAGTGCCTCGCTCGCTCAACACTCATCACAGCACTAGTGGACGGTGCGACGGTGCTGAAGTTTGGTGCGCAGAATCAACCTGTGAGCGTGGACCGCGTATTCGAGCTGATGATGGCGATGACGGCTCGCATCGCGCAGGGGCGCGTTGCCACAAGCAATGTAGCGTAGGGCAAAGGCATTTTGCCGGCTGGACTGATACGTCTACCGGCCACCTGTTCGGAAACCGCGCCTCTCCCGAGATCGTGGTTGTATGAGCATCCGGCACGCGGTTGCGCACCTCCCGAGCGCCGAATGACTGGCATCCTCCACGCATCAAACGAAAGAGCGGATAAGAGCAGAGAACCCGCGTTCTTAGAATAAAAATGATGCCGTACCGACACGGCATCGAAATACCTCATAGGAAACCGCATGACCGGGAACTAGGAGACGCCAGCGCTCCCACAACGAATGATTCGCACCTGGCGCACGTCCGATCCGTAGGGCCGCCAGCTCAGCTAGCCCCGCGCCGATGATGGCGACAACACGTTAAGATCCGAAAGTGCCCCGGCAACACTTTTGGCCATCGATACCTTGCCCGCTGTCAACGACGCGGCGACAGACCTGCTTAGGGCCCAGCCAGCGCGCCGTCATTCGAGAACAAAATCGGCTTTCCACCTGCATCGATCACAACTGCGGTCAGCGCAGCCCGATCCGGACGCTGAGCCACCTCGAACGGCGCGCCGTTGGCGCGCTGCTGCATGACCAGTCCATCCAGTCCGACAGCAATCAGTACGCTACCGGCGGCGACGAGACTGGTGATGGAACTCTTTGTTTCCGCTTTCAGCGGAGACCAGCTCACACCACTGTCGCTGCTCTGGAACAGGCTACCTAGCAGCCCGCCAACGACGATCCGGCCATCGGGCATGGCAACACCCGACCACAACGAGCCTTTGCTGCCCGTTGCAAGGTAGCTCCAGTCCGCGCCCCCGTCGATCGACTTGAGCACGATCCCCTGCTCTGCAGAGATGTAGAGCGTGCCCTGGCGATCAGCGAACACGTGGTACAGGTTGCGGTCGGTTTTGCCGCCGTCCGGCGGCTTCGGCAGCGTCACCTTGGTCCACGTCTTGCCGCCATCGTGGGTCTGGAGCATCAATGACCACAGGCCGACCGCAATACCGTCGTGGTCGTTCGTAAAGAGCACGGAGAACAACGGCTGGTCAACCGTCGTGTCCATGCGCTGCGTGGTCCAAGTTTCACCACCATCGCTGGTAGCAAGAATCGCGCCCCACTGCCCGACCACCCAGCCGTGCTTGTCATCAGCAAAGGTGACGGCAGACAGCGTGGCGGAGAGCGGCACGCTAAGCGCCTGCCGATAGGTCTTGCCTTCATCGTCCGACAGCAGAACGATTCCGTGCTCTCCCACAGCGACGATGCGTTTGCCAGCACGCGTTGCGTCCAACAGCGTCATGTGAGTCGCAGCGGCCCACGTATGTGCAGGCTTGGTGGTCCACGACGCAACCCCTCCCTTGGAGTGAGCGGATTGAGCGAGTTGGGCGGATTGCGCCTGTACCGCGGCGGCCCCGCAGAGCGCAATGATGGCAACGAGAGTTCTTTTCATGGTTGAGTCTCTATAATGACGCTCTCGCGCATCAGTGGCTGAAGAGGCCGGGCGCGCGTGCTGGCTGGCGGCGGGGGAACCAGCGTTCGAGCACGGACGCGAGTGCGGGCAACGCAGTCATCGCCATCAGCAGGTTGACAAGGAACATGAAGGCCAGCAGCTTGCCCATGTCCGCCTGGAACTTGAGCGCCGAAAAACTCCACGTCGCCACGCCGATCGCCAGCGTGATGGCGGTAAAAATCGTCGCCACGCCGACTTCGAGCATCGCGTGCTCCACGGCTTTGACGATGTTCTGCCCACCGGCTAGGTGCGCTTGCAGCCGGTTGTAGATATAGAAGGCGTAGTCGACGCCAATACCCACCGCCAACACCATGACGGGCAGCGTGGCAACCGTCAGGCCGATCTTCAATTCCTTCATGAACCAGTAGCCGATGAAGGTGGCTACCGACAGCGGCACGCAGCAGGCCAGCATCGCGCGCCAGTCTCGATAGGCAAGGAACACGAGGATCACGATGGCTGCGTACACGTACAGCATCATCGGCAGTTCGCTCTTCTCCACCTCGTCATTGGTGGCGGCAAGCACGCCTGCGTTACCCGCCGCGAGACGGATGCTGATGCCTGGGAAGGGATGCGACGCACGGTATTGCTTGACGTCGCCAAGAATTCTGTTGATCGTCGTCGCTTTGTGATCCGTCAGGAACAAGTGAACGGCGGTCATGCTGCAATCTGCCGTCATGAAGCCCTTCAAGCGTCCGACGTCCACCGACACTGCGCCATAGTTCTCCGGTTCGATCGGCACGACGTTCATCTTCGGATAGTCTTCGTTGTAGCCTTGGTTATAGGTGCGCAGCATCCCCGAGTACGACTGTGCGGACACCACGCCAGGCTCGGTCCGCATGGCTGCCGTGAACTCGTCTTCATACAACCCGACTGCCGGGTTGTCGCACGCCTTGCCGCTCGACTCAATCGCGAAGGAAAGCCAGTCGAGGCCCATGTCATAGCTGCCCGCGATCGACGTCGCATCGAGGTTGAACCGCGCATCCTCACGCAACTCTGGCGCCCCCGGCTGCAGTGTGCCGATGACGCGGTCGCGGCTCTGCCAGGCGGAGAGCGCAAACACCACCACAGTGACCGCCAGGGTAATGCCCGCGAACTTTGGTTCGGCAACACGCGCCAGCACGCACAGCGGCTTCGCGCGCTGCTGTGCGCGCAACAGCGACTTGTCGGCGTACGCCTTCGAGAAGTTGAAGCACGATGCGGCTACCGGCAGCAGGATCAGGTTGGTCACGATCTTGTAGGCCACCCCCAGTGATGCCGTGATCGCCAGTTCACGCACCATCGGAATCGGAATCAGCAGCAGCGTGATGAACGACACAAAGGCCGTGATGAGTGCCAACACGCCCGGAATCAACAATCCGCTAAAACTGTGGCGGGCAGCGTCGAATGAGCTATGCCCGTGCGCAATCTCACGCACGATGAAGTTGACCTGCTGCACGCCATGAGACACGCCAATGGCGAACACCAGGAATGGCACCAGCACTGCCAGCGGGTCCAGGCCGAAGCCCAGCAGCCTCAACGTGCCGAATTGCCAGACCAGCGAGGACAGCGAGCAGACGATCAGCAGCACCGTGAAGCGCACCGAATGGCAGTACCAGTACACGGCGAGTGCAGTTAGCAGCAGCGCAATCGCGCAGAAGCCGAACACGGCCGTTGCACCGTCGGCAATGTCACCAATCTGCTTGGCAAAACCAATGATCTGGATCTCGTAGCCAGCGTCCTCGAACGGCTTGCGGATCTTGTCTTCGAGCGTATGGTTGAACGCCACATAGTCGAGCACTTTGCCCGTACTATCCCGCTCGTTCAGCTCGGCGGTGATCATCGCGCTGTCTTCGTTATGCGAGACGAGCGTGCCGATATAGCCGCCAAGCGTTGTCGCATGACGCACACTCTCGACGATCTCCGGCGTCAACTGATCAGGCGTGATCGTGCCAGAGATGATTGGCTCCGCGCGGAAGCCCTCCTCGGTGATCTCATTGACGAATGAATTCGGCGTCCAGAGCGAGCGGACTCCGATTCGGTCGACGTTCGGCAGGTACGTAACCGCCTGGGTCACCTTGTACAGGCGCGTCAGCCCCTCGGGTGTCCAGATGGAGCCCTTCTTCGCGCGCACGACGACGGTGATACGGTTCGCACCCAGCAGATCGTTCCGGTACTTCTGGAACGTCTGGATGTACTCATGGCCGATCGGCATCTGCTTCTCGAAACCGGCGTCCATGCGCAGTTGCACGGCGAATACGGCCATCACCATGGTGAACAGGCCGATCACCGCGAGCACGATCGCACGGTGGCCGAAGAAGGTCCTTTCCAGACCACTGACAAGACGATTTAACACGACACTACTCCTTCAGGTATTCCGGCGGCGCACCCTGTGCGCCGCCTCTCGCGGGCGCCCCCGTCAGAAATTCCGCGTCACGAACAGGCCGACGAAATTTCGATCCGAGTAGGGGTTGCCGACCGTGTTGTGGCCGCCCCAGAACATGGTGTAGTTGATGCCCGCCTGCCACTTGGTCGGGTTCTGGTTGAACAGGATGTAGAGGTTTGCCGACTTCAAACCCTGCAGGTAGTTGGCCGAAAGCGTCGGCGTGTACCCATAGAGCCCGGCCGTGAACGTCACCCCAGGCGTCACCTGCCATCCGGGGATCAACGTGCCGTCGTAAGTCCAGTTGAAGTCGATCGTCGTGCCCACCGAACTCGACGTACCCTGGCTCATGCCGATCGGGTAGCCTGCGCCGGAGTTCTGGTTCAGCCAGATCAGGTAGCCCGCCTGGGGCAACAGATACACCTGCTGTCCGTTGACGGTGCGTGTGACGCCGCTCGAGCTCAGGCCGGGGTAGTAGATCCACGTGAGCTCTGTCGTCAACGTTCCCGAATCCGCGCCGATCCACTTGAGGAACGGATACTCGCTGCGCGTCAGCGCCAACAAGCCGTTGATGCCGAACTGGAACTTCTTCTTGTCGGCCCACTGCTGGCAGTCGACCCCGCCCGGATTCACATTCAGGTCAGGCGGACCGCCCGCTCCATAACAGCTCGACAGCGCCACGGCATCACGGGGGCGATACGACAACTCAGTGCCGATCGCCCAGGGGCCCAACGGGAAGTTCGCACTGACGCCAAAGAGCTGACGGTTGGCGGGGTTCGACCACTGCAGCGTATTGTTCGCAAACGAGGTCAGCACCGGCGACTTGTCGGTGTAGTTCTCGTAGTAGAACGCGAAATTCGCATCGATGGTGCGAGGCACGTAGTTGAACTTCACACCGAACTGCGGCTTGTACTTCGAAGGCAGTCTGTTATAGACGGGAAGGCCGAACGAATTGGCAAACTCGCCGTTGACGAGACCGTTGCTGATCGCGTTGAGCGTAGCCGGATCGTGGGCGTTCTGCCCCGTCATACCCGCGATGGTTCCCGCGCTCGGACCGTTTACGTTGAAGTTGTTCGGATTGACCGTGAACGGCTCGGTTCCGCGGCCAAGGACGTTCGATACCGACCAGTACGACCCGACAGGCGGAAAGCGGTTGCCGTTCCACATGAACTGGTAGTACGCCTCGGTGCTCACCCCGTGGGAAAGATCGGCGGCGAAGCTCAACATCGGCGCGGGCAACACCGCTTGCTTGAGCTGCGTGCCGGGGATCACAAGCTTCTGGTAGTCGAGCGAGTTAGTGGCGTTGATGCCGCCCGTGGCGTACATGCTCTCGCCCCAATTGATCACCTGGTTGCCAAGGCGCAGGTGCGAGTTCCGGTTGGCAATCGTGAAATCCTTCTGGGCCCACAAGTCGAGCAGTTGCGCGTTGTAGACGATCTGCTGCTGCGCGTCGCTCGTGAGCTGCGTTCGCTCCGTGTTCTTGGCCATGAAGTCATACATGCCGGTGCCGCGCGCCATGAACTTGAGGCCTTGACCAGGCATCGTCAACAGAAGTTCGCTGGTAGCACTTACGTAGGTGCTGAACGGCTTCCCTTTCTTGTAGTTCAGGTCACCGTTGTCACCGGCGCCCCACTGATCGACGTTGGCCGCGGCGCCGCAGCCGTTCGCGTTCGGATCCCCGGTCAACGAGCAGCTCGGCGTCTTCGTCCGAACTGCGGCACCAGCGGTGATGTTGCTGACCAGCGAACCCTTGATGGCATCGTCAGGTCCCGCCGTGAAATCGAAGCCATACGCACTTGACGTGACTACACCCAGCGCGACGAGCAAAATCGTCGTCTGCCGGAAATTCCTTATCGTTTTCATCTTTCCCCCAACCCAATTGACGCCAACGCATGCCTCCTATTTGCGTCGGCCCCGCCCATGCGGCAACCTTCAGCGTTCGCTGACCGCCCTCAGTGTTTCCGAGGTAAAGTAGTCAGGCGTGAAGCGCGGATCGTTCACCTGCTGATACCAGCGAATGTCCTTGCCCTGACCAATCGTCGATTGGTCGAGTACGTAGCGCCCGTTGCTCAGGTCGTACATCACGAACGGCTGGTTGTCGCACGTGCCACCCAGTTCCCACACCGGGATCGGGTAGCTTTCCTTCACCTTCCACAGCTTGCCTTGTGCGTCGTAGTCCTCGCCAACCAATGCCAGCCAGCTATCCTCGTCGAGGTAGAAGACCTTCTTCGACGCGACGTGGCGCGCGCTGGACTTGAGCGTTGCCTCCACAATCCAGACGCGGTGCGTTTCATAGCGCCTGCTGTTGGCAGCGATGCCCTCAGGCGTGGCAACGTCGTGCAGCTTGTCCTTGAACTTGTACATGCCAAATGCGTTGTACGGTACGATCATTTCCTTCTTGCCGACGAGCTTCCAGTTGAATCGATCGATGGCACCGTTGAACATGTTGGATTCATCGATCAAGTACTGGTTTTCCATGCCGATAAGCGGTGCGTCGTGCGTATAGGCCGGCATCCGTCGCACACGCCGCTGCCCCGGGAAGTAGTAGAACGTCTCCGACGGCTTGTTGAAATACTGACGCTGTACGAACGCCTGCCCCGCCAGCGCCGCTGGAGATTCAACCTTGAAGAACGCTGCCGCGCTGAGTTGATCGACATCTTGCGGCGTCGCTTTGCCCGCCTTGCCCCATGGATAGAACATAAGTTGCGGAGCGATCGCGTCGATCCAATCGCTGCCACCTGCACGCGGTGAGACAACGCTCACCATCTTCGGCCAATCGATGCCCTCACCGCGGTAGCGATACAGGTAGTTCAGGATCGCTTCAGCGCCGTTCTTCGGCTGGGGAAATGCGATACCCGGCAGCATTGCAGTCTGCAGTTGCTCGCCGGTCGAATCGAGCTTCGCTCCCGTGAGATTGGCCTTGGAGTTCTGGGCGACGAAGTCCGGCACCTGGCATTCGCGATGCGGCGGATAGACGTCCAACCGGTAGCCTTTTTTCTCCTTGATCAGCGATATTTGGCCGGGCGTCAGCTTGTCTGCGTACTTGTCGACGTTCGACGCATCGATTGAGTACAGCGGCTTCTCGTTGCGATGCTTCCAGAAATCGCCCCGAATCTTCCCCCACTCCCACCCTGCGTCTGGCGACTGCTTGCCTGCATAGACAGGAACGCTGCCGTCCTTGCTTGCGGCACGGTTGCCGCCTTCTGGCGTGAGGTCTTCCGCCACAGCGGTGGTTCCGATCATCAAACACACTGTGGCCGCGATGATGGACACTGCTCCGATTCTGCGCTGCTTCATCATGGTTTTCCTTCCAATTCCTCCCGCTTCGCGGCCTGTCATGTCAGACGGTCCCGAGCGCGCTGTCAGTCGATGGGGATTTCAATGTGGAACTACTGATCGGCGCCGGACTCAGTCCGTGCTTGAGCTGGCTGGACGTGCCGCCCACGCGCGTCGCCGGAGACAAGTGATTAGCCGTCGCACCACGCCTAGAAATCAGGCGGGTGCTCAATTGCCGTGTGTTCGCTGCTGTCATGACTTGAGCCTCCTAGCTCAGATATGGCGTGATGGAACAGATTGCGCGGAACGGATCGCCCCACCTTCAAATGCGAGATCTCGTCGGCGAACAGAACGTTCGCTGTGTTGTCGCCCGAGCCGCTCATCTCAGGTGGCGCGCTGAAGATGGCGCCGTCGCCAAAAAGAGCGCGGTCCGAGCGTGTGGCGATCAGGGAAATCCGCATCGGTTATGAGGTGCCGCTGCCGGCCGTAAAGAAAGGTTCATCGGAGGAGCACGACACATGCTTCGAGCACCACTGTTCAGCGAGTGTCTTGCCGACGAGCTCTCAATACGTATCATTGGCCCATAACATACGTTTGTACGGCCTAATCGTAACGGTGAGGCGGCCTAGAATCAAGACCGCGGAAGGTAGGGGAAACACCAACCGAATCAAGCGCCTCATGGACAGGGCCCGCCCCAAAGGAGGGAAACGATGTTCTAGGTACTAGGGGAGGACATACAGGCGAAGCTCAAGCTGGAGCCGTTCGGCGGGTGAACGGGCAACGTGTGAGCGCCATGGCCCCGAACTGGGGCAGACGCTGCGCAACTGGATCAAGGCGTCAGAAGGCGGCAAGTTGAACGGTGCGGGGCGTTCCCTCTGTGCTTCGCCAAGCGGCGTCCAGCTTCGCCGCTGTAATCTTTGCGCTCATATTTCACCGCTATCGTGCGATCAACACGCGCATCCAACACTGACCTCGCCCGATGAGCCAGCTATCAATCAGCGAATCCCAATTTGAGCTGTCGGCAAGCATTGGATCTCGCAGAAGTCAGGGCTTGACGGCATCAGTACCCGCCTAGAGTCAAACGGCCGCTTCCCGAAGGCACCAAATCGGGTCTTAGCTGGTCGGTCATAGATTTGATTCGGCGAAAATCTGCACAACGCCTTTTGGGCTGCTGCCGGTCCGGTGGACACCGACCTAAGCTTCTTGCGCGTTTTCGAACTCTATCGGGCCAACATAGCCGAGCGTCGAATGTCGGCGCGTCGGGTTGTAGAACCGCTCGATATAATCGAACACGTCGGCTCGCGCTTGCTCCCTGGACAGATATACCTTGCGGGCAGTGCGTTCGGTCTTCAGTGAACTGAAGAAGCTTTCCATGGCCGAATTGTCCCAAACCTCGCCGGCACGACTCATGCTGCAAGTGATGCCTTGCTCCTTGAGCAAGGTCTGGAAGTGCTCGCTCGTATATTGGGTGAATTCAACCGATCGTCGCAACACTTCCTTATAGGAGGTGGGGATGAGCACAAAGAAGCGAAGATCGGATCAGGCAGGACGTGCAAAGATGCGGTCACCTGGGCGGCCTCCAGTTTTGCATCGATCAGAGCGACGGCCGTTCTGGCAGGCGATCGCCGATGGATGCTCCAGCGAGCAGGCCGCATCGATCTCCGAGCGCGAGCAAGTCGCGCCAGATTCGCCGGGCTCCATATGTCCGGTCGCTATTCAGGAAACTCTGGCGCACGTGGGCACCCAAGATTTCGTCGGCCTGGCGTCGCTGGCTTGGCGGGCGCCCCAGCCACGCGTAGAACCCGCTACGCGAGACACCGAGCGCCCCGCACATCATTCCCACCGGCCAGGTTCCTCGGTGCTTAGCCACGAAGCCGAACTTCACATCGACTCCCGCGCGAAGTAGGCCGCCGCTTTTTTCAGCAGATCGCGCTCCATCCTGAGTTTGGCGTTCTCTTTCTTCAAACGCTCAATTTCCGCCTGCTCGGGCTTCATTACGCCCGGACCAGGAAAGGCGTGCTGCGGTCGCTCATTGCCTCCCGCACCCACTTGCGCAAGACATTCTCATGCACGTCCAGCTCACGCGCCGCCTGCGCAACCGATACGCCGCGCTCCTTGACCAGTTTGACTGCCTCGAGCTTGAACTCTCGGCTGAATGCTCTTCTCGTTCCCAACTGCCGACTCCGGTTTCACCTTCACACTTTAACAAGGTGTCCACCGAGTCGGCAGCAGCCCATGTCTGTATCTGTGAGGCATAGGAGCACAACCGGGATGGGTGGATTCTTCGCTCACTGGACGAGACGCATCGCAACCGCGGCGAGCGCATCTAATCGGACAGTTCCCGGAGGAGTTCAATGACGATAGCCGCCGTGGAGTACCAAAGACTCCGCGCAAAACCGCGCGACCGTCGCCAAGTCTGACAGACGATCTGCCTAGCGAAGCGGCAAGAGAACACTTACGCCGTGCGCTGGTGACCAAGCTCCTGATTCCCAAGCCGCCAAACCCAGTGCTAATGAAGAAGCTCGTCGATGACTGAAAGGACGGCTGCCCGCTGATCCTTGCGCAGGCGGTGAAACTTCAGCAACAGATTGGCTTCCGTATCATCGGCGGCATAAAAGAATGTGGCGGGGACGTTCAATACGGCTGCCAGACGAGTCACCAGTTCTGGGGCTGGCACGCGCTTGCCCAGTTCGTAGCGATTCATTCGCGCACTTGCGGACATGGGATCAAGCCCGGCTTCGATCCCGAGGCGCTCCTGAGATATACCGGCACGTTGGCGTGCTTCTTTAAGTCGTCGAGCAAGTACGGACATTTCTGCCTTCTGAACCATGAAAGCAAAAATCGTCCTCGTTTCGCCCACACCTAATACTACCAATTTGGTAGTATTCGAAATCTTCACTAGAACGAAGGCCGGGCAAGCCCCCAAGAACCACCCATGTATTGCTCTCAAGCGCTGGCCCAGCCTCGCCATGGACCACTTGCCGGAGGGAATCTCCTCAGATAGGCGGTCTAGCGCCATGCTCGCACCGAAAAAGTAAGGATTGCGAGCTTTCTTTGACAGGGAAACTTCATGAACGGAATCAGATTCACCCCCACAATGCTTGCAGCGGCCTGCGCCACAATGCTCAGCGCCTGCGGCAGCGGCAACGACGGTCAAGCCCATGCCGCCAGCACTTCCCAACCGCAACCCGCCACCCAGACCATCTCCGGCAAAGCCATCGACGGCTATCTGGCTGGCGCGCTGGTTTGCCTGGACCTGAACACCAATGGAGTGTGCGACACCGGCGAACCATCAGCGACTACCGACGCCAACGGTAACTTCGCCATTGCCTACGACGGCGACGCTACCGGCCAGCGCCTGCTCGCCCAGGTCAGCGCGTCGACGCGCGACCTCTCGCGCCCGCAAGGCTTCCAGTTCCCGGCGAGCTTCACTCTCTCGGCCGTGGCGAGCGGCACGGCGAACCAGCATGTGACGCCCCTCACTGCCATGGTGGCCGCCCAGATGGAAGCCGGCATGAGCCAGGCAGAAGCTATTGCCGCCGTACAGAAGCTCCTGGGTGCCCAGATCGATCCCGCTTCTGACTATGTCGCCAATGGCGATGTGACAACGCTTGCCAAGGCGAGCCAGATCGTAGACAAGATCACGTCGCTTGCAGCCAACGGCAACGTTGACGCGGCAGCGGCACGCAATACGCTAAACGCTATCATTGCGAAGGGCGACGTGGTGTCCGTCACCCAGACTGACGTCGATGCCCAAGCTGCCAAACCCGTGTACACGCTTGCCGACGCATCCCAGGTACTGGCGTCGCCGCTCTATAGCTTCGTGGACGCCTACATGACGACTCTTGATGGCCCCACGCAAGCCATCCAGCAGATTGTCAGTGCCAAACTGCAGACCACTTATCAGAGCCGCCAGGTCGGCGGCACCATCTGGACGGATCTGCCAAGAGACAAAGCGACCAGCTATTTGGAATCCCGCGCGCAGTTTGTCCTGAAGAGCGATGGGACCTGGACAGATATGCTGACACCGGCCGATTGGCGCGCCCCGGTTACCCTCACGTCGATCGGCAAGACCCTCAAGGGCAACGATCCGGCCACCGGCATCGGTGTCACGTTTGAGGAGCGTCGGGTAGATCTGAGCAACCAGCCGGCTACGCTCGGCGTCTCGGGCACCTTGTTTGGACCGGATGTCTCGGTCTACCCCGCCTTGGCCTCGCCCTTCCCCTCTCGCACCAGTGGCTACCTGGGCATCAAGTCGTTCGCAGAGGACTATGTCGTGCTGCCTCTGGGTCTTGGCAATCCATTCTGCGAGTTCCCGTATTCGAAGGGCGGCGCTTGCGCCGCGACATACGCGACGCGCCCCAACCTGCCGCCCTACGATCCGAGCCGGCCGCCGTACAACCCGAACGTCCCGCAGAACGACGCCAAGCTGCCCAGCCCCCTCACCTCGGTGCAGCAGCTCGTCGGCCTGTCAATCGTCGACTCACAAATCCTGCAGGCTACCGCAGAGATTCTGCCGAGCGGCCAGGCCCGGATCACCGTCGAATTTGATCCGCGCACGCCGGATGACGACGTGATCTTCAATGCGACATGGTCGATCTACGCGCGCAATCCCAATGTCATGGTGTTCGACATGGCGCGCGCGGATGCGCAAACCCTTGCTTCGACCGGCGCCCCCGTGCCGCTCACGCAAGGCGCCAAGTTTGTCCTGGCCGTGCGCAATGGCCAGCTCCACGGCGGCCTGCTCTTCCCGGCAGGCTATGGTCAGCGCACCATCCAGTTCGCCAACGCGCTGCCAAGCGTCCTGACTACGCCGATCGCAAGACCTCCGCTGCTATCCACGCAACGCATGTCAGCGAACTAGGGCCATCGCGCATTGATCCACCTGTTGGTCAGGAAACTGCATCACCAACTGACCGGCCGGCGGTCTCACGACCGCCGGCGCCCTTCTTTTTTGTTCATTTCTTTTTGACTGCTCCCAGGGGCAGACCAGAAAAACACCTCTACCGAGATGCTCGATGAACACCTTCAATGCAGCACTTCGCGCGCACGGCTGCGGCGACCTGAGAACGGCTGAAGCCCGCTACCTGTCCACCCTCGCCAAGAACAGCAAGCACGTCGACGCCCTGCGCATGCTTGGCCTGCTCTATCACCAGCAGGGCAAGGTCTCGCTATCCGAGAGCTTTCTCCAGCGTGCTGCTGGGCTCAGCCCGGATGATGCAATGCTGCTCTTCGATCTCGGGGTCGTATGCAAGCAGAACGGCAAACTCGAGCGTGCGATCCACTGGCTGGGCCGCGCCGTTGCGTGCGCGCCCACGCTCACCGCCGCCCACGCCTGCTTGGGCGAGGCCTACCTTGCTGTCGGCCGCGTCGATGCCGCGCTCGATAGCTTTCGCTTGGCGGTGCGGCAAGACCCGAGCGACGTGCTCGCGCTCAATCAGCTTGGCAGTGCCCTGCACGAGGTGGAACTGCCCCACGAGGCTCTCGCCGCATTTCGCTGCGCACTCGCGCTTAACCGCGACTCTCTCGCCGCACGACTGGGCGCCGGCACATCGATGTGTGCGGTTGAGGATTATGAGTCCGCCATTGGCCAGTTCGAAGCCGCCATTGCGCTGGATGACCAATGCGCACCGGCCTGGTACAACCTGGGGTGTTGCAGACTTGGCCTCGGGCAGTACGATGCGGCAGTCGAGGCGTTCACACGCGTGCTGGGCCTGCATCCGGGCTGGGCCGCTGCGCACCTCAACCGCGCATTGGCATGGCTTTCGGCGGGGGATTTTGAACGGGGGCTGCCTGAATACGAATGGCGACTAGGCGCGATCGACAAGGATTTCGACTCCGCACCGCCGCGCTGGGATGGGTCTCCCCTGGCAGACAAGGTGCTGCTCATCTACGCCGAGCAGGGACTGGGCGACACCGTGCACTTTATTCGCTTTGTGCCCTCAGCGCGTGCGCTGGCCGACAAGCTGATTCTCCAAGTCCAGCCGGCAATCCTTCCGCTGATCGAGCCGCTCGCCGCCCAGTGGGACATCACGATCGTCGACGCGGATTCCGAGGTGCCCGCCGATGTCAGTTGCCCACTGATGAGCCTACCTCATATTCTGGGCGTGTCGCTGGCGACTCTCTCGGCCACCCCATTGAGGGCGCCACTGACTGCCCCGCCGGCTGCCACACCGTACATACAGGTGCCGAATGCCTACCGGGAGAAATGGCGCGGAAGGCTGAACCATCTCGGTAGACGCAAGATTGGATTGGCATGGTTGGGGCACCGACGCACCTATGACATCCGGCAGATCCCGGCGGCGACGCTGGAGCCGCTCTTCGCCATGGAGTCAGTGGATTGGGTAGTGCTGCAGACGGATCTGTCGGAGGCGGATCGACAGTATCTCGAGGTGAGCCCCTACGCTGACCGGATCCATGTCTACCAAGATCAGATCGCCGATCTCGCGGATACCGCAGCCCTCATCGAGCAACTTGATGCGGTGGCTTCCGTCGACACATCCATCGCTCATCTGGCCGGCGCCATGCAGGCACCACTCCTCGTCATGCTGCCCTTCTCTGCCGACTGGCGCTGGCGCATCGACACGCACGCGAGCCGCTGGTATCCGTCAGCACGGCTCCTGCGCCAGGATTGCCCTGGGGATTGGAGTTCTGTAGTCAACCAGGTGGCGACGATGCTGTCTGCCGGCCCGAGACCGCAATGAACAACGTCAAGAAATGGCCGCGGATCAGGATGGCGCAGGACGTCTTATTCCTGAAACACACAGACGCCATCCTGCCCGCACCGAGTGATAACGAGAGCAAATGAACGCACGTGAAGTTTCCGTGCATGGAGCTTGGTGTTCGTCTGTGATCTTCGTTGAGGACCCTGATGCCGAAGAGCATTGGCCTTGAAGATCAAATCGGGATGGACAGGAAGGCGCGGGGATTCCCGGAGCCACTTGCGAGTGGCTCTGACTTTTCTATGAATCTGCAGCCTGACCTGCCACCGCAGCGCATCAAGGTTCTCGCCAACAGAAGACTTGCGTTGGAAACCTCCCCAGGGACTTAACGCGATACGCTCGCCCGCAGTGTTGAACCTAAACCTCACGATCCAAGAACTGGTACTGATGTCCAGTCAGGCAGACTTCCCCGAGTCTTCGAATCGCTCAAACACGCGCGCCTGCACGGCATCCATTATGGCGAGCGTCTGAGCATCGGCTGGCCCACTTGCTGTCACACCCTGCGCCTTCTTCGGCTTCGAACCTGGTGGGTAGAAAACAAAAACCGTCTCGAGCCTGCCTTCCGATTCCTTCTTGAGGCACCGGTTGAGTGCTTTCAGGTAACGCTTTTTGCCCGTCTTGGACATAGGTGCAGACCTCCTTGGTGCGGGTGCCACGATGAACAGGGCCGACTCGGCGAAATTCCAAGCCTGATGGCGGATCTAGGCCACGCTCTAGGCCACAACTGACAGCCAGATTGCCCTCTTCGACACTTTACCCTAGGGCAACCTGCCGCGTGTTCGCTCTGCGCACAACGAGCGAGCCTGCCTCGGTCCATGCTCGCGGGATTGGTCACACCTGGTCAAACATCGACTTCGACATACAGGTCCGTTGATCGCACGCGCGGCTCCCCCACCGGCGCCGCCTGATCCGTGCGCAACACCCATCCACGGCCTGATGTGCCATCTTTTAGTGCCTGCTCAATCGCGCCAAACGGAAGCTTCCCCCAGCCCTTCTTGACAGCCATATCATGATCGACCGGGATAATGGCTGCTTGCAGCGCCGTCATGCGCTCGACACCGTCGGCTTTCATGGTCGCATTCGAACTCCCATGATGACTCACCTTGTATAGAACAGTGCGTGCTATCAAGTCAGGACCTGTGACCGTGTCCCCGTCAATGTTCCAACGGCAATCCTGCCATGAGAGCCAGTTTCCGAACTGAGCATCTGCAGCAAACAGGAGCACGTCGCGCTGACCGAGCTCTACGGCAAGCACGAGGCTCGTGTTGTTGATCAGATTGTCGAGTGCAATCGCCAGCGCATCGGCCCCCATCAACCAATCCGTGTCGATCCGTCGCCAATCTGGTGCCGAAAAATAGTTCTTCTGGAAGAATGGCGTGTTGCGCGCCGCATCAAGGCTAAGTCCATCGATACCGGAGAACGGCGCACCAGCTTCCGTATCGCTTGGACTGAGTGCAGTCCCGGCTCCAGCCGCAAAGCCGGCCAGCGCTTGTTCGTACGTCTGATCCTTGTCTGCCTTGCCAGCCTTCAATCGCTTGAGCAAGGCCACATTCCGTGGGGGGCCGAGCACATAGATGCGTGCATCGGTGCCCGGAACTGCAGTCGGATCATCTGCGGGATCGCAATATCGCAACGCGCCATTTGCCATACCCCGAACTGCCTTCAGCGCATCACTAGTCGTCGTTCGAGTTGCCGTGCCAAAGAACTCGGTCAGCGAGTGAAACAAGGGAAGCTCGCCAGAACCAGTGCTTTGCACCCTCAGCGAAGCATCGCGCAGCATCGCCAATGCATGCTGTCTGTCTGCGAGCAGCTTCATCGCATCCGGATCGGCTGGATTCTCCGTCCATGCCATCCATACATGATCCACAGACAAGCCAGAAAAGGCGTCAGCAGCTTGCACGAAGCCGGAAAGATGGTCCCAGTGCTCGTGCGTTGCCACAAGCAGGTCGATATGATTACTTGTTTCGTCCCGCACGTTTTCGATCACCGACGTCATCTTTGCCTTGGCGTCAGGCGTCCCCAGGATGACGCCACAGTCGATCAAGATGTAATACGGTTGCCCATCCGCACGATGCAGGGAAACCAGATGACAATCGCCCAGACCGTGGCGGTAGGTTCGTACTGTGGCTCTAGCCATACACCCTCCTCATGATTCCGCTTTTCGGATACACACTCACACCGCGCCATGCAGCAATGCGAATGGTTCGGCCGATTGCTGCCGGATACGATAGTTATCCATGAACTCCACCTTGCCCGAGTCCTGCGCCGACCAGAACGCATACTGGCGGGCAACCCGGGCTGGCTGATTCATCCTTTTGCGTACCAGGTACGAAACGGCACGCGCATTCATATCGATGATCAGCGTGCATCCGCCGCGAAACTTGAGACCGGTGCCATCTTTCGCATACACGGACTGGGTGAGCTCAACGACCAGTTGGGACAGCAGTTGCCCATCCGGCCCCACACGCCGCAACGGTCGTACCGAATGAACCTCGATGCCATGGAGCGCCATGGTCATCGTGGTGCCGTCACTCAGCGCCATCTGGTAATTCGAATCAGGAGCGCGCTCAAGGCCAAGCATGGCGAGCTCCGCAACGCTCACCTTGGATGGATCCGTCAGCCATTGATGGACAAGCCTGGCGTTTTCGCGAGACGTCTCCCATGCCGTTCGCCTTGCTGTCTGCAGATCCCAGCGCAGGTTCAGCTTGGACAAGACCTCATCGAGCGTGGACAACGGCACCGGAATCGATTCCCAGCCAAGCGTGTCAGCCGATATCGTAAGCACGCTTTCCGGGTAGATACCGCGCGCCCGGAACGCATACGCAAAGGCGATCCGATAACCATGCGGATCATCGGGTATAAGGTCCTTGTCCGCAGTAATCACCGCGCGCAGGAAGTCACCAAAGGTGATATCCACTGGCGGGCAATAGTCGAGGGCGCGAATACACATCAACAGCACCTGTCCCGCAACGGTCGCGGCGACATCGGCAAGCGCGTCGGCCAGATCGCCAGGCAATGCCCCCGGCGCCAGCACCTCGGAGCCTCCCGTCGCCAGGCGTATGGGTCCTATCGCCTTGCGGCTGTATATCTGCAAGAAAGCATCGAACACGGCGGCAACAAGCACGGCACCGAGTTGATGTGGCTCCCCGTCTTCTCTTGCAGCCTGATAGTCGGTCTTGGTAGGGACCCTTCTTTGCCAGACGGGGTTGCCCTTGTCGTCGTTCGTCACGATCGCGATCGCATCTCGCAGCGCGCCATGACGCTCAGTTGCCTTGCCGAACTGTACCGCGAGCTGGCTAAGGATTGATTCATGGTCCAGATTGCCGCGCGTCCTGGCGATTTCGTTGCGCAGCGACCCCCCAACTGCAAAATGCTGGAACAACGCGACGATGTCGGCGAACGCCTCGTGAAATGCCAGTACGTCCGGATTGGTTGGCTCACGAAAGCGCCGGTGCAGGCCGTCCAGTAGCGAGTGAGTGGTCTCGTGGGCGATGATGTCGCTCGATAGCGCCGTGAAGACCAGTTGCCGGTCGGCACCGCCACCTTCATCGTCATTCGAACCCGAAAAGTAGCCCAGCAACAGCGCTTTCTTCTCGGGACTATAGTAGGCATTCTGCGTGCGTAGTGCGTGGGGGTAGATGCGCAAGCGCTGCACGTATTCGCTGTGCACATTCTCGCGCTCATCGCTACCCTTCACCGCAACAATGCGCGGCGCCCAAAGTGCCCGGCGGCCCAGCCCGCGCTCGAAGAACTCGATGGTCTTCATGGCCACCGCATACACCATCTGCTGGTGAAAGCGCGGGTTGGCCTCAGAAGGCCGTATGCCGTCGACAGCCAGTAGCCGCGGGTCGTTCAAATCAACCGGGGGATAGCAAACGCCAGTTGCGGGGTCGACGTCAATCACCTCCAAATACTCGCCGATCGGGCCCGGCTTAAGGTCTGACTCCCAGTAGATCGTCAGTACTGACTCGTTCATCGTGAACGTCTGCAAGCTCTCGCCAAGCGAGGGGTCATAGGCATAGACCCGCAGGCGCCGGCCAGCTGGCGTGGGATAGTCGCGGCCAAAGGCCTGGTCTTTGGCCGCGTGTTGCGATCTGGCAGTTCCGCTGGACACCGCTTTTGGCGCATTGGAAGCACTGGACGGGCTGGACGGACTGGACGCATCCGTCGTCGCCCCGCCGGCGATCATCGGCCGCAGAACGCTGCGCAGCGCCCGGGACGCCTGTGGATGCGAAAAGAGTGCGTGTGCGATCTTTGCTTTCTGCACATCTGTCAGCGCATCCAGCTCGTTCGGATCCGGTAAGAGTTGCTCGATTTGCGCAGTTTGCGACAACTGCAGTGCCTCGAGCTCCAGCATCTCCTGCCGCTCAGAGTCTTGCTGCACCCCAAGGCCAGTTAGTACACGCAGGAAAGCGAAGGACGCCTTGTCCGGCGGCTCCATCTTGAGCGACGCCGCATTGGGAACAGCTATGTCGAAAACCTCCTGGGCCTTCAGAACGCTATTCCCGAGCTTTTCCGAGCCCTGCTCTTGCGTGGGATTGGACTTGAGCAGTGCCTGGCGCACGGCTTGCGCGCGCATCCATGGTTCTGCCAATGTCTCCAGCTTTACCTTGTTCTGCTGGATATATAGTGCTGCTGTCGCAGCAACCTGTGGTGTTGCCGATGAAGTGCCGGCACCGTTGAAACTCACGATCTGGGGGCAGCCAAACTCAGCCCAGGGGATGTTTGGCGTGTAGGCTGACATGGCCGTGCGCATCTTGCTCTGCGGCCCATAGTTGCCCGCCATCCGGCCAAAGCCAAGATCGGCGTATGGCGTATGGTCCTCCATCACGCCGCAGGCGGCGATGACCCGCTGGAAACGGGCCGGGAAGACGATCTGGCGCGTTGGCAGATTGTCGTAGTTGTTGCCAGCGGCAGTAACCACGACGACACCCGACTCGTATAGCGCATTGACCGCGTCGGCCCAGGCTCGGGACGCGAGTCCGCCCATGCTCATCGACACCACATGGACAAAGGTTTCCTCCGCTTTGCACAGTGAGTGAACGTAGTCCAGTGCCTTGGCGATGGCGCTGTTATAGAACAGCACCACACTGTCCGCGACACGTATGGGCACGATGCTCGCGTTTGGGGCCACCCCAGGGATGCCATTCACACCAATGGGCTGCCCTGCGAGAATGCTGAGCGTTCCGGTACCGTGACCGTGATTGTTGACAATGCCTGAGGCCCGGTCGGTCGCGTCATTCGGCCGGTCCTCATCCACAAAATTCCTTTCCAGAACCTTTTCCAGGTTTGCCGGCCTGCTGAGATGGTCCGGATCGTACCCGGTATCCAGATGTGCAATACGGACACCCGCTCCTGTCGCAGACTGCGTCGTAGATGCCAACCCCGTGTGGTCGCCATCGCGATACCAGTCATCCGTCGCGCCCCGCGGAAACTTGTCGCTCTGCGGCTCGACGGCACAGCTTTTCGCGGCAGCCAGCGTCTGCCCTTCGGTTGGCGCATTGGTATACCAACGTTGCGGGAGATCGGGCTCCGCAAAGGTCACCATACCGGCACCGTCGACCCCCAATCCTTGAGCAACAAGGGCATGGCAGACGTCCCATGGCGAAGGGGCATCAACGGGCGAACTTGCTTCCAGCACATGCCAATCGCCAACCGAGCCAGGCGTTATCGATTCAGCCGCTGCCAGTCCGACAGTGGCCACGCGCGAACTCGGGATACTTTGAAATAGCCGCGTCGCCGTGAAGCGAATCTTCCCGCTATCCAGTGCGAGGGATGTCGTTGCGTGCGATGCACCAGGCTTTAGCTTCACCAGGAAGCGTTGTACTTGTGTCATATTCCCCCTCCAGTATTTTCGCGATTTCTGCCACCGTGGCGGCGACCAATCGTCATCAGGCGAACGGCGTAACGAACTAGGCAATGCCAAGCGTGGGCAACACCGACGTGGCAGCGCCATACAGCCACTCACGGGGCACCAATCCGCCCCGTGCGAGTTGCAACCGTAGAATCTGAATTCGCGACGACAGCCTCTGCATCGAAGCCAGGAGCGCCTGGGACGCGTCTAGAAGGCGCCTCGCCAGCACGGAACGGCTACAGGTGTCGTCCGAGCATTGGCCTTGATCCTCGTCTTCACGATTATTCAAATCTTCTTGTTGGACAGCGTTGGACCAGTCAGCGTTGGACAAGTCAGTCATCGTCCAGCGCCGCCAATGCGCAGCGGTCATCTAGGCTTGTGACTGGAGGATTTAGCCTAGACCATGAGTGTGACCAATTCGTGGAACATCGTTGAGTTATGTGGGGCGCCGCACATACCAACGGTGGCCGTACTTGAAGTGCCAGAAAAAATATTTAAGAGATATGACTAACAGCGCGGACTATATTTGGTCGTGCCGCACGAGGCGGCAAGCGGGTAAGCGCCAAATCCGACTTCGTAAAATGGAGACAAAACATGCAGATCGGGGACACGCGCACTATCACGGTTTGCGCACGAGAGCCGTGGAACGATACAGGGATCGATCTGGACGCGGATGGTGTCTATCGATTCAATGCAACAGGACATTGGATCGACCTCGTCATCTGGACTGACGCAGATGGCTACGACAGCCTACTCATTCAGCATCAGTTTGAGTCGAAGCGCCGGGTTGCCAATCAGAAATGGTTCACCTTGATCGGAACAATTGGCAAGCATGACGATACGGCTTTCGTCATCGGGAAAGAAAAGACCTGGACATCACCGGCGCAAGGACGTCTCTTTGCGTACGCTAATGACGTCCCCGGCTTCTATTTCAACAACTTCGGCCACTTGACATTGACTGTCGAGCGATTGACCCAGGAATAGGACGTACCAGGAAGCGCGAGGTCAATAGGCCTGGCGCCCCAGCTTGCGTGGGGCGTTCGGTCTTTGCTTTCTACGCCGACTCCGCCGCAGCAGGCTTTGCGTTCCTGCGCTCGACTTTCCAGCGAGCCAGACAGGTACGCGCAAATCGCGCCTGATCCGCCGTGACACTTCCGGCAGGCTCACCCTGCAAGCCAACCCGCTGGGCTCCCGAGAGCATGCAGACCCAATAACGACTGCCTCGGCACCAGGTTGAAACGGCCTGCCTCAATTCATCATTTGTCAGTCGCAACAGATCGAGCCTTTGCGCCAAGTCGTCGAAAATGCCCTCCTTCAGTGGCACCTTGGCCGCAGGACTCTTGGGGAATGCCAGCGGAAAATGTCGCTGTAGACGCCGGATCGCCTCGACAGTCGGATCAACGGGCTCACGACGCACCGCGGCCGGCCGAGCAGCCTCCTGAGGTTTGGGTTGCGCTTGCGCCCGAAGCTGCTCGCGAAGACCCGCCAATTGTTCAAAACCCATTACAAATCCATCTGATATCGTCAACTGCACTAAACGCCGGTTCCAACCCGGAGGCAATGCCGACTCGACAAGCACAAAGTCCGTCGCCCCCTTCAAGGTTCCGACCAAAGCAAGGACACGCGGTCGGCCGCCAGTATGCCATGGTGCAACGCTCGCGGCCGACGGTGGCGCTGACTGGCGGCTACCCGCACAGCTCGCGCTACCAGGCCTCGCGCCCCCAGCGCGTTCGCGCCACTTTCAATTACGCGTTGCAACGGCCGCACTATCCACCAATACACTGCATGAATGAATTTTGACTCGTCACCTTACGGTCATATGGCCACCAATGTGGCTCATTTTCATGCAAAACATAGTACGGAATGAGCGCACTTGATACACTGTATTCATTTTAAACATAACGGAATTACACAATGACGACACATCAACGCGGTAACGTCTGCATTGTTACCCTAGTAGAGGAGCTAGCGGCCGGTCGCTATCGCGGCACCGTTACCTTTGACGGCCCAGCTGGGCAATGGAAGTTTTATTGCGAAAAATGCCGCACATCACCTTCAGAGGCGCTGAACGATGCGACCTCTGATGTCGAGTTCGCATATCGTCGGTACCTGACTGAGCGCTGTCGATAGCGTCTCTGCGACTCACCACCATTGCCTTAAGACATTCCAGCCACTGCGATCAAAAGTGCAGGCCCAAGCGTAGCAAGGCTAATACCACGCCGCTCGGCGGCCTGGGGACTGCCAAGCGGAAAGGCGAACCATACCTGACAAAGACACCAGCCTGCCAGCGGAGCGAACAGTTTCGCCGGATGCGGCGATAACGCTTCGCATCGGCGAGGGCACGAGACAATCCTCTTGTAAGCCGCCGCACCATAATGGCGCACTCATCGCCAGCCGATTGCTCAGTTCACGACGCAATCATCGATTGCACACCCCCGCCGCGGCAACGACCACAGCAGTTTGCAGATGACGCTCAAACTAAAACACACACTCGTAAGGCCAATGGCGTGCCGAACACAGCCAATATATGTCCTCACAATCGACATATTTGCCAATATCAATATCACTCCTCAAGCGCAATGCGATTTTTTCTTGGATCAGTGTCAACCCTAACTCGCGTCGTGCGTCAAATTGGTTTCGAATGGCATCTGTGAACGGATATCATCCGCCCTGGTCTCAACGTCTAACCGATCTGAGCACAACTCAAATGACCGACGCAGCCACCCAAACACCCGAGATCTATGCGCAAGGCAGCGCTGCGATCGCGGTGTTCGACCCCGCAACTCACAGGGGACTCCTCGCTTTTGGTGAGCAGCCCGGATTGCCAGCAGGATTCATCGACGTCGACGAGCATGGCCACGCCACCGAGTACCTGCCCTTTGAAGGCATGACGCGTCATGTGGATGTCACGATCGAACGAACCGCACATATGCTGCACGTACGCATTCACCGCGACGGCGAGGCCGCTGCAACGATGATGTTGCAGCGCGAACAGCCAATTTCGACGTCTGCCACGGATACAATCCAGGGCACGTACCACGGCCATGTGCATGCGCTCGAGGAGGCCGGAAGCGTCGACGTGACGGTGTCGTACGAAGGCAAGTTCTCGTGCCGCATTCCCGGCAATTGCATCGTATCCGGGCAGATCTCGCCAACCGAAAGCCCTGGCCGATATGCGCTGTCCGTCAGCTTGATCGGCAAGCGCAACAGTAAGCCATACGGCAATGCTGTACCCGGCGACCTGATCAGCCTCGGGGATCGCATGATGGCCGTGTGTCGTACAGAGACGGGCGGCATTCTCTACATCGGCAAGCGCGCCAGCGCTTGATCCTCCGGGAGCCACCGGACACTCCCGGAAGCTCTCGGATTTCGCCGTCAGCCCAACTGCTGTGGTGCTCTAGCCGGCCACCGCGGTACCAGGTGCTTTTTCACCCTCTGCGGCCGCGCTTCGCAGGTACAGTAGGAACTCGCCCACCATCATCACCCAGAGCCGCAACGTCGACTCAAGATGACCTCGAGTGATGCCTCCGAAAAGCGTCACATCCATTTCAAGGACAATGAGTTCGCCGTGGGCGGCCAGCCGCGCGAAACGCTTGCTGCGGTGCCAGCCTTGGAACACTGCGCTGGGAATCTCACCGCCAGCAACGCGCAACGCGCAGCTCAGCGTGAAATCGGCATAGACGCCGGCCTCCACCGCATTACCCCACACCACCTGGAAACCCACTCCGTGGCCAGCGCTATGGAGCTGGATCTGATTATCTCGCTCGATGGGCGTCACGGCGCAGCCGGCGGCACGAATCGCCTCGGCCAGTCCGTTGGCGTCGATAGAAGAAATAACCTCCGGCGTTTCAGCCGCCTGGGCCTCATTCACCGAATTTGTGTCGTCCAGTGTTGCGTTGATCGCCGTAGTATTGATCGGTGCGTCGTTCATGGGTGTCATTGAGAGAGTTTCGGTGCACCGGTTGCGGCGCGTGGATCAAATTTGTTCTCGTAGAGCTTGTCGCCAAACGCCTGCGCTTCATTTTCGAGCCTGACGCGCATACCGCCCGCAAAGGGCTGGTGGTAACCCAGCGCGTCGGCAACGTCGAAGTGCTCATAGACATCGAGGATCTCGCGACCGGTAGCCAAGAGACGAGCATTCATAGCACTACAAGATTGCAAGTGCGCGTCTCGCTCACGTAATCCGTCAGCAAGCTTCGCGCGCTCCTGCGTTGTTGTGGCCAACTGCTGCTCCAGGGTGCGCGCCAGCTGCTGCGACGCCTCCCGCTTCTCATCGGCCTGACGAGCCTGGGCGGCGGCAGCCTCTTCCACCTTGCGCTGACGGGCCGCCAAGCCCTGAGACCGCTGCCGGCTCGTGTCGAGCTCGCCTTGCGTTGCAGCCAGTTCCTTGCGCGCGGCATCGCGCTCGCTTTCTGCCGTACGCAATGCACTCTGCACACTCGCCTTCTCGGCTTGCAACTGCTGATTCTGCGCATTGAGCGTTCGCAGTTGCGTGCGTAGCCGCTCTTCAAGCGTGCCCTGGTTCTGCGCAAGCGCTACAACGGGAAGCAGGCTAATCGCCGCGCCCCATGCAGCGAATCGGGTTCGTACCATGATGTCCCTCAGAACTTGGCGTTGAGCTCCAGCATCAGCACGTTGATGGAAAGCGGGTCACCATATACTTCGCGCCCGCTCAGCCAGCGCGCCTGCAGCCAGGCATTCTTGTCGATACCATAGGCCGCACCCAGGAAGTACCCCTTGGAGTTCGTGCCGCCCAGTCGGAAGTCAGGGTCAGTGAAACCATCCGGTACGGCATCAGGCTGCAGATACTTGTAGCCCAGCAGGAAGTTCCACTGGCCACGCGCCAGAACGTTCTGGTTGCCGAAGACCGCGCGCAGGAGATATCCATTCGGGCCACTGCGCCACTTATCCTTGTATTCGGCAAGCGGCGTCGACGAATCCACACCTTCATAGTGGTTGGCCGGGTATGCCGCGGGATTCTGGAATGCCCGGTCCTTGTCGTACGCCAGGTTGCGCACGTAGCTGGCCTGCAGGCTAAATGGCAGCTTGAATACATGCGTATCCCACTGTGCCGTCAGGTTTAGCGGCCGGAAGTTCTGCGTGAGGCCAAAGAACTGCGGGTTCGATGTGTCGTCGACGTTGACCGGTACGTTATTGCGCAGCGCGAACAGTGTGTTGCCCTTCTGCATGAAGGCCGGACGCGTATTGTCGGTGTCGCACGACGGCGACGAGGTCAGGCATGGCGACGAGAACGCACCACGCATTCCCGTGAAGTGGTAATAGGCAATAGCGCCCTTGACGCGATCGCCGCCACCAAGCTTGCCTTCGGCGCCCGCCTGCAGCGCGAACAGCCACTCGTTCTTGCTGCTGGCCTTGTTCGGGCTATTCGAGGGGAAATTGTCGTCACTGTAGTTGATCGGGAAGACGCCAGCCGTGGCAAACGCGGTCACGCCACGGTTGCCCACCGGCTTGAGCCACCGCCCGGCAATACCATCGAAGTTCAGGTCGTTCGACCACAACAGGTCAGCATTGTCCAGCGAGTAGAACGGGTTCGCAAAGCGGCCCGCCGTCACACGGAAGCTATCCGTGAAGCGGTAGTCGAGATAGGCCTGGTCGAGCCAGATGCTCTTCTTCGCGAATCCACCGCCGAGCGTCTGGGTGGTCGACACCGGGCCATTGCTGCTCCCGGTAGCCAGTCGGATCCCTGCGGTGAGGTCATCCGAGATCGCTGCCGTCACCCCGAGTCGCGCACGGATACGAAACAAGTCCGTGCGATTCTCCGTGGTGTTCATAAGCGGCGGCAAGACGCCACTCGCGTTGTTCATATTGACCGGCCCGCTCGCATTGATCGCTGCGTAGTCGATCGCCGGTGCATTGCCGCCGCCATAGAGGTTAGCCTGGTAGCGCGCGCGCACGTCGCCTGACACCGTGATGCGCGACACCCATTCCGGGAAAGTGTTTGGCTCGGCCCAGTGCTCTTCCTTGGCTTGTGCAATGACCTCCTGCTTGACCTCATCACGGATCTGGGCACGCACCCGTGGCGACACATATTGCACACGGAGATCGCCCGGTTGGGTCGCGACGGCCTCTCCCGCTGCAGCGGCACCCGCCGCTGCCACCGTCGCGACCGAACCGCTACTCGGTCGCTGTGCGGCGGCCTGGGCCTGCGCAAGCAACGCCTCGCCCTCCTCCTTGGTCAGCGTGCCACGCATCACCAGAAGGCGAATCAGGTTCTGCGTCACATCGTCCGATGACGCGGGGGCCGCGGGGGCCGTGCTTTGGGCCAACGCCTGCTGGCAGCAAGCCGCCAGCATCAGGGCCACGGCGAGCGGGCGCAGCACCGGTGGGTGCACGCGCGTTGCCTGGTTCATTGCATTCTCCTCAAGATCCAATCCATCAATGTCATCAGGGGCGCCGTGCCTGCATCGCAACGCGCGCCGGGAACGTCAGCCCCGCTGGTGGCTTCTCGTCGACACGGCCTATCGCACGCAGCGCGTTCAACAACGCCTCATCGGTTTTCGCGTCGCCGCTCGATCGCACCAGCTCCACGCGCGTGATGTGCCCGGACTCATCGAGCCACAGGTTCACAAGCAGTTGGGGGTACGCCAGGCGGGCGGTTGCCTGATCGCGCTGCACCGCGCGCTGCAGCGCGTAGGCGAGGTACTGCCCATAGGTGGCATTGCCCGCGCGACCGCCCCCTCCTCCCCCTGCACCCATGCCCCCGCCACTACCGACCAGGATGCCACCGGCACCGGCCTGTGCATCGGCATTCATGGTCACGCTCTCAGGGGCGTCATTGGCAGGCTTGGGGGCCTCCGCGGGCTTGGCTGGCTCCATCGGTTTTGGCTCGGGCGCCTGCATGCGCTCTTTGACGGGTTCGGGCGGCTTCTGCTCGGGCGGCGGTGGGGGTGGCGGCGGGGGTGGAGGTAGAGCCACCATCGGCGGCAGGCGCGGCGCCTCGCGGCGCGCCGCAGCCTTGTCTGAAGACCAGTGCCAGATGGCCCAACCGGCCAAGGCGACCAAAAGCACCACCAGCACTGCGATAGCCAGCTTTCGTTTGCGGCCAGCGCCGGTTGTGGACGAGAGCGATGTCATGGCACTCTCAGGTCGTCTGCTTGCCTGTCACCAGGCCCACCTGTTGCAATTCCAGCCGCCGCAGCAGATCCAGCACCTCTACGACCTTGCGGTACTGCACACTCGCATCCCCTTTGACAATGACCGGGAATTCGGGGGTGAGCGCCCTCTGCGAGCGCAGCCGGTCCTCCAGTTCAGGCAATGTGACCGGAATCGCATCCAGATACACCTGCCCCGAATCGGATACCGTGATCGCCTTGACCTTCTGCTCGGAAAGGCTCGCCGATGCGCTCGCCTTAGGCAGATCGACCTTGATGCCTTGCACTGCCGCCGTGGTCATCAGGATGAAAATGATGAGGAGCACGAACGCCAGATCCAGCAGCGGCGTAATATTGATGTCGTCGTACGGCTTGTCGTCGTCGTGAGCGGCGGCCATGGTGGTTCTCCTTTAAGCGCGCCCGTCAGCTCGTGCGGCCGGCGACATGCTCGGGCTACCACTGCCACGCACGGCCGGCACCAGTCCGGCCTCTGCAAAGCGCCGCATGAGCTCGGCCACAAAGCGATCCATGTGCCCGCCACCCTCGGCCTCAGCCTCGGCCAGCACCCCCTCTGGCATCGCGTGCAGTTCGGCCAGGCGCGTGACGAACTCGTCGACGAACACGTCCATGTCCGCGCTGACGTTCTTGTTGCGCGTGAGCAGGTAGTTGTAGGAGAAGAGCGCAGGAATCGCGACGAAGAGGCCCACCACCGTCGCAACCAGCGCAGCGGCAATACCCGGGGCGATGGCGTTGATATTGACTTCGCCGGCAAGCGCCACTGCAGCAAAAACGAGAATGATGCCAACCACCGTGCCGAGCAGGCCGAGGTATGGTCCACCAGAAATCGAAATCGTCAGAAGCACGAGCCCTCGGTTCAGGCGCTGGTTCTCACGCACGCGTGTTGCGTCCATCGAGGCGCGAATTGCCTCGATGGTCTCGGTGGTAACGCGCTGCGTGCCTTCCTGGCCCCGGCGCGTACGCAACTCATTCACGGCGACCTGGTAGAGGCGATACAGACTCGAATCTGCGACTGCCTTTTGCAGCGTGGCATTGGCCGGAATGGATTCGGCAAGCGCCTCGAGCCGATGGCCGATCTTGCGGAACTGCTCCATGAACGCGTCATTGGCGCGCGATACACGTCCAACGTAGGTCGCCTTCGTATAGGTTACCCACCACGACAGCACCGACATGATCGCCAGCAATCCGATCACCACCCATGCATCGACCGGGACATTGTTCAGGATGAAGCCGATTTCTCCGAAGCCGCCACCAGCCTGCTTCTCATCCGGACCGTAGGCGACGAGTTTCGAATCGCTGCCCTGCATTGCCGCTTCGGCTGCCAGTAACGGTGTCGGGCGACGCACGCGCGAGATCCGCAGCTCGTCGATGTCACCCACGAATCCCGGCTGATCGCCAGAAGGATCGATACCGACCGTCGTCGGCCCGGTGAGCGCAGGCAGCGATGCAGCAAGCTTTGCAACCTCCTTGCCATTGACAAGAAGTACTACGTCGCCATTGCCGGCTGCCACAGCCACATGAGTCCACTGCTGGGCGCCAAGTGCCTCCTGCGCGGCAGCTTGCTGCTGCCCCAGGCGAACATAGGGCACGCCGTTCGCAAGTCCGACGACCAACGCGTTTCCCGCGTCACGCCTCACGAACAGAGCGCCATTGGCATTCGCTTCCGCGCGGATCCACGCACCGACCGTCATCGCGCCACCCGGGCCCACCTTGAGCGACTCGCTAGCCGGCAGTGCGATGCCGTTCTTGCCATCGAGTTTTGCCGCCTGGCCGATCAGCCCCTCGCCCACTGCCACACCGGCCTGGGCATTGTTGTGATAGGCCGTCGCATCGGTCGGCGCTGCGCCAGACGTCCCGTCGAAGTGATAGACCGCCGTGTAATCCGCGTCGAACGGCGAGGCACTGGTGCTCGCCGCCGCCTTCGCATTACCGTAGTACATCCACAGGTCCTGACGCGCCCCGCCCGCGACCGCCGGTACGTCGACCCACACAAGCGCCATGCCTAGCAACGGATCGAACTGCTCGACCTGGGAGTTAAGGGGCGTCTTGTCGTCAGCGGCGACAAAGCGCAGGTCAGCGCCTTTTTCCTGCACGCCATCGAACTGGAAGTTCCCCGCGTGCAAGCGCACCAGCACGGGCATACGGCCAAGCGGCTCCGCGATATTGGCGCCCTTTGGCGTGGTATCGACCGATACCGGTTTGCGATAGGACCAATCCTGCTGCCACCACGCATTTGCTGCCTGCGGCAGCAAGCTTGCAGCGAGTACCAGGGGAAGAAGGAGTTTACGCATGACGGGGCTCCATCGCGCACCTTGCGGGCGCATTAGAAATTGGCGCGAACATTGAAATTGACCGTGAGAGAGCCGGCCTGAGTACGCTGCGCATCCCGCAGCGGCCAGCCAAAATCGAGCTTGCCCGTGACCGAGCGGTAGAAGCGGATGCTGGTGCCAACACCTGCACCGAGCAGCGTGTAGCTACGGCGCTGTTCGGGTAGCGCATCGCGCAGGCGCAACGTCGCTGCATCAAAGAAGGCGTACATGCGCCACTCGTCTACGCCGGTCCACAGATAGTGCTCGTACGAGGGCGTGCGCACTTCGAGCGTGCCAAGCAGGCCATCGTCACCGGTAGCTTCCGCCGAGAAGTAGCCGCGCACGCTCGTGGCGCCGCCAGCGGCAAACTGCTCGCCCGACACGAGCGGACCCGTGGAGATCTGGGCCGCTCCGCGTGCATAGAGTTGCAAACCGCCCTTCACATTCTGCGTATGCGAACCATCGGCTTTCAGGTACATGAAACTTGGCGAGGCGCGGTAACGCTTGGCGCCAAAAGCCTGGCTGTCGCTCCCAATTCCTGTGCCAGCCACCGCCGAGACGGCAAGGCTGCTTTGCGAGGATTCGCTGAATCGGTAGCCGTTAAACGAGAACGTGATAGGCACGTAGTGGATGGGAACCTCGTTGCTGCTTCCGCCCAGCGAGACTTTTTCCTTGAGGTCCTTGAAGTCGACGCCCAACCCGAGCGATCCGCTCCAATCACCTGTCTGGGGCAGCGCGTAGTTGCCCTGCACGCCAACGGCATAACCCTTGCCAAGCACGCTCGTGCCGCCAACCGTTGCAACGTTGCTGTCCGAGGTATAGCCTGTGGCCTGCACACTGAATGGCGAATTCCGGAACGGCGCCAGGTAACTGAACGACCAGACGCGCGCCTCGCTGAGCGCCTGTGGCGCTCCAAAGAAGGTCACCGATGCCTGATGACCAAGCTGCCAGAGATTGTCGTGACCAAGCGTGGCCGAAGCACGCAACTCGTGCGTATCGATGCTGTGGTCATTGTTAAGCGATGCGCTTGCACTGAGTGGATTGTGGTCCTCCATCTTCAGTTCCACATCCACGGTCTGCGGCAAGGACCCAGGCCGCACCATTGGCACTACGTGCCGGTTCGGCGTCGAGTTCAGCGCTGTCAACTCCTTTTGCGCTGCGTTGAAATCCGGCACACCGCCTTCCGCGAGCGACGGCACGGCATCGCGCACAGCGGCCGGCGAGTAATGCTCGGCGCCAACCACACGCAATCGCCCCACGCGGGTTTCAACCACCTGCAGCAGTACCACGCCGGCGGTCACTCGCTGCTCTGGCAATTCCACCACCACGGACTGAAATCCGCGCTCCTGATAGCGCTTCTCCAGTGCGGCGCGCGCGCCCTCAACATCTTCGACGGAGCGAGCTGGTCCAAGGAATGGCTCGATCGATTCCTCGATCTCGACTTCGTTGAGCACCGTGTTACCGCGTATCACGTACTCCGTGACATCGAAGCGCGCCGGCGCGCCCTTTTTTGCCTGCGCTGTTTGCGCGCTGGCAACACCGGCTTGCGTCAAGACGATGAGCAGCATCGCAGCCATCGACAGGCACGAGCGCTCCCCGATCCCGTGTTTGCGGGACGTTTTCATACCCCACCCTCTTGTTGGTACTGGCGCGTTAGCGCACTGAGGAGACCACGCTGTCAAGCGCTGCCTTGTCCACCGCATTGCCACCTTGCGCACTGACTTTCTGCGCGATGTTCGCCTGCACGGCATCCGCCTCATACTGCTGGCGCATCGTTGCGCGCAGCTGGTCACGCACTTCCGCGAGCGGGCGTAGGCCCGCCTCACGTACCTCCAGTAGCTTCAGCACGTGAAAGCCGTTGGGGGTGCGAATGGGCTCAGAGACTGCTCCAACTTTCATGCCAACTACATTGCTGCGAATCTCGGGCACCATCTCTGCCTCGGACACCCAACCGGTATCCCCGCCGTTGGCGGCCGAGCGCGGCTCCTGCGAACGCGCCTTGGCGATCGCGCCGAAGTCTCCGCTTCGCGCCTGCTTTGCGAGTTCCTCTGCATCCTTGCGCGCCTTGCTCACAGCGGCCTCATCACCGGCGGCGGCAACGAATATCTGTGCCACGTGGAATGTCTTTGGCGCCGTGAGGGCGCGCTTGTTCGCGTCGTAGGCTGCCTGCAGCTCGGCATCGGAGGGATACTGTTGCGGTGCCTGAGAAATGGATTCCAGGTAGCTGCGCATCACCATCTGCTGGCTAGCCTCACGAGCCATCGCCGCCACTTCGGGTCGCTTGGTCCACCCCTTGGACTCCGCTTCGGCAAGCACTGCTTTTTGTGCGAGGCGATTCTGTACTACGCGCTCGAGCATGGGCTTGTCTGCCACCAATCTCTGGCGCGATGACGCATCAAGAGAACGCAGGAACGTCTCCAGTTCATCCTGGGTCACAGTGACATTGCCGCTGCGTGCCACCACTTTTTCGGCAGCCATCGCACTCGGCGCCAACAACATTGCGATTAGCAGACCCGCACTCACACTCGTGCGATACATGAAGGGCAAGACCTTGCGCATTGCGGCGGACCTCCGGTAGCGTATGCTCAACGGCGGTCCTGGCCTTTACCACGGAGCACAACGTTGAAACAGTTTCTTGGATTTGCAATAGCGGCGATTCTTGCGGCGCACGGTGACGTGGTTGTTGCGGAATCTGAGCAGATTGCTGATGTGCAACATTCGGCTTCGTGCGTGAGTGTGGAGGTCAACGGACAGCGTGCACTCGCCATCGATTGCCTCAATGAGAGGCTGGCGCAAGGCATGCATCCAGGCCGTGCACCTGGCGAAGTCACACTCAGCGAGCAGAACGCGCTCAAGCCATCCAATCAGCTCGGGCTCTTCAACTTCGCAGCGACAGCAAACCGAATGGGCAATACGTTCGGGACATCGGTCGACGCACAGCGCCCGCCAGAGCGGCCCACTTTCATACCAGCTTTAGGGCCGCGACGATAACGCGCTTATCCCCTCGGCAGTGGGGGACTCAACGCGGTGACACTGCAAGTGGCCGACCTTGAGCCTGGATGGGTAATGGAAATGGCACAGTTTGCATAGATTGTGTAACGATTCGGACATGTATCTCAAATAGCATCGACCGCGACCTGGCCCAAAGGATCAAACAGGCTTCTCCTCCGGGAGGCAGCTATAGCGTTCACAGGGAAATGCGGGGCCAGGCAGCGCAATACCAGTCCATTCCGCGTCTGCGCCGCCGGTTAGAACCAGAGCGATGTTCACGTCCGATTTTTTTGCCACGGACCCTTCATTACCGCTCGCGGCACGCGCGTTCCATCCATGGACTCCATCCGCCACTGCAGCGTGCCGCTGTAGTCGTTTCGTCTTGATAAAAAGTGGGATAAAAGCAATGACGGAAAACCAATGGGTCATGAACGTTACAAAGTTCAGTTCGAACCCATCCAGAGCACTCGAAGCCGCGCAGGAGCAGCCCGTCCTGGTAATGAAGCACCAACGACCTCATGCATATCTGGTGTCTGCCGCTTGGTGGCGAGAGATCATGACGGTACTTGACGAAAACAAGGCACGCCTGGCAGACCAGGTACCGCGCTCTACGGAGCGCGAAAACGGTTAAATTCGGCGACTGCCCCGGTAATTTAACGACCGGGCAGAGACCAAAGTTTCTGTCATCTATTCAATTGCTCGACGCTCTCGGGTTAATGTCTTAGATTCCAGTCATTTCCTCTTCTTCCCCCCGCTTTTCTTCATCATCACTTTGCGTCCAATGGCCTTTAATTCACGATTTAATGGTCCGAATCCGCATGCGTGATATTTCCATGGCAGAACCTCCCCTCTTTCTGCCATAGTGATGCCGCAGGGCATCGATACCTTGACCGCTCGATCAAGACTGGCCGGGCGCGCAGCAAGCAAGAGCGTGACGGCAATCCGTCCTCGCGAACATGCTGCCACCTCGAATTGCCACACGCAAACTGATTTTCGTCGCCATCGCCCTGCACCTTTGCACACCAGTCTGCGCGGCAGACAGGCAAGTCACGCTCGAATTTGACAATGCCGACATCGCGCAAGTGGCACAGGCTGTCGCCAGCGCAGATGGAAAGTCCGTGCTGGTAGATCCGCGCGTCAAGGGCACGCTGACGCTTGGCTCGGATAAGCCCTTGCCGACGTCAGAGGCGATGCGCATGCTTCAGGCGGCGCTGCGCCTGCAGGGCTATGCGATGGTCGAGGATGGAAATGTGCTCAAGGTCCTCCCCGAGGCTGACGCGAAGCTCCAGGGCATGCCGATCGTAACCGGCGGCGATGGCGCCGCCCGCGGTGGGCAGATCATCACGCGCGTCTTTCGACTTTCGCGCGAATCGGCCAACAACCTGGTACCAGTGCTGCGTCCCCTGATCTCCAACAACAACACGATCAACGCCTACCCGAACAACAACACGATCGTCGTCACCGACTACGCCGACAACGTTAAACGCATTGGCGCGATCATCGCCGCCGTGGACCGTGGCGTTCCCGGTGGCGACGTGGAAGTGCTGCCCCTGGAAAACGCTGTAGCCAGCGACGTGGCCGTACTGCTGCAGCGCATGCTGGATGGCGGCAGCAGTACCAGCGTTGGCGGCAACGCCAGCAGCGGCGGATCTTCAACTGGTGGAGAAAACAGCCTGCGCGTGACGGTGATGGCGGAACCTCGCAGCAATTCGCTACTGATCCGCGCGCCCAGCGCGGAGCGCCTGCAGCAAGCCAAGTCGCTCATCGAACGTCTGGATCGGCCCTCAAAGCGGGCAGGCAATATGTACATGGTACCGCTCAAGAACGCGAGCGCTGTCACACTTGCACAGACCTTGCGAGCCCTGGTTGCAGCCGATGGCACGCTGTCCATGCAACAGGCGGCCGGGGGCCAGTCATCGGGGGCGACGCCAAGCTCGAGCGGCTCGATCAACGCCTCGTACCCTTCGATGCCACCCCTGCCCACCAGTTCCGGCACATCATCCTCCGGACTTGGCGGAAGCAGCAGCGGTTCCTCCACTGGCGGACTCGGCAGTAAAGGCTTTACCACCAATAACAACCAGAATCTCCCTACCACTGGCGGTACCATCCAGGCCGACCCGGCGACCAATTCCCTGCTCATTACCGCTTCCGAGCCGGTATACCGCAACCTGCGCGCACTGATCGACGAGCTCGATACGCGGCGCGCACAGGTGTATGTCGAATCCATGATCGTGGAGATCACGTCCGACAACGCGGCAGAGCTCGGGATCCAGTGGCAGACGCAAAATGGACGCTTCTTTGGCGGCACCAACTTCGGCACCGATGGCCAGAACATCGTCAATATGGGCAATAGCACTGTCCAGGGCGGAGGTATCCTCGCGGGACTCGCATCGAGCCTGCCCGGCGCTGGGGGCCTGAATATTGGCGTGCTGAGCACCAAGCTTGGCCTGAACGCCCTGCTGCGCGCGCTCTCGAAGACCACTGGCGTCAATATTCTCTCCACCCCGAACTTGATGGTGATGGACAACGAGGAAGCTCACATCATCGTTGGCCAGAACCTGCCCTTTGTGACCGGCTCCTATGCGCAGACCGGCTCCTCCGCGTCTGTCACGCCGTTCCAGACGATCGAGCGCCAGGACGTGGGTCTGACGCTTCGCGTGCGCCCGCAGATAACGGACGGCGACAGCATCAAGATGCAGATCTACCAGGAGACCTCGGACGTAATCTCCGCTGGAGGCGTGAACGGCCCGACTACCAACAAGCGTGCTCTCGAAACCTCGGTCATGGCCGACGCGGGCGATATCGTCGTGCTGGGTGGCTTGATGCAGGATGCCTACAACGAGGGCGTGGAGAAGGTGCCCGGCCTTGGCGATATCCCACTCATAGGGGGACTATTCCGCTACGAAAACAAGCAGCGTAAGAAGACCAACTTGATCGTATTCCTGCGCCCCGTGATCGTGCGCACGCCAGAAGCCGCGCGTGGAGTCGTGCTGACACGCTACGACTACATGCGTAACGAAGGCGCCCGTGCCTTGACCGACAACTGGTTCGTGCGCGACGACGACACACCGCAATTGCCCGACGTGTCGCAGGCCACGCCCACACAGCCGCTCGTGCTTGGCAACCGGCGCCCCAAAGTGCCACCACGTGGCCAATCTGACGACAGCGCGCTCACGCTCCCGCCACCGCGCCAGAGCCAAAGTCCGAGCTCTCACGCCAACGGAGAAATCCAATGAACACGCCCGCCCTGCCCCGCGACGTCTCGACCCGGCTCGTGCCCTACGCCTGGGCTCGTGCGGCACGCATGCTGGTGTATTCCCGCGAGAACTCACCTCCGGCGGCCTGGATCTGCACGGAAACCCCGCCCGAAGCCATCGCAGAAGTCACGCGCACCCTAGGCATACACGAATGGGTCAGTGTGCCCGTGGATTACCTGCGCAAGTCGCTCTCCCAGGCATATTCTGGCAACGAAGGGTCCGCAGCACAGGTGGTGGGCGAAGTGGAAGGCGAAGTTGACCTCTCTCGCTTGATGCAGGAACTCCCAGCCGTTGAGGACCTGCTCGAAGCCGAGGACGACGCGCCCGTGATCCGCATGATCAATGCGCTCCTTACCCAGGCAGCCCGTGAGGGGGCGTCCGACATCCACATCGAAGCATTCGAGCAGAGCTCGGTGGTGCGCCTGCGGGTCGATGGAACGATGCGCGACATCGTGCGGCCGCGAAAGGCGCTGCACGGCGCGCTCATTTCGCGCATCAAGATCATGGCCCAGCTCGATATCGCAGAAAAGCGCCTGCCGCAGGACGGCCGTATCACCCTGCGTGTGGCAGGACGCCCCGTCGACGTTCGCGTGTCGACCTTGCCGACCACCCATGGTGAGCGCGCCGTACTGCGACTTTTGGACAAGGATGCCGGTCGCCTCAACCTCGAGCGTCTTGGCATGGGCCGGGTCACGCTCGACCGGTTTGACAAGCTGATTCAGCAACCACACGGTATTGTGCTTGTAACGGGGCCGACTGGTTCGGGTAAGACCACCACACTCTATGCCGCGCTCTCGCGGCTTGACTCGGACACGACCAACATCATGACGGTCGAGGATCCGGTCGAGTACGACCTAGACGGCATTGGCCAGACGCAGGTCGGCGAGCGGATCGGCATGAGCTTTGCAAAGGCTCTGCGTGCGATATTGCGCCAGGACCCGGACGTAATCATGATCGGTGAAATCCGAGACCTTGAAACAGCGCAGATCGCGGTGCAGGCCTCGCTGACGGGCCACTTGGTACTGGCCACCCTGCACACCAACGATGCTGCATCAGCCGTTACGCGTCTCACGGACATGGGGGTGGAGCCGTATCTCCTCTCTTCATCGCTACTCGGTGTACTTGCGCAGCGGCTGGTGCGGCGGCTATGCCCCGCATGCCGCCGCCATGAGGACGGCCGCTGGTGGCCGGTGGGCTGCGAGCGCTGCGGGCCGACGGGTTTTCAGGGACGCTCCGGCGTATATGAGCTTCTGGTGGTCGATGACGGCGTGCGCCGCCAGATCCATCAACAGGCGTCCGATGCCGACATACGCGCCGCTGCAATTGCCGGCGGCATGCAGACGATGCGCGAAGACGGACAGCGCTGGATCGATGCCGGCGACACGACGCTCGAGGAAGTCATGCGCGTCACCGGCGACTGACTGAGGAGCACTCCATGCCGGCATTCCGGTTCGAAGCCATCGACATGGGCGGCAAGCTTCATCGCGGCGTACTGGATGCCGAAGGTGCCAAAGCTGCGCGCGGCCAGCTGCGCACGCGCGGCCTGACTCCACTGAAGGTGCTCCCGCTGACCGCTGCCAGGAGCACCCAGACGTCGCTCTTTGCCAGCAAGCTGGGCGCCCAGGAGCAAGCGCTCTTCACGCGCCAACTCTCGAGCCTACTAACGGCGGGCCTGCCACTGAACGACGCCCTGTCGGCCCTTGCCGACCAGGCTGAACGCACCTACGTGCGTCACCTGATTGGGGCCATCCGTGCCGATGTCATCGGCGGGCAGTCCTTGTCCAACGCCCTGTCGCAGCATCCGCGCGACTTTCCCGACATCTACCGGGCGCTCGTGTCCGCAGGGGAGCATAGCGGCAAGCTCCGTCTGGTGCTCACGCGGCTAGCCGACTATGTGGAGAGCCGCAATGCACTCACCCAGAAAATCAAACTCGCGTTCACCTATCCCGCTGTGGTGACGGTCGTGGCCTTCGGCATCGTCGTCTTCCTCCTCACCTATGTCGTGCCTCAGGTCGTTGGAGTCTTCACGACCACCAAGCAAAAGCTCCCCATGATCACAGAGGTGATGCTTGCCTGCAGCGATTTCGCGCGCGAGTGGGGCTGGGCGGCAGCCCTTGGTGTGGCGGCACTCGGGTGGGCGATCCGCCGGATCCTGGCCCGGCCTGGTCCGCGCCATCATTGGCATAGCTGGTTGCTGACAGCGCCATTGCTGGGCAAGCTCGTGAGCGGATACAACACCGCGCGCTTTGCCAGTACGCTCGCCATTCTGACCAGCGCAGGGGTGCCGATTCTGCGCGCATTGCAGGCCGCCGGCGAGACATTGAACAACGTGGCGCTGCGCGCAACTGTCGAGGACGCGATATCACGCGTGCGGGAGGGAACGTCGCTTGCGCGGGCGCTGGCCAACGCCAACCAGTTCCCGCCGGTACTCATTCACCTTATTCGCTCCGGCGAGGCCACCGGCAATCTTCCGGAAATGCTTGAGCGTGCCGCTCAGGGTGAGGCGAGCCAGCTCGAGCGGCGGACGCTCTTCATCACGGGTCTGCTGGAGCCGGCCCTTATTCTTGGCATGGGCTTGATGGTGCTGATGATTGTGCTGGCCGTACTCATGCCGATCCTGGAAATCAATCAGATGGTGCGCTAGCACCCCCGCGGGCGGCCTGCCGCGGCACGTTGCTCACAAGCGCACGGCCGGGGGAGGTCGCGTCCGTGAATTTGAGCGCCCGCATCGATACTGGCGCCATTGTCACCTCCTGTTCGACCCCGTTCCGTGAGAGCACGATGGCCCGCGGACGCAACGCGGTAAGCACCACACCAGGCAAAACCTCCTTGCCTACACGCACAAGCCGCGCCGTGCCACCGTCGATGCTCAGTACAGCCGCACCTTCGTTGCTGCCCACTGCCTGTACGACACCACCCACCGTCACGCGGGGCCCAGCCTTTGCGGGCGTTGCCCCGAAGAGTGTGGCGCCCTCCCCCGTTTGAGCCGGCGTGCCCGCCGCGACTGACGGCGCAGCCGCAGCCGCCGGCACCGAAGCCATACGCACGGCGCGCCAGCCCACAACTGCTACGCAGGCCACGGCTGCCGCCACGGTCACAAGCTGCACCGGGCTGGGATAGCGCAGCGAGATCGGGTTGCGCATAGATGCTCTCCGGTCATGAAGAATCGATGTCAAAAACCGCTCAGGAAATGTCACTGCGCTGCCGCCTGCCCTGCAGAGAATCATTGGGGCGGCTCCATAACGCGCGGCATCATTGCCAAGCGTTGTACCGTGCTTCGATGACATCTTTCTTTCGGAGAATGGGCATGAACAGAGTATGCGCGGCGCGCAGTCGATTCACCCGGGGCTTTACACTCATCGAGATCATGGTGGTCATCGTGATTCTCGGGGTGCTGGCGGCGCTGGTGGTACCCAAGATCATGAGCCGACCTGACGAGGCCCGCATCGTTGCGGCCCGCCAGGACATTTCCTCGATTCTCCAGGCACTCAAGCTCTACCGGCTCGACAACAGCCGCTACCCCACCACTGAGCAGGGCCTTGCCGCGCTCGTCAGCAAGCCCAGCGTAGAGCCCGTACCCAATAACTGGAAGGGTGGCGGCTACCTGGAAAAGCTGCCCAAGGACCCCTGGGGCCATCCCTATCAGTACCTGAACCCCGGCGTGCACGGTGAAGTCGATATATTCAGCCTCGGTGTGGACGGCCAGCCTGGCGGGAGCGGCAATGATGCGGACATCGGCAACTGGGAATAGGTCGGGCAGGCGAATCAGGCGGAGTATGTGGACCAGGCGCCCGCCTGGTTTCACGCTACTCGAGATGCTGGTGGTCATTGTCATCATCGGCGTCATCTGTGGCATGGTAGCCGTCAACGCGCAGCCAAGTCCCCGCCAGTTGCTCGCTCAGCAGGCGCAACGACTGATCTGGCAGCTACAGGGCGCCCATGACGAGGCGCGCCTGCGCGGCGCGCCCATCGCCTGGGAAGCAAATGCGCAGACCTGGCGATTCCTGATTCTCGAGGGCGGGCGGTGGCTCCCGCTTCGCGACGACACACTGACACCGGGCAGTTGGGGAGCACCGCTCGGTGCCTTGCAGGTAGCCCAGTCAGGCGCACCGCCTCAGCGCGGCGCCGCTCGCATTGTGCTCGGGCGTGAAGCCGTGGAGCCGACGCTCGATATCCTTCTGCAACGCGATGGCGCCACCGCGCGCATCGTCACGCTCGCGCCAGGCCGCTATGTCGTCCAATGACAAGGCAGGATTCACCATGATCGAAGTGCTCGTGGCACTGGTGATTGTTGCCGTCGCGCTTGGCGCGTGCATGCGCGCGGCCGGGATGATGGCCGATAGCAGCGATGGTCTGCGCGCACGCACGGTGGCCGGCTGGAGCGCGGCGAACCGGCTTGCGGAACTGCGCCTGGCTGCGACGCGCCCTGCCATTGGCTCCCGCCGCTTTGCCTGCAATCAGGGAATCGTCGCGCTCGTCTGCGAAGAGTCCGTGATGACCACAAGCCAGGCACGACTGCTGCTCGTGACGGTGGCGGTATATAGCGCCAATGATGCCGGCACGCGGCTCGCGCAGCTTGCTCAGGTGATGCAGAAATGAAGCACCGCGGCTTCACGCTCATTGAAATGGTGATCGCGGTGGCCCTGCTGGCCATCGTGGCGATGATGTCATATCGGGCACTGACCGGCATCATCCGTGGCCAGCAAGGTGTGATCGACGCGATGGCGGACTTGCGCGAGACCGACCGGCTGTTCGACCAGCTTGCCATTGATCTTGCAGACGCCGTGCCCGACACCGATCTCGGTGCCCACGCCATTGCTTTCGATAGCACGCAGATTCGCATCGTGCGCACCGCCAACACCCCGGGTGGCCCCCCTCGATGGCAGGTGGTGCGCTATCGCAGTGCTGAGGGCGTGCTATGGCGCGAGTTGTCGGCGCCGCTTTCAAGCCGCCCCCAGGCACGCGCGGCCTTGTTCGCAGCCCCTGCGCAGCGCCAGGCGCTCGTCGGGCGTGCGGCAGCCATGCAGGTGCGCGGATGGGTCAATGACAACGGCAAGCGTGGCTGGGCATCGACCGACGGCGAGCGCAAGCCACCCGCTGTACCCGCGGGCACCGCGCCGACCTTGCCACAAAACGCCGTCGGTGGAATCGAGATCGTCGTGCTGACGGGCTCTCCGCCAAACGCGTACCGCCGCGTCCTTACCAGCAGTAGCCCTTGATCCGTGAGCGGAACATGACCAGGAACCAGTTTTCACGCTGCTATGCGCGGCTGCCCGCCAGACCCACACAGGCCTCCAACGCTACAGACTCGCCTCTCACGATCAGCTACGCCGTAGCCAACGAGACGGGCGAAATCGTCCGCTCGGGCGATTGCCTCCCCTTGGAGCTTCCCGCGGCGCAGCAAGCCATCGTGCTCGCTGACGCTCGCGATGTGCTGCTGGTGCGGCTACCCATACCAGCCGTTGACGGTGCCAGGCTGCGCGAGGCGCTACCTGGACTGCTGGAAGAGCGCCTTCTTGCCAACGCCGAGGACAGCCATATCGCCGTACTCAAGCGCCACGAGAACGGCGAAGCCACCCTTGCCGCCATCGACCGGGCGTGGCTAGCCAGCTGCCTGGCGAGCTTTGACAAGCGTCGCCTGCGCGTCGTACCTGCAGCACTGTGTGTACCCCTCGGCGAAGGCACTGCCGCAGCGGTCATTGAACCCATCATGGACGCTTCGGCCGGTCACCAGGACCTCAGGCGCCTGACCGTACGCACTTCTACCGACACCGGTTTTGGTATTGCCATGTCAGCCGACGCTGTACCCGCGTGGCTCGCGGCACATGTGCCAGACGCCACCGTCCACGGAGACGATGCCGGCTGGGCACTCTGGGCGGCTGGGGCCGACGCGCTGGGAAATATCGACATGTGCCAGTTCGAACTGCGCCACAGCGCGCGCCGCGCCACTGAAAGCGGCCCGGCACGCTGGCGCTGGCCTGTCGGGCTCGCCGCATGCGCCATCGCGCTGGCCGTCGCAGGGATCAATGCGCATTGGTGGTGGCTTGCTCACCGGCAGTCGGGGCTCCATGACCAGATGGAATCCCTGGTTCGCACGGCTTTTCCCCGCGTCGGCCCCATTGTCGATGCCCCAAAGCAGATGCAGCAGCAACTCGACCAGCTCGCTCGCAGCCGAGGCCTTCCCGTCGCAGGCGACCTTGACGACCTGACCGGCCGCTTTGCACATGCGCTTGGTCCCATCCCCAAAGATGCCGTCACCGAAATCACCTATCGTGAGCGGACCTTACAGGCCCGCTTCGCCGATACGGCCACAATCGACAGCGATGCGCTACGCCAGAGGTTACGCGAGACTGGTCTCACAGCGCGCTTCGAGTCCGGCCAATGGACGATGAGGATTGCATCATGAACACGCTCACCCGACTTCACGAGACCTGGCAAGCCATGCCCCTGCGGGATCGCCGCGCACTCTTGCTTTGCGGCGCTGTCCTCCTGGCGGTGAGCGGCTGGTTTGCCGGCTGGGCGCCCGCCTCGCAAGCTGTCGCACGAATCGAGCGAGAGCTCCCTGGCGAAAAGACTGAGCTTGATCGCCTCGAGGCGCTGGCGAAAACGGCAGCGACGCTTGCCAGGCAACCCAGCCCCACGCTACTCGACGATGCCGCCCTTCGCGCCGACGCGCAGCGCTCTCTGGAGGCTGCAGGCATAGGCGCCGCCAAGATCGAGGTAGCCAACGGCGTGCTTCGGGTGCAGGTCGAAAAGGTATCGTTTCACGCGTGGATGCAGTGGCTTGCCGACATGCGCAAGCGCCAGGCAATGGCCGTCATCTCCATGGAGGCGCGCAGGCAGGGCGCCGTTGGCGCCGCCAGCACTGTCGGCACTGCGGGCGAAGTTTCCGCCAGCGCCGAGCTGCAACGCTAGCGCGGCGGTGCCTGCCAGCGACGCAGCACGTCGGCGATCGTGCGTGCGTACTTGTCACGCAAGGCGGGAGTCTCCGAATGGTAGGCGCCAACGGCCTCCCAAGTATTGCCATACTTGGCCATCTTGCGCCTCAGGTGCCAGGCGCCTACGTAGACGCTCGCGCAGCCGTTCCGTAATGTGCTCTCGTTGACCCCGTAACGCTTCAACTCCGCCAGATGGACCGAGTTGATCTGCATGAGGCCAATATCGATGGTCTGGTTTTCGTTTCGATGCTCGGCGTCCGCCCGGAATCGCGACTCGTGCCAGGCAATCGCGCGCAGGATCATTGGGTGCACGCCATGGTAGGTGGCTGCATCGTCGAAGCAGTCAGCCATGGATGCCGCGGGCAGGAAAGCTAGCCAGACAGCCAGGCTGGTACGCACAGCGTTGCTTAGTCGGCCCATGGCACCTCCGGCTCGCGCAACCACACCACACTCGTACGCAGGCTCACGCCAATACCATCGCGCTGGATCAATGCCTCCACCCGCCGCACCGCGCGCCCGTTCCTGATCTCACCATGCACCAGAAAATACTGGCTGCGTGCTTCCACCAACAGGCCCTGCGCCTCCGGTAGCGCCGGCGCGATGGCCTTCAACCGCAGCTCCAGGTCGCCTGCGCTACGAAACCAAGCGCGCTCCCTATCCGCGACCAGCGCGCGTGCCTGCGACACCGTGATCCCCGGGATCGACGCGGCCAGGACCTCTGGCCCCGCCGTATTCATGTTGACGGACGTAGGGGCTGGCAGCACCACCACGTAGGGCGTCAACCGCTCGACCGTCTCGCGCGAATAGCCTGGTACCGCCAGCAGCCCAGCAACGTCCGCGATCGGCAGCGGCCCGTCCGGCTGGAGACTGCGCAGCATGTAGTCCGCCGTGGGCCCCGCTAGCGCGCTGTCAATGCCAAGCGATCCAAGCAGGCGACGATAGAGCGCCGTGCCGCTGGCACGTACGCCGGCAGGTTTGCCGCCTTCGGACGCAGTGACCAGCGTCATCAGGTTGAAACGCGCCTGCGCGTCCTCGATCGCCGCGCTGATCAACGGGTCTTGTCCATTTTGCTCAAAGGTTGCTCGTCGAAGTACCTGCCCACCGACCCATGTAGATAACAGCGCCTGCGGACGGGCGCGCGCCCAGCGTTGCTGCAGATGATCCACCGCCGACTCACGCGCGCTTTCCACCAGTTCCGTCACCGCCCAATCCACAACGGTGCCCCGCAGCGCATCGGCCTGTGCACGTAGGCGGCGCGCTTCCAGCGCGCGTGTGGCGGTCTGCTGCTGCACGAACATGGTGGTCACCAGCGTCACGCAGAGCGCCACTACCAGCAGGGCAGTGACCACTGCAGCGCCGCGCTGCGAGCCGCGCGGCGGTCTCACGTGCCGCTCCCTGACATCCAGTCCCAGCAGTCCTGCACGTCGGCCGCGCTCACCAGCGGCATGGGCCGGTCGAGGTAACCGGGGTCGAGTCTGACCTCGTCCAACTGAAACAGATGCGTCTGCATCGGGAATCGCGACATACGCGGCCGCGCATAGTGGGCGCGGAACAGCCGTGGCGCGTGCTCGTGCTTGCGATGAAGGTCGGCCACGTCGCGCACGGTGGCGTCGAACCAGAAGCGTACCGAACTTCCTCCGCGGCGATAGCCACGCTCACCGGGAAGATAGCCGGCCATCGCCAGCAAGATGTAGGGCACGTAGGCAAGGTTTAGTGCCGGAATAGACCAAAGTTGCCGTTGCGTAGCCAACTCCGCCAGCGCGAGGAAGCGAGTAATGTTCATCGATGGCGCGAGGGCCGCGTCGCGCATCAACCCGTAGTGCCATTGCCAGCGTGCAAAGTACGCGGCGCGTTGAAGGCGCGCCAGCGTAGGCTGCGCGGTGACTGTCACGGCGATATCGTCCGGCAGCTCGCCATAGCGCACCAGCGGGCAGCGTGCGCGTGTCCGCGTTCGGTGGCTGAAGCGCGGCGGGATACGCATGCTGTTCGCGCCAATCAACAACAGCACCTCGTGGCAAAGCGGGCAACGGGCGTGCGGCGCCCGCTCGCCAAATACTGCCACGCCAAACTCGGACAGATATTCCTGTACGGTCATCATGCGTGATTCAATCGGATGCAAAGCTATGTTCATCTGTGGACCTCTTGAGTTCGAGAGTTCCCACAGTGCTCCCCTGGTCCGGCACACCGCGCTGCGTCGATGATCCGCGCGAACCATGCCGTCATCGGGTCTTGCCGACCCGACGAACCTTCGCGGCAATGGCGGCGTCTATGTCATAGATCGCGTTATGCATGCCGCAACAAAGGCGGCATCAGAAGATTACGAAGGATTATTTGCGCTACCGTGATCAAATCTGCGAATATCGCGTCACGCACGAGACCCGGTTTCATCATAATCACGCGCCAACCACGCGTTCCCATGCAGCCTTCCGTCGCAAGCTCCCACCTCATGCTCGAACAGTGTCCCGCGCCCTGCGGAACATAACGAAACTGCATGAGCCGCTACGCTCATTTCTTCACGATTGCTTCCTGTCGTCTTCATTCCGAATGCCGAGAATTCGGTTGCGGACTTCGGGACCCTTTCACGTTTTCCATCCGAAGTTCGCAGGAAGAGAAGTCATGCGTCGATTCATCCATGCGAATCACCCTAACTTTGGGAGTAGTACTGTGAACGTGAAGCAAGCACTGATCAAGGCGGCCTGCCTGGCCGTCGCCCTGGGTTCCTCGGCCGCCATGGCCCAAACCGTGGTTGGCGGCGGCGCGTCGCTGCCCGAATACCTGTACCAGTCGGAAAAAACCGACTTCCCGGCCGACTACTCGTACGCAGTGACGGGTAGCGGCGTGGGCAAGACGTCCCTGCTGACCAACAGCCCGACGGCCTTCAACCAGGCCTTCACCCCGAATCGCACCGACACCGTTGTGCATTTCGCCGGCAGCGACTCCGTTCTGTCGGATTCGGAAATCAACACCTTCAACACCAACCGCTCCGCCTCGGAAGGCGGGCTGATCCAGATGCCTTCGGTCGGCACGGCCGTCGGCATCCCGTTCAAGGTGTCCGGCGTGTCCAGCCTGACCCTGACCACGAACCAGCTCTGCAGCATCTTCTCGGGCAAGTTCAAGAAGTGGAACGAGGTCAACGTTGGCTACCCGGCGACTGACATCAACGTGGCCTTCCGCAGCGACAGCAGCGGTACGACGGAAATCTTCACGCGCCATCTGGCTTCCGTCTGCAGCGTTGCCTCCGGAAATTCGCAGATCACATTCCCGGTGACCACGCGCTACTCCGACGTGGTGGCGCTGATGCCCGCTGCCGACCAGGCTCGTTTCCAGGGCGCCAACCTGAGCGCCGGCGTGCGGGATGCTGTCGATGCCGGTACTTCGGTGATCGGCTACCTGAGCCCGGACTACATCAACACTACCTTGGCTCCTAGCTCGGCCGTAGCAACGAAGAACCTGACGGCGGCGTTCCTCCGCAACAAGAACAGCAGCACGAACTACCAGCCGACCGCCGCGAATACGACGCTGGCTCTGAACAGCCTCGCACTCGGCACCGACCTGTCGAAGCCGCAAAGCTGGGCACCGACCGCGGCTGACCCGGCCTCGGGCTATCCGATCTCGGGCCTGACGTTCCTGGACCACGTGCAGTGCTATAGCAACGCCACGGTGCAAAGCAAGATCCTGGCGTTCCTGGGTCGCCACTACACGTATAGCGGTGTCAACGACAACACGAACCGCATCGAAGGCAATGGTTTCGCCAAGCTGCCGACGGCCATCGCCGATAGCATCCGCAACAAACTGCTCGACAACGTCGGTGGCCTGAACCTGAACATCGGCAACGCCACCGCCTGCTCGGGCAAGGCTGGCCGCTGATTCAGCATCACGACGTCAGCCGTCAGCGCTGAGCTGGCGGCATCAGACGGCCCGGGTTGCTCCGGGCCGTTTTTCACTTCTATTGGACTAACATTGTGAATGTGAAGCAACCCTTGATCAAGGCGACCTGCTTGGCCATCGCCTTGAGCTCATCAGTCGCCATGGGGCAAACCGTGATTGGCGGTGGCACCTCGACGACCGAGATCCTCTACCACGCGGAATTCACCAGTTTCCCGGCCGACTATTGGTATCGCGTGACAGACAGCGACACCGCAAAAATCTCTTTGCTGAACAACGATTCGACGAATATCAGCCGGCAACATCCCCGATCCTTTGGGACACCGCCGTACACTATATCGGCAGCGACTCCGTTCTAACCACGTCGGAAATCAACAACTTCAACGTCAACCGCTCGGTTACCGAAGGCAATCTGATCCAGATGCCTTCGGTAGGAACGGCCGTCGGGATCCCTTTCAACGTGTCGGGCGTTTCCAACTTGGTCTTGACTACGAACCAACTCTGCAGCATTTTCTCGGGCAAATTTAAAACATGGAACGAGGTCCACGTCGCTTTCCCGGCAACAAGCATCAACGTGATCTTTCGCAGCGACAGTAACTGCACGACGGAGATTTTCACGCGCCATCTGGCATCCGTCTGCAGCATTGCATCGGGCAATTCGCAGATCACATTCCCGGTGACCACGCGCTACTCCGACGTGGTAGCGACGATACCAGCCGCAGATAAGTACCGCTTCCGTGGCGTCGACGCGAGCTACGGTATGCGTGAAGCCGTCGCAGCCAGTACAAACGTCATCGGCTACCTGAGTCCAGATTTCATCAACCTTACTCTGGCACCAAGCTCGCCTGCGGCGACGACGAACCTGAAGGCCGCCGCTCTGCGCAACAAGAACAACAACGTTGTCTATGCCCCGACCGCAGCGAACACGGCCACAGCCTTGGGCGGCCTCACGCTTGGCAGCGACCTGTCGAGGCCAGACAGCTGGGCACCGACCGCCGCCGACCCGGCTTCGGGCTACCCGATCTCCGGCCTGACGTTCCTGGACCACGTGCAGTGCTACAGCAATGCCACGGTGCGCAACAAGATCCTAGCGTTCCTAGACCGCCACTACACGTATAGCGGTGTCAACGATAACACGGCCAACATCGAAGGCAATGGTTTCGCCAAGCTGCCGACGGCCATCGTCGATAGCATCCGCAAAAAGCTGCTCGACAACGTCGATGGCATGAACCTGAACATCGGCAACGCCACCGCCTGCTCGGGCAAGGCTGGCCGCTGATCTTTCAAGAAAAAAGACATCCCGAAAATGCCTACGCTCTCCCGCTGGGCGGGAGAGCGTCTATACCAAGCAGCTGATTGTCTGTCGGGAAGGCGCGTCACTTCGCAGGCCCCACCACCCTCTCTCCCAGAGAGGGAGAGAGAGACAATCACCGGAGATGTACAGGTATCGCCGGTTCGCTCAAGCCTTAGGCGGCGGCCTCGACCATCCGAAGCTCGGGCTCCCACCACGACACCATCTGCATGACCACTGCCACTTCGACCATCACCGGCCCGTCCGCGGGCGGCAGCGAAAGCCGTGCCTGCCCATTCGTCCAGCGCCATGGCACCGAACCTTGTGTCTCCAGCGGATGGAAGCCTTCGACAAGGGCCTCACCATCGAGCGCCAACGGCTGCCCGTCCACCTTCACTTCGCTCACGCATACGCCCAGCTTGCGATCGTCCTGCTGGTCCGCGAACATCTGGGCCAGCACACCGCCGCGCGACGCGAGAAGAATCTGCCTCGTGCCGGCCGGCAGCAGGAACCAGCTTCGCTGCCCTTGCCGATGCAGAACCTGCACGCGCGCGCCATCAGCCAGCAGACACAGCCCGGCATCTTCTTCGCGCCGGTATCCCAGCGCTACCACGCGGTCCAGCAGTTGCTGACGCACGTCGGTAAGTTGCGGACCGGCCATCACGCACGGCGCGCAGGCATTTTCCCAACTCTGCGGGTCCAGCCTGCCATGCAGCGCCACATGCTCGCCGGCATTGGCAAAGCTGTGACGGTTGCCGTCGTCCAGGTAGCTTTCGCAGGCGAGGTTTTCCGCCAGCAGCACGTCGTGGCTGTCCAGCTCGATGTGGTAGTAGTGAATGCGCTCGACCGCTTCCTGCACGATGGTCGCGCCGTTCACGAGGCAGCCTGCAGGGATCAGCACGCCCGCCACATAAACAGCGTGACCGGGAGACACCAGCAGGTCGCGCGCCGGCTGGTGATCGCCGAACGCGCCGGCACGGATGCGGATGGGCTGCACCGCCCACGGACGCGGGTGACGGGCGCAATGGACTTCGCTGTGGCCGATCCAGCGAATCTGTCGTTGCGTGCCAGCGATGGTAATCACTGCGTCGCCAACTTGCAGGTCCTCCACCGCGACTTCACCACGCGCCGTGCGGATCAGCGTGCCGGCGGCAAAGCAAGGAGCTTCCACCAGACCAAACGGCGCCGTGCCTGTGGAGTCGAAGTAGGAGTTCGTCAGAACTGGATTCCCGCCACCAGATGCATAGAGATCCTCCGTACTAATGACGTAGTAGGTGCCGAATCCATCCATTTTCAGCAACACGGAATCGGCGTTGTACGCTTCCACGACAACGTTGCCGAATTGCATCTGACCAGGAAAACTGTAGTCCGGCAGCGAGCCAAGAACATCATGGTCCTTGCTGCCGAACTTTACGGCATAAGTGCCATCGCCATTGGCCGTCACAAACATTGTGACGTTCGACCAAACCTGGCTGGGATTGTAAGTCCCCTCTGGATCGACGTAATCCACGTTGTACGTCCCATCGCCCAGTGGTACGAGCCCCCCCCACGTCGCATCTGCCAAATTATTGCCTTTGCCAAGGTTCATTCCATTTAGCAGAGTCAAATCAAGATCCACAGCCATTTCCACTCCCGTCGTTAAACTTCAATTGATTGCCGCAGGGCACGTTCCTCGATGCCCTGTCATGCATTCACCCGGCTGATACACCCGGATACCACCGCCTTACTGCCCTTCCTCGCCAAACCCAAGCACCTGCACCGAGACCACGGAAGACTTGCGATCCCTGCCATTCGCTGCCTGCTGCCGTGCCAGGTCGTCCGCAGCCTGCGTCACGGCGCTAGCCGCAGCGCTGGCTGAAGTCAGCGCGCCTACGTTCACACTGGCCAGCGCCGGCAAGCCCGTGGCCTTTCCCTGCACCTGGATATTCGCGGCGTTGACCACCTGGAGCGCGGCCAGATTGACGTTACCCGAAACGCGGATGCCCGCCTCGCCCGCGTCGATGGTGCCCAGCGGCGCAATCAGGTCGATGTCGCCGGGTGGCACTTCTGCGATCGGGTTGAGCGTTGCGATACCCGCGCCGCTGCTTGGCACCGTGGGCGAGAGCGTGACGTTGCCCATGTCGTCATAAAGTCGGCGGGGTGGCGTGAACACCACCGTGGTCCTGGCCCCCCTGCCCGCATTGATGTCACCCGTGGCGGACCACGCAAAGATGTCGCCGCCAAAGGTCGTGAAAACCCGCGACAGCCCCAGCAGGACACTGCCTTGCGAGTACATGCGGATATCACCTGAACCCTGTGTCAGCAGACCGGACGAGGCTGGCGGCACCTTGCCTTCCAGCCCGATCAGCGTGCGCCCCCCGGGCGTCAGCGTCTCGATGTTGCCCCCAAAGTTGGTGCGAATGCCTGACGGTCCGAACAGGGTGATATCGCCCTCATATGCGATCGCCTTGCCCTGTGCGTCCTGGCTCGGGAACAGCGTTGCGATCGCCTCGCGTCCGCGCAGGTAACTGCCAAAGCGGCGGCTTGCCGCATCGTTGAATTCGCGGCCGCTGGTACGCAGTTCGGCAAAGTACACCTCGCGCACGAAGATGCCCTGCTCCTCCTTGCCCAGCGCCATGAACGCGGACAGTGCCTCCTCCGGGCTGCCGGAGAAGCCATGCCGCTTCGCTAGCCACGCGGCCAGCTCGCGCTCGTAGGTGTGGGCGACCTTGCCGGCATTGGCGGCATCGTCCAGGCCGATTGCGGGGTTGGCAGTGTTACCAGCCTGGAAGTAGCGCGTAGCAAAGCTGGTGTAGTCAGGCCCGTTCTGGCCTACGCCCGCGAGCGCGACGATTGAAGCGCCGCTATTGCGACTGGTGGGATCGACGTCGACGATGGCGCCAACGCTCTCGAGCGAACCCTTTGCACCCTGGTACAGGTTCCGCCCGGCGCGCACCTCCAGCAGCCCAGGGCCTGCCACGCTGAAACTTGATTGCAAGATGTCGCGGCCCGCAGCCACCACCGAGATATCACGCGGATCGCTGTGGACAAAGAGGTTGCCGCTGGACTGTGCCCCTTGCAGGGCCGACAAGACTGGCGCACCCGGTGGCGTGCCCGCGTTGACGATGTCCCGCCCGGCCATCACGCGCACCGGGCTTGCACCCACGTACCACGTCTGGCCAGCCAGGTCGGGGGCGCCCGACAGCGATGTGTTGAAACGCAGGATCTCACCCGTGCGCAGGCCAACGATATCACCCTCTGCCGCGTAGAAGAGCGCCGGCGATTGGGGAACCTCGTGCCGCTGCACGCTCGCAGTATCGGCCTGGTACGTGAACAGCCAGTTGCGAGCGCCCACCGTAGCGCCGCCGACCCCGGTGACATTCGTAGGCGCGTTCGCGCCGTTACCCGTTACCCATGCAGGCTGTGCCGGCGTTGGTAGCAGATCCGGATTCGCACCGGACCTGCTGATGGCATATCCCTGACCACGAATGCTGTCCCCCGCCAGCAGTTCGAGCCGGCCCTCGGCCGACGGCGCCAATATCAGCGTGCGATTTGCTGTCGGCCCACCGCCGTAGAAAATGCTGCCGGTCGCGGCTGTAACGGTCAGACTGCCCGGATAAACATAGCGGCCATCCGTGCTGAACGCATTGGCGAGCCCACTGTCACTCCGGCTGCTTAGCGTGGTCGGCGCGACATTGCCGCCGCTGGAAAACAGCGAGACGGCACTGCGGTCGGTCCAGAGCGTGAACCACGTATAGCCGCCGCCCGCATAGTCGACACCCTGGTAACGATAAGGTGTGGGGTTAGCCAACTGTGCACGCCCCGGATCGGTGGCAGCGTTGAGCACAATGTCCCCACGTGTGGACACGCTGGTCTCGCCATCACCCAACGCCAGCAGCATGCCGGCGCCGATCGAGGGCGTGCGCAGCGTGGTATCAGCCGGGCTCTGCCAGCGCGGATCGGTGGGGTCGGGCTGGCTACGCGTACCCTCGGCCGCCACATACCCGAGCGCACCGGCGGCCAGTCGTGTATCGCCGCGTAGGTTGACCAAGCTGCCGAACATTTCGGGTTGCGACGTGCCTTGCGAGATCACGCTTGACGGATTCAGCGCGCCACCAATGCGGATGTCGAGATTGCCGCCGCCGGTTTGTAGCACCTGCCCGTTTGCACTGACGCGGCCCGTGCCGCCCACGGCAATGTTGAGACCGGAACTGTGCGCCATCGTACCGGTCCCTCGGCTGGTGATGACACCGGCGTTACCGCCGACATCGATGCGCACGTTACCGCCGCCCAGCGCACCGATGCCGGTGAAACCGATCACCTGCGGCGCCGTGACAGCGCTTAAGTTCAGGTCACGGTAGGGGGAGGCGTACGTGCCGAAGTTAATCCACCACGCGCTGGCCTGACTGATGCCAGCGCCGCCCTGCCGCCACAGCCAGTTACCGACCAGGTTGGAGGCCACCTGCCCGCTATAGCTGGTGCCGTTGCCTTGCGTGCCGAACAGGTCGCCACTCAGGTCGCCTTGCGCGGTCACCGTGACGTTCCCTCCACGCTCTGGATACCAGGCCTGGTAGTTGCCCCCGGTGACCAGGCTTTCGTAACCCGCCACCGCGCCGGGCAGCACGACCCCACCCGCGATCACACCGCGCGGTAAGTTGTATGGATCGGCCCCGTTGGCGCCAATTCCGCCCGCTTGTGTGCCTGCGGTATAGATGCCGAAAGGCGTGGCCTGCATGATGCTGCCACCGGCCAGCATATCGAGATCACCAGTGCCGGTGCGTACGACGCTAAAGACCGGGTATCGTGTCGACGTGGCTGCCGAGTAGTGCGGATCGGACAGGCGGATATTGCCCGCGCCGTCGAGCGCGCTGCCTGCTCGCAGCGCACGCGCGTCAGCCGCCGCAGTATCGGCGCCGCCGGCTAGCCGCATCGACCATGACTCGGAACCCGGTGCCAACATGGGCGCGACGGCCCATAGGTCACCCTGCCGGCCACCGACCACCGGCCGCAGGTCTACGCTCGCCACCGTGCCGGTATCGGCAGCATTGGCCAACTGCACGTTCACACCGGCCGGCAAACGCGTGCCCGGTGCCAAGCGCACGCTCTTGGCCAGCGTGGGGCCGCTTGTGAATATCGACAGCGGCGTGCCAGCTGGCACCGTGAATGCTGTCACCTGCACGTTCACCGACATCACCGAGCCGGCATCGAGCTGCATATTGCGTGTAAGCGTGGTGGCTTGCGCCAGTACGGTCCCGGCGGCATAAACCACATTACCTGCGGCGTCGCGCACCGCGGCGCGCAGCACTGTGCCGGCAGGCAGGTTCGCGTTGCCGTTTAGCGTAACGCGCGCGGGAATGACGGCGTCCGCACGCAGCCCCCCTGCCCGTACCGGCAGATCGAAGTCCAGTGCCTCAGTGATGCCCGTGAATGACGTGGCGGTACCGCTGGCACCACCACGCAGCGTGATGGCCACCGGCAGCACCAATTCACCGCGCCCCGGGTCGATGCCGGAGAACAGCTTCCAGCCGCTGTCGTCCCGGGTCTGCGCCGGCGGCGCAAAGCCATCGTTGATGCTGCCAAGGATGCTCAGGTCGCCGCCTGCGCGGATCACGAGTGCTCCGGGCTCGCCACTGCCGCGCACCGACGTTGCACCGGGACCATAGCGATAGCCGGACAGGTCCAAGTCCCCAAGCACATTCAGGTGGCCATCGGACGTGGCGCTGACGATCTCCACGCCGGGGCGCAGATGAAAGGCAGCGCCGTGCGTGCGCAGACCGGCCAGGCGCGCCTGCAATGCCGCGTTGCCGGCAGCGCCCTGCATGAATGCCTGGCTATCCCGGTGCACGCCGTCCAGCCATGCTTGCGTGATGTTCTGGATGGGCCTGCCATCGGTGGCGAGCAATGGGTCCAACGGGGCGTTGTTGTAGCGGCGAAAACCGTACAGCGCAATGCTGCCCGCGCCGTCGATGCGCAGCGGCGCAGCCGCATCGATCTGCATGTCGCTCCCCGCCGCCCCCCCGGCACGGCTGGCGTTCAGCACCACCGTGCCGCGCGGCACATCGTCAGCGGCTCGCACGTCGATGGATGCGCCGCCGGCAAGCGTCAACATCCCATTGGCCGCCGTCAGTTCCACGGTAGCGCGGTTGGCAGCATCGATCGGGGCACCGTAGCTGTCCACTGCCAGCGTGTCGCCGTGCGCGTCAAGCCGAGCGTTCGAGCCCAGCGTCAGGTTATCGCGCGCGGCAAGCCGGATGCTGCCCGGCGCGTGACCGCTGGCGTCAATTGTGCCGCTAACGGTCAGGCTGCCGCCATCGACTGAAACGCTCACTGCATGAGCCTTGAGTTCGTCGCCGATGACCAGGTCGCCCTGCTTGACCTGGAAGCTGCGCGTGCCAAAAACGCCACCGTCATTCAGGCGCCGGTTGAGACCGGCAAAGTCAGGGAGCACACGGGCGCGCACGTCGATAGTGCCGGCATCCGCATTGTCCAGCGCCCCACCGCCGTCGATGCGACCCGCCAGATCAACCACGCCCGCGCCCTCGCTGGTGGCAGTCGCCTGCAGCCGACCGCCCGCGGCCTGCGGTGCCGACAGGTCAATGCGCGACCCAGCCGCCTGCCGGATATTGCCGCTCTTACTTTCCAGCACGACATCGCCGCCTGGGCTGTAACGGGTCTGGTCGAAGTAGACCGTCCCGCGCCCGGCCATGTCCAGTTGCGCAGCCTCGGTCAACATGATGTCGTGCACCGACTCCACCGTGAGTTTGCCGCTTGGCAGCGCCACTCGGGTGGCCAGCATCACAGTGTCCGCCTGCAGCGCGATCTCCGCGCCCAACGCGGCGTTGGTGGCACCTGCCGGCGCCTGACCCGTGGGCGGCGCCACGGTAAGCGCATCGCCGGCAGCAAACCGGGTTACCGAAGCAGCATCGCCGGTCAGCAAGGGCGTCAGCAGATTCAGGCTGCCGCCGGTACGCGTATAGCCGCTGCCGGGGACATAATCGCCTTGCGTCTGATAGACCGAAAGGCTATTGCGGTGGTTGGAAGTGATGCTGCCGGCCGCCTGCAGGTTGACAGTGGAGAACCCCAGTACAAGACGGTCCAACGTCAGACGACTGTCGGGCATGGACTTGCCATCGTAGCCAAGCACGATCTCGTCGGCCACCAAGTTCAGCGTGCCGCTTCCCGTGCCCGCACCACCTGGGCGCACTGCACCGGGCGACACACTGGAAGCCCGCGTTATGTCACTGTAGGCGACACCGTCGCTAACACCGCTCCAAACCAGGCGGCTTGCGCTCAGCGTGGCGGTGTCGCCTGCGCCGCCCCGTCCGTAGATGGCGGGCGTGTTGAGCACCAGCGTCTTCAGGCGCGGCTGGCCAGTAGCCGGGTCGATGGTGTCCAGGTTGACGGTCCCGAACACGTTGATTGACTCACGCGCACCCAGCCGCAGCGATTCGAGCGCGGGCACGCCGGGTTCGTCGTTGCCCGCAAGCAGTCTGTTTAACAGGACCTGGTCAAACTCCAGGCCTGCCGGCAGTACGTTATCACGCGCAGCAGCAGCCAACGCAGCGCTTTCGCCGAGGTTGATGGCCGGTACCGAAAGGCTCAGTTCCCGCGCCCCATAGCGCATCGCTGGATCGATCGTCAGTGCGCCCGCGCCACGTAGCGCCAACGCAAACGACCCCTCAGTGTAAATACGTGCATCCTCGATCCGAATGCCGCCAGTGCTCATCCCCGCCGCCTGTGTTGGAGGCAGGATATTGAGCCAGTTGTTGGAGACCGCAAGCACGCTCATGCCACCAGAGCCCCGGTAAGTGTTTAGCGTGTAGGCATTTACCGCGTGGTTCGAGGTCAGGGTGCCGCGGCCCAGGGTATCGATACGCGACCCGCTCTCCAGCGTGATGCCGCCGGGCCCCGCAGCCAGGAACACCTCTGGACCATAAAGCGCTGCGCCTTGCCGCAACACCACAGCATCGGCACTGGTGCCGAGACTGACCGTGTCGGAGACTACTTCGCGCGAGGGCGCCGTACCGAGCATCAGCGTGGGCGCGGCCAGCGCGTTCAGGTCACGGTCGCGTAGCGAAATGTAGCCGACTGTTGGATTCGCATTGCGGCCAAGAACCTCGATGAGCCCTCCATCGAGCGGGTTGACTGCCGCTACACCGGGGTTGCCGCCCTGGGCGGCCGTGAAAATGGCATTGCCATCGAACTGTACGGCAAGGCCCGCCGTCGCAGAGACGGAGGGGTTGAACAGGAGTACCTTCCCGTCCGCCGGCAGCGGCGGCGACGGGTTGCCGAACGTTGCCGCACGCTCCAGGGCGAAGTCCGCATAGCTCATCTCGGCGTACTGGGCGTACTTGCGCACCAGTTCGCCCGACGTGAGGATGGTTTGCGTCGGCTGCGCGTCGCGCTGGCTGGTATGAGCTACGCTGCGTACGCCAGCGGCCGCATAAGAACCGTTGTTCAGCGCCATCACTGCCTGCCCACCCAGCGCTGGCGTGTTGCTCAGCTCGATGCGGAAGGCGCCCGGCAGTAATGCGTAGCGAGCCGGCATGAGCGTATAGATGCCGGCAGGAAGTCCCGGAATGCCTGCCGGCAGCGTGATCTGGCTGCCCACGGCGGGTGCCTCGCCGGCGGCAGCATCCACCGGTGCCACGCCGGGCTGCACGCCCGGCACAATTGCATAGACTGCGTTGCCTGCCTTGCTGAACTTATTGGCAGGGCTCGCATTGGCAAGCGCCGTGGCGAGGACGTCCACAGATCCCCCACGTCCGCTAACAAACGCCGCGCCGCGCAGATCGCCGCCCCCCGAAAGGTCAAGCGTGGCACCGGCCATTACCGTGGTTTGTTTGCCACCAAGCGTAATGCCACTGCCGAATAGCCGCAGCGAAAGGTCTTTCAGGTCACCCGCAGATACATCGGTACCGCCGTATGTGTAGCTGATGCCGTCCACCGTGCCGCCAAACGGTACGCTGACCCCGGCCCCGCTCACCGATGTGATACTGCCGGGAAGGAAGGTCAACTTATCGGTGACGAATGGCTCGCCGAACAAGGTGGGCTGCCCCGCGCCAGCGCCAACCGTGAGGCGGCCCAGCGGCGCGCGCAAGATACCGCCCTGCTCAATCTCCGGCGCGAACACCGACAGCGCACCAAGTACCGAAAGCGGCGGCGCGGGCAGATCGTCGGTCGTCCGGCGCAACGTGATATGTCCCGCGCCGAGTAACGCCGCTTCGCCCATTGTGACCGGATAGATCTGCGCGGCGCCCAGCGTCAGGTCGACATTGCCACGCACAGTACCCAACACGCGAATGTCGCCACGGCTTTCAAAGTCAGCGCTAGCGAAGCCGGGCCGGGTGACCGCCTGCGTGCGCCCACCACCATGACCCATGATGCCGCTGAGACCGGACACATCGATCTTGCCAAGGTCGATCAAGTCTGCACTGACGCTCAGACTGGCAGTTGCAGGCATGAAGACCGGCGCGCGTGGCAGATCAATCACCGGATAGGCATCTGCGTTGGAGAACTTCACAGTGGCCGGAGGGGCGCCAAGCGACACGTAGGGTGCAGCGAGTCGTACGACCGAAGCGCTCCCCGTTATGAGTTCGCTTGCAGTAAGCCAGCCGGCAGTTAGGTTCAGGTGCTGGCCCAGCGTGAGTTCGACGTCCCCGCGGAAGTCAATCGCGTCGCGCGAATGGAGAGATAGATTGTCAAATCCGCCGGCGCGCACGCGGTTGGCACTGATGGCGCCGTAACCTACTCTAAACGGCTGCGGTGCGAGATCGCTTTGACTGATGACGATCTCTCTGGGCACGCGCATTACTTCCGGCAGGCTGTCTGCGGCACCGCCATAGATGCGCGTCTCCAGTTCCAGTGCTAATCTCCCGCCACTCGCACCGGCGCCGCCTGCGGCCGCTCGCAGCGTGCCGTCGAGCGTGAAACCATTATACGAACGGACCGTAATGCTCCCGCCCGCGCTGGTCGCCTCATACGTCGCGCCAAACAGCGGATCCAGAGGACTGGCTACCCCTTGAGTAGCCAGCGTTGCCCATGTGCCCGAAGCGTCGAGCACGGCGCCAGGACGCATGATGACGAAAGCATCGGTCGAGATCGGGATATTCGACACGCCCGTCGGGACACCGCCCTCACTGCCAAGTATGATCGCACCGCCATCCGGCACGATGCCGTAGGTGCGGCCGTGCTGGTCGCGCGCTGTCAGCGCACGCGCCGAAACATCGAGCCGCGCGTTGTCGCCGATGGTCACGGCAAGCTGGCTCGCGTAGGCTTCCGTCTGGGCACCGGTATTGACCACGGCGATGGTGCCTCCATGCGCAGTCAGCGTGCCATCCACAAGCACCTGATCCTTGCCATCTATGCGGATTGTACGGCCCGGATCCACGCCAATGCGGCTCCCCGTGGCAATCGTCACACGGCCGCCATCGGTCATCGTCCCATCGGGGGCAAAGACGCCCGATGAGCGCAGCGTGAGATCAGCACCACCGCGCTGCGCGAGCGTCGCACTCACTGGGTTCTCAAGCAGAAGCTGTGGCAGGAAGACCGGCATGGCTTGCGCGGGATCCGTCCCTGTGGGCACGGACCGGCTGGCCTCAGTCAGCCTGTAGACTGGCTGCACCGCGTCCACACGCGCGTCAGATGCCACATCGAGCGAGCGGAAGCCGTTGATGTCGTACGCGGAAAACCCACTGGTGAACAAGGTTTCCGGTAGCACCAGTTCACCGCTGGCGGCGGGCTGACCGCCACCGATACGCACCGCGCCGGCCGACAGCGCTAGCGTGCCGCCCCGCTTCGCGCCGTAGGCGAGCAACTCGCCACCAAGCTGCAATGTAGCTGCCGGATCGACAATCACGCCCGTGGCGTTATACCCGCGTCGATGACTGGCTGTCAGGGAAATGGCGCCGCCAGTGCCGCCATATAGCGCGCCATTTGTGAGTACAGCTCCTCCCGACGATGCGTCGATGCGCGAGCCTTCGGCCAGCGCCACGCCGTGGGTGGAGGCGACCTCAACCGACCCACCATCTGCAAAGGCACGCGCAGCAGCGGTGTTGCCATCTTGCAGCGCGTTCACCCATTTGCCACGCACATCCAGCGTCACGCCCGACGCCACGGCAACATGAGCGCGGCCATCCCGGACTAGCACGTTGCTGCTGTCGATCAGGTTGCCGATCGAGATGCTGCCCGCACGCGCCGTGAGGGACGCCGCGATGTCGATATCGGGCGCCACCAGGCGCAGGCTGCCACCATCGGCAAGCGTGACTGGAGCATCCACGCGGATGCTGCCGCCACTGAAGACTTCGATGCCCCCGAGCCCAAACCGGGAAAGGCGCGCGGCATCGACCCACGCCGTGCCCATTCGTGTCGCAGGCAGCACGCCATCAGCGGCCATGCCTTCTGTCAGCCACGCCTGTGCATCGCCACCCGTGAAACGCACATCTACCTGCGGCTGGATTAGCAGCGCCGTATCGTTAAGATAAGCGCCCAGCGCCAGCCGGCCAGCGCGGGCCACGGAGCTCTGTGCACTCTTGTAGCCATCGGTCACGCTCGCCACGCGCGGCGCCGACTGGCGCTCGCCTTGCAGCACACCTGCGAACAGATCGCCTTCGAGCACGGCAGTGGGCGCATCCACTAGCAGCGCACCACCATCGCGCCCACTCACGTAGCCCTTCTGCCAGCGAAATACCGGTGCAAGCGCCACGTTGTAGAAGCGGTCGGTCACCCCCCAACGCGCATAGTCGACCTCAAAGCCGCTATAGACACCGCTATACAAAAGATCGCCCGGAGCTCGGTTGACGTCATACAGAAGGCCATTCGTGCCGCGCACGTAGCTCGTGCGGATGAGGCCATCGGCGGTCGCCACCACACCACCCGCGAGATTGATGCTCGAGCCCTTCTGGGCAATTACTTCGCTCCCGCTGAGTCGCACGGCTCCGCCCACGGCGGCCCACTCACCGATCGTGTGGCCAGTCGTGCCGAGATAACCCGACACTTCAAGCAGGCCGCCGGGCGTGTAGTACCGGTCAGTGGCATATCCGCCTGTGCCAGCAGGCACCAGAGTCAGATCGCGCACGTCAACCCATACGTCTTTGCTATTCAGGCTACCTTTATCGCGACTGCCCGGCGCGTCACGCTGCTCGTTGCCCTGAACGCTGATCTTGACGTTGTTGCTCTCCATCGCCACCTTGACTGCTGGCGCACCAGCAACATCCAGGCGAGCGCCGTCGGCGACAAACGTGCGGCTCGTCGCGCTTACTGCGATTTGACCGCCGGTTGCAAGTGCCAGCGACTGATTCTCAAAGTTGACGGAGCCACCACTCACGATCTCCACGCGGGACTGGTCACGGCGGTCCGGCTGGCGCGACAGATTGTCAAACACCGGAGGCATTGCGCTGGAGTTAGCGCGGGCATCATCCTGCGTCTTCGAGTCCGCAATCAGTGCGTCGCGCTGGCTGTCCAGCGCGGTGTCCGTGCTGTCCTCGATCAGCACGGACGTCACGCTGCCCTTGCCAAGCGTGACCTTACCCGTGGTATCGGAGGCAGAGTTCAGCAGGTGGATCGTCCCGCGCTGCGCGACCGAAGTGGTCGCCAATGCCACACCCTGCTGCTGCACGTCGTGGCCGGCAAGTGTGATGTCACCGCGCTCGGCCTGGATCACGCCGCTATTGACCACCAGTCCCGCAGGGCTATCTGCCGCGCGCACCGGAGCCACCTCATTGCCGCGCGTGGTGGAGATCTGGTTGCTGTCCGAGCTGTAGCCCGGGCGCAGGATGAAGCTGTCCCCTGCTGCAAGCTGCGTCTGGCCGCGAGGCGTGATGATCGTGCCATCGTTGCGCACTTCGCCACCGAGAAGCAGCGCGTAGCCACCACCCTGGGTGACAGACGCAGGCGCATGTGTGTTGATCTGCGCGCCGGCTTCGATGATCAGCTTGCCATTGGCGTCAGTAAAGCTCGGCGTGAAGCTGTTGCCCGATGCCTGACTGTAGAGGCCATTATTGAAGAACTGCGCATCGCTCATGCGCGCCGCCGCGGCAACGAGATTTCCCGTGTCCACCTGGCTTGAGCCGGAGAAGATGATGCCATTGCGGTTGAGCACCATGATCGTGCCAGCGCCGCTTAGCTTCCCCTGAATCTGGCTGGGTCGCGCGAGCGGATCATTCACGCGGTTGAGCACCGCCCAGTTCGACAACTGGTTAAAGTTCACCGTCGTATTGCGCCCGACGTTAAACGTCTCCCAGTTGAGGATCGCGCGATCAGTGGTCTGCCGAACATTGACAAGGACGCGCCCTGTCGCGGGATCGATCGTCTGGACGGGCTTGTCCGCGCCACTCCATCCGGCCGTTGCCACGTTGGTATCGATCTTGAGGCCGCCATCGGCCAGACCATCGGCAACGCTTCCTCCCGCCTTCAACGCGGCTTCGCGCGCCTTGCGCTGTGCTTCGGCTGCGGCCGCAGCGGCCTGCGCCACCTGCCCAAGGTTCGCAATCGACAGGCGCGTCTGCTCGTTGATCTGCTGGATCTGCTGCGCGGTGAGTGTCGCGCCCCATTGCGTCATCGTACCGATACGCGCGGCGTCAGCCGCCGCCTGCCGGCCGGCCTGCTGGTTGATCCACGCCGCATTGAATGCGGGGCCAGCCGCGCTCGCCTGGGTGGACCACTGTGCGGACCACGCCGCCACCACAAGGGCCACGGCCTTGGCCACAGGGCGCGGCGCACCGCTCCATGCCGTTGCACGCGCACGACTGTGGCCCCGCCACGTTGGCTTTTGCAGCTTGTTCATTGCCGAATAAGGGATCGCTTCGAAATCGCGGCAGATTGAAGACCACCGGTGACGTGTTCGTGACTAGAAATACGCAGATTCGCGCAGGGCCCACGGCACAAGGGCTCGGGAGACGCGTGCATAGAGACGATGTAGCACGCGGGCGACAGATTTCTACTTAGTTTTTGTCGCACGTGATTCATGCACGAATCTACGTCGGTCTAAAGAGCCTAGCCGCAGAGCAGGAGCAGAAGTGGGGCAGCCCCAGTGCAGCACCAGCACAACGCGACGCGGAACAACGATCTACGGAGATTTCGCCACATGCGAGACGCGAAGGGTGCCTAGCATCCGTCCTCGCCCGACACACAGGGCTATAGCCAACCATCCACAGCCTCCATGCCATCGAGCCCGTCGCCGCCGCAGCAAGAGCAGAAATCGAGTGCCCATTCCGGCGGCCGGCGCCGGGCACCGGGCGTACTTGCGGCGCCGGATTTCGAATGGAAAAGCCCTCCACTGAGCGAGACACACTTCGCGCGCGAAGCTGCGGAGCAAGGGTGGATTGACGCAGCGCTCGATGTCATGCCACAAGTGCCGGCAGGCAGCGGCAACATTTCCCTGGCAAACACCGTGGTCAAAGCGCGAGTGGGCGGCACGTTCTGGGGTGCGGACCCAACCCCCATGCTTGATGCGCTCGGTACGCGTTCATTGGCGCTGTTGCGACCCGGCAATCTGCGAGAGGCCGAGCAGATGCTTGCCCTCGCACACGGCTGGAGCCTGACGCCCTGTCTGGTGATGCCTACGACTGCGCACTGGAAGAGCAACCTGCACGCCCAAGTGAGCGCGCTCGGTGGCGTGTTGCTGCACGATCCGGTAGACCCGTGGCCGTTGCTCGACCGCTGCGATCGCGTGATTGTTGATGGCAATGACACCGTAGGCTTTCTCGCCCTCCTCGCCGGAAAGCCTGTCACGTGCGTGCAGCCCGGCTACCTCTCCGGGCGCGGCCTCACGCATGACGTGGGATTCACCGAGCGCAAGGCGCCGCGTTCGCTCGCACAACTTGCCGATGCAGTGCTGCGCGAAGGTACCCGCTATATCGACCCCTTCACCGGGAAATCCTGCAGCTGTGAGGCCGTGATCGAGTTACTGCAATTTTGGAGGACGCTCTGCCACCAGAATCGCGCAGTGGCGTGTTGTACTGGCATGGCTCTGTGGAAGCGGCACGATATCTCGCGCTTCTTTCACGATGGCACACGCGCCGTTCCCTTCTTTGCCGGCACGCGCCGCCCGACGCTGCACGCGAAGAAGGTGGGCGGCGCAGTGGCCGTGTGGGCAACCCGTGAAACATTGGAACTCGCCGTCGAAACCCGCGAAGCTGGCGTGCCGCTCTATCGCGTGGAGGACGGCTTCATCCGCTCGCGTGGGCTTGGCAGCGACCTCTATCCACCGATGTCGATTGTGGTCGATCGGCGCGGCATCTACTACGACCCGAACAGTGGGAGCGACCTGGAAGGGCTGCTCTCCACCACGGCATTCGATCAATCGCTTTTGCGCCGCGCCCGCTTTCTGCGACGCATGCTCGTCACACACCGCATTACCAAGTACGGGCGCGAGGATCGCGAAGCGGACTTGCCGCTGTTGCCACAAGGAAGGCGAAGCGTCCTGGTGCCCGGACAGGTGACCGACGATGCATCGCTGCGCCTAGGCGGTGCGGGCATCAACTGCAACCTGGAATTGCTGCGTCGCGTGCGTGCGGTGGAACCCGACGCCTACATCGTCTTCAAACCGCACCCCGATGTGGAAGCCGGCCATCGGCCAGGCAGCATAAGCGATGACGATGCCCTGCGCTACGCCGATACCATCGCGCGCACCACATCGCTTGCCCAATGGCTTGAAGTCGTGGATGCGGTCCATGCGCTCACGTCGCTTGCCGGCTTCGAGGCCTTGCTACGAGGCCGGGAGGTCATTGTGCATGGGCAACCCTTCTATGCCGGATGGGGCCTGACTCGCGATCTGGCACCCATGTCATGGCGCACGCGTCAACTGACGCTCGACGAGCTCGTCGCGGGCACCCTTCTCCTCTATCCCCGCTACCTTGATCCGCAGACCGGTCTGCCATGCCCGCCCGAAGTACTCGTGCACCGCTTCACGCAACGCAGCCGCCAGGCACCGTCGGCCTTGACACGATTGCGCCAATGGCAGGGCCGCATGCGACGCGGCTTGTGGTCCATGCATGCCCGCCTGGTGGGGGCGTGGTCATGAACGCTGCGTCGCCACGTAACTTCCTCTTCCTGCAGGGCCCCCCGGGCGCTTTCTTTAGCCGCCTGGCCACTGCACTGCGCGCTGGGCGGCACACCGTTCACCGCATCAACTTCCACGGCGGCGATGCGCTCGACTGGCGCGCCGGCCCAGCCATCTCCTGGCGTGGCCGAGAAAGCCGATGGCCCGAGTGGCTCGTCCGTCAACTGTCCCGGCTAGCGATCACGGACCTTGTGCTCTTTGGCGATTGCCGCCCGCTACACCAAGCGGCCATCAGGGTCGCGACAAGGGACGGTCTGCGGGTTCATGTTTTCGAGGAAGGCTACCTGCGCCCCGACTGGATCACGCTTGAGCGCGACGGTGTCAACGGCTACTCGTCGTTACCGCGTGACCCACACTGGTACCGAGCACGTGCCGGTGACTCCTGTTCTTTGCCGGGGTCCGGGGAGGACCTGCCGGTGCCAGGAAACTTCGGGGAGCGTGCTCGCGTCGCATTGTTCTACTACCTTGCTGCATGGCTCTCGTGGCCCTATTTTCCGCACTATGCGTCGCACCGTCCGTGCCACCCGGCCAGAGAGCTGGCGGGGTGGGCGGGACAGTTGATGCGCCGCCGAACGATGGAGCGCAATGCCATCAAGGCATTCGACCGACTTGCCGGCAGACCGTATTACCTCTTCCCGCTTCAACTCGACTCCGATTTCCAGCTGCGCGTGCATTCCCCCTTTGGCGGGATTGCCGATGCGATGCGCCTTGTCATCAAGAGCTTTGCGTTGAGCGCCCCCGAGGATTGTTTGCTCGTTCTCAAGTCCCATCCGCTTGATAACGGCGTGACAGACTGGCACGCCCTTGCCATGCAGGAGGCGCGCCGCCTTGGCACGACCGAGCGCCTTGTCTGGTTCGACGCAGGTGACATCGACGTCCTCTCGCGCAACGCAAGCGGCATGGTGACCGTCAACAGCACCACCGGCACGCTTGCCTTGGCGGCTGGCGTCCCCGTACACGTGCTGGGCAGCGCCGTGTATGACATGCCAGGACTCACCGACCAGCAGGAGCTGGCCGCGTTCTGGCATGCCCCATGCCCGCCAGATCCGGCTCTCTTCGACGCGTTTCGTCGTGTATTGCGGGATCGTTGCCTGCTGCGCGGTGGCTTTCATAACACGGCCGCCATTGATCTCCTGATCGCCCCCGTGTGCAAACGCCTGCTCGCAGGAGATTCTGCCGTGAACGCCTATGGCAGCGAGATCGCCATTGACGAGCCGCTGGCGGAGGTTCCTGCATGAACGGGCCCGAACTGCTGCTGGACATCACCCGGCTCATGCGCCGCGCGCGCCATACCACGCCCACCGGCATCGACCGCGTGGAGATGGCGTACGCCGATTACTTGTCACGCCACGCGAATGACCGCCTCGTCCATACGGCCATGCATCCGTGTGGCTGGCATGTACGCCTGCCGGCTTCGGCTGCCCACAGGTTCCTTGAGGAAACGGCGCGCCAATGGCGCGGCGACAAGTCGAAGAGTCGGCAAGCCGCCCTGCGGCTGTGGTCAGTCCTATGCCTTACCTCACCTAGGTTTCGATGGCCAGCGCAGGTTGGCCGACCGGGCGTCTATCTACTGCTCTCGCATACGAATCTTGAACGCCCTGCTGCCGTGGCGCGCGCCTTGGCGACCGAGCGGGCGCGCCTGGCCTGCCTCGTGCATGACGTAATCCCACTCACCCACCCCGAATTCGCGCGTGCCGGAGTGGCCGAAGTGCATCGCCGGCGCATCGAGACGGTCGATGCATTGGCCGACCTCGTGATCTGCAACTCCCAGGCGACCACATATGCGATTGGTGCACAGATCAACCGCATCACGCGCGGCGCGCGGCTGCTGACCGCACCGCTTGGCGTGACGCCAATGATGGCGACAGCGCCGCCCTCAACGCCGCAAGCCACAGCGCCGTACTTCGTGATGCTTGGCACGATCGAGCCGCGCAAAAATCACCTGTTGCTGCTCCAGCTCTGGCAGCGGCTCGTTGCCCAGATGGGCCCTGCGCGTGCTCCGAGACTGCACCTGGTGGGACGCAGCGGCTGGGAGAACGCGCACATTCTGAACCTCCTGGAGCGCTCGAGCGCGCTGCACGGCGTGGTCACACTGTCGCACGGCAAATCCGACCGTGAAGTGGCCGCGCTTCTGCGCGGTGCACGAGCCCTCTTGATGCCTTCGCTTGCCGAAGGCTTTGGCCTGCCCGTGGCCGAAGCACTCGCGCTTGGCGTACCGGTCATTGCGAGCGACCTGCCCGCGCTACGCGAAGCCGGCGGCGGCGCCCCCGACTATCTCGATCCGCTGGACGGTCCGGCATGGCTGCAGGCCATCCGAGATTACCTCGATAAGGACGCACCACGCCGGCAGGCACAACTGGGACGCATCACCGCATGGCGCGCGCCCACCTGGGACGATCACTGCCGCGTCGTTCTCGAAGCGATCGACCGGCTGCCTGCAACCGCGCTTCGCTCACGGGAGGCCAATCTTGCGATCTGAATCGACACGGTCAACACTGCGCTACGGGCTCCAGGTGCAATGTCGCGTGATTGGCGCCCTGATCATGCGCGAGCTGCACACCCGCTACGGGCGCGAGAACATCGGCTACCTGTGGCTGATCGCCGAGCCCATGCTACTGGCCGGCTCCGTGTCGCTGATCCATATCGGCGACTCACACCATCGGGGCGGGATCCTGCCGGTACCGTTTGCGCTTGGCGGCTACTGCGCCTTCATCATCTTCCGCTCAATCATCACGCGCGCCGAAGGGGCGCTCCATGCCAACCAGCCGCTCTTGTACCACCGCATGGTCACGATCTTCGACATGCTCGTCGCCCGTGCCATCCTCGAGGCAGCCTCCAGCGTGGTGGCGCTCCTGCTGCTACTGGCGGGTGCCTGTGCACTCGGCGTGGCCGAGCCTCCAGCGCGTCCGCTTTTGATGCTGGCAGCACTGGCGCTGATGACATGGTTCTCGTTCGGCGTATCGATGCTGGTGTGCACGGCCACCTACCTGAGCAAAATGGCTCACCGCCTGATTCACCCCGTGGTGTATCTCGCCATGCCGATGTCCGGCGCCTTCTTTCTGCTCAAGTGGATTCCGGAGCCCTACCGTACCTGGCTGTCGTGGGTGCCGCTCACCCAAATCTTTGAGCTGCTTCGGGTGGGCCAGTTCGAGAGCTTCGACAGTCCCTATATCGACCCGTTCTACATCGTGGCGTGGTGCCTCGCGCTGACGTTGGCAGGCCTCGCCTGCCTGCGCATTCTGCGCCGCCACATCCATCACTAATCCGCTTGCCGCCATGACCGCCGATACTTCGACAGCCCGCGCCACCGAGCTTCCGCCGCTTCCGACACCCGAGGCCCGCGCGCCACGCCTCGCGACTCTCTGGTACCAGCACCGTATCTTCCTGGCCGTGGTGGTCCTTCCCACGCTCCTGGCCGCGCTCTACTACTTCGCGATAGCCGCTGACCAGTACGAGTCCGAAGCCCGCTTCGTGGTTCGCTCCACGCAGTCGCAGTTGCCCCAGGGCGCAAACGGACTTGGCCAGATGCTCGGACTCGCCGGTGTGCTCAATGACGCCCAGGCGCAGTCGTTCAGTGTGGGCGACTATCTCGGCTCCCACGACGCCGTGGCGGCGTTGCATGACAAAGTCGATCTGGTCTCGCTCTTTCGCCGCCCCGAGGCCGATATCGTCTCCAGACTCTGGTGGGTCGAGCCGAGCCCGGAGACGCTACTGCGCTTTTACAGGCGGCAGGTGACGGTCGCGTTCAGCCAGGACACCGGAATCACCACCTTGCGCGTCCATGCCTTTCGTCCGGCGGATGCGCAAGCACTGGCGAGCTGGCTGCTCACACTCAGCGAGTCACGCGTGAACGCCTTTAACCAGCGGGCCGTAGAGGACGCCGTGCGTGTTGCCACGGCCGAACTCAAGGAAGCCGAAAGCCAGGTCATCGACGCGCAGCGCTCCCTGACCGCCTTCCGACTGCAGCAGCGCGACATCGATCCGGAGAAGACCGGCGCCGGCCAACTGACGCTCGTTGGCCGGCTCGAAGAAGCGCTCGCGCAGGCGCGCGCTCAACTGTCGGCCATGCAGGCCACCGTCAACAGCGACAGCCCACAGGTGGTAGCGCTGCGAGATCGCGTAGTGGGTCTCGAGCGGCAACTTTCGGCGCAGAACGCGCGGATGACAGACGCTCAGGGCACGGCCCCGCGCATGGCCGATTACCAGCGCCTCCAGATGAAGCTGGACTTCGCAGCCAAGCGCTATGCGGGCGTCGCAACAGCCCTTGAAACCGCTCGAGAAAACGCCCTCAAGCAACAACTCTACATCGTTCGCGTGGTCGAGCCAAACCTTCCGGTTCGCGCCTTGTACCCGCGCAGCCTATTGATCGTGACAAGCGTGTTCGCGAGCCTGCTGGTGGCATACGGCATCGGCTGGCTGATTGTTGCCGGCGTACGCGAACACGCCGCCTGACCTGGAGATGCTCTGTGAAACTGTTCAAGAACATGTGGTCCAATAACGCCGATGCGAAATCGGCAGCGCTCGTCGCCGCCGGTGACAGCGCGCGCGACGCGCGCGATTGGCCAGCCGCGGCGACTCACTATCGCCAGGCGCTTGACGCTTCGCCTACGATGGCGCCGATCTGGGTGCAGTATGGCCACGCGCTCAAGGAAGGCGGAAACCTGTATGAAGCCCGCACAGCCTACCGCCGTGCACTCGGTTTAGCACCCGACGTTGCCGACACCCATCTGCAGATGGGACACGCTGCCAAGCTTGCCGGCGAGCTCGACGAAGCCGCTGCCTGCTATGCGCAGGCGCTCATGCTGGAACCTGGCCACGCCGATGCACTGCGCGAGGTGCATGCCTTGAGCCTGCGCGGCATACGCGCCGATGTCACTCATCTGAACACAGCGTGGAATCAACCGCCCCCCGCCATGCCGACAGAAGATCCAGTACACGCACTATCGGCCCTGCTGGAGGCGGCCCGCTCCCAGGAACTCCCCCCGGGGCAGGCCGAATCGGCGCAGCACGCGCGCGAGCAACTAGCAAGCGCCGTGGAGATCTTGCGCAAGCTCGACAGGAATGCCCTGCGCCAGCATCAGCCTGCCGACCGGGTCGCAACGTTCGTCTTCGACGCCACTGACCTTATCCACCACTTTCGCGGGTCTCGCCTGCCTACCGGCATCCAGCGCGTGCAGCTCGAGCTGATCTCGGCCGCACACGAACCTGGTTGCCCGGCGCCGATGATCTGCTATCTGGGCGAGCGTGGCTGGCTCGAAGTGCCCGGCGCGCTCTTTGCTCGTCTTTGCCAGATGTGCCTTGGCCACGGCAATGAGACCGAGTCCGAATGGCAGCAGACGCTCATGCGGCTCGATACGCTGATGCTCGGCAGCGAAGCGATGGTATTTCCGCGCGGTGCGTGGCTTGTCAGCCTTGGCACCTCGTGGTTCCCCGAGTACCTCCTGCACGTGCGTCTTGCCAAGCGCCGCTATGGCGTACGCTATGTGCCGTTCGTGCACGACCTGATTCCAGTGGTGATGCCCGAGTATTGCGTCGATGACCTGGTCGACCGATTCGTCACCTGGTTGCTGGGCGCATTCGCCCATGCGGACCGCTATCTCGTGAATTCGGAATCCACGAGACGCGACCTGATGGCTGCCGCGGTACGCCTGGGACAACCGATTTCACCAGATCACGTCGAGGTCATCCGGCTCGATGCGGACATCCGCAAGCCAGAAATGCGCGCCCCTGAAGCCACCAGCATGCAGGGATGGGGCTGGAGTCGCCAGCCGTTTGTACTGCTATTGTCCACGGTGGAGCCGCGCAAGAACCATTTGGCCGCGTTTCGCGCGTGGACTAGCCTAATCGCGCATCACGGCGCCCGTCACGTGCCTCAGCTGGTGTGCGTCGGTGCCAAGGGCTGGAAGAATGAGGCTGCACTGGCGATGCTCGAGAAAGACCCTGTCTTGGGAAGTCGTGTCACCCTTCTTTCTGGCCTGACCGACCCGCAGGTGGCGCTGCTCTTCGAGCGCTGCCTGTTCACGCTGTACCCGAGCCTGTACGAGGGATGGGGCCTACCGGTGACCGAATCGCTGTGCTATGGCAAGGTACCAGCAGTATCCGATGTCGCCTCACTCCCCGAGGCCGGTGGGCTACTCGCGGAGTATTTCGATCCGCAGGCTCCTGCCGAACTACTACGCGTACTGGAAAAGCTCATTTTCGACACGCCCTATCGCCAGGCGCGCGAGAGGCGCATCCAGAGTGAGTTCCACCCCCGCACGTGGCAGCAGTTGGGCACGCAGTTGGCGCTGGCCGTCGGCCGCTGGCAGGCTGACTTGCCGGCGGATATGCCCAATGGCGATTGCTCTCCCACCCTGGCGCCTGGCCGCTATTACCCCATGACCACACCACGCCACACATCGCTTTCGCATGGCGCGATCGTCACCGAGAGCCTGCGTGCCGGTGACGGCTGGCATGGCGTCGAAGACTGGGGCTGCTGGAGCAAGCCTGGCGAGAGCCGGCTTGCCATGCGGTTGCCCAAGACTTTGCATGGCGACAATGTGCGTGTCTCTCTGTACGTGCGCGGCCTGCCGTCGCGCACAACACGATTTCGACTCGAATGTGGCCAAGGCAGTTGTAGCGAAGGCAAACTCGACGCCGGCCAGACGCGCTGGATCACGCTCGACGCGGAGATGCCTGTTGGACAAGCGCTTGAATTGTCGCTCTACGCGACGGACTATGAGCCCCTTGCCGACTCCACCCAAGGGGCGGACTCACGCGTAATCGGCCCAGCGGTGCTTGGCCTCTATCTATGCGCAAGTGCAGACAATGCCGCCCGACTTCGACTGCTCGAAGCGGTGACGCTTGGCAATCTTGATGCCCTCTCCGAGCCCCCCGAGCCACTGGATCTATTGGAGTCCGGCAGCCTCCCACAGGCTACGCATCAGACCAAGCAGTTGCTGGCCGAACTGTAGGAGCGGACATGGAAGCTATTGACACGTACGTCGTACATTCCACGCAGGCCACGGCGACGCGCACTCGAATCCAGCCCGTCATCCTGGCTGGTGGTTCCGGGACACGCCTATGGCCGTTGTCGCGCGAACAGATGCCCAAGCCTCTGATTGCGGGCCTCATTGACGATTCAACGCTTCTTGGTGCCACTGCCGCACGACTGGCCGGCATCGAATCACGCGGCCCGCAATTGTCGCCCGAGATTATGGTCGTCTGTGGCCAGGCTCACGCCGAAGTCACCGCACGTCTGCTGCGAAACGGTGGCCACAATCCACGGCTACTGCTCGAGCCCTGCGCACGAAACACCGCCCCTGCGCTGACGGCCGCAGCGCTCGATATCGCAGCGATCGATCCCCACACAGTAATCGTGGCGATGCCGGCTGACCATGCGATCACCAACATCGCCGCCTTCCAGCATGCGGTCGCAACTGCTGCCGCGCATGCCGATCAGGGCGCGATTGTGACCCTTGGCATAGTGCCGACCGGCCCCGAACCGAGCTATGGCTACATCGGACTTGGGACATCCCTGGATAGCGCCAGCACCCGCCGACTCGATGGCTTCGTCGAAAAGCCTTCGCGCGAGGTTGCAGAAGCCTATGTCACAAGCGGCAATTACTGGTGGAACAGTGGAATCTTCGTGGTTCGCGCCGATGTGTGGCTTTCCCTCGTTGGCCGGCTTCATCCACAGACCTTCATGGCGTGTCAGCTTGCGCACGCCAATGCCGCCCAACTGCCCGACGGCCTGTTACTGGACGCCTCCGCCTTCTCCGCATGCCATGCCGAATCGATTGACTACGCCGTGATGGAGCAGCTTGGCGACACTCCTGCGGCCGTGGTGCCGCTCGACGCCGGCTGGTGCGACCTCGGCGCCTGGGATGCCATCTGGCAACGCCTGCCGCGCGACGCCGCCGACAACGCGGCACGCGGGCAGGTGCTGCTCGAGGGCGCGCGGGCTACGCTCGCCCATGCCACCAGCCGGCTCGTGGTCTGCGTGGGCACACGGAACCTGGCGGTGGTGGAAACGCCTGACGCCGTTCTGGTGGCCGACATGGCGCACGTACAGGACGTGAAGGCAGCCGTAGAAAAGATCCGGGCACAAAGCCGTACTGAGGCAAGCACCCATCGGCGGGTGGATCGCCCCTGGGGCAGCTTCGAGTCGATCGACCAGGGCGAGCGCTTCCAGGTGAAGCGGCTGGTGGTGGAGCCAGGAGCTCGACTCTCCCTGCAGATGCACCATCACCGCGCAGAGCACTGGATTGTGGTCCGCGGCACGGCACGCGTGACGCGTGGGGAGGAATCCTTCTTGCTCAGCGAGAACCAGTCGACCTATATCCCCCTTGGGATCCCCCACCGACTCGAAAATCCGGGCAAGACGACACTCGAAATCATCGAGGTGCAGTCAGGGAGCTACCTCAGGGAGGATGACATCGTGCGGTTCGATGACGTCTACGGCCGGACTGGAACAACCCGGTAGCGGACAAATTCATGGGGAAATCTACCCAGAATTTGCCCCAAGCTAGTCATACGTGCCGCTTAGTGTCTGGGCGCTTGCTCTGACACAGCCACTGCTCCCAGATTACACGATGACAAACGTACACCTGATCCCCAGCGAGCCCGAGGTGATCCTGATGCAGACATCGGACTCCACGAGCCGATACTTTGACATGCTGATGGTGACGGCACAGACCGCGCGCCGCTACTGCCAACGCCACGGCCTGCGCTACCAGGCATTCGTCGGGCTAAAACGCGGCAATCGCCCGTGGCACGCCACATACAACCGCATCGACCTGCTGCAGGAACTTGTCCAGCGCGATTTTCGCGGCTGGGTTCTCTTCGTGGATGCTGACGCCTGGATTGCGGATATGGAGTTCGACCTTCCTGCCTATCTACGAGACAAGAGCCAGTATGCAATGATCGCCGCTCCGGCCGGTCACAGCACCGACTTCTTCTGGAACGTCAATATCGGAGTGATGCTCTTTAACTTGGCGCACCCGTTTATGCGCGCCATCATTCGCGACTGGGAGTCCTTTCTCTCTCGCTACCAGCTCGAGCGCGACGCCATCGACTGGAACGGCCAGATTCCTGACGACCAAGGCATGTTCCACCAGATTCTCGATAAGCACCCCGAGTCTGCCGATCTGGTCCTCCACGAAGAAAAGTCGTTCTTCAACTCTCCCTGGGCCAGCTTTGTACGTCAGGCAATTCGCGCCGAGAACGCCGACATCGAGCAACGCCTTCACCACGTTGCAGGCGAAGTCTCCGCCGTGCTCGAGCGCAGCGCTGCCGCCGGTCCAGCCTGATATCTACCCTACAACTCCATCATGCTCACGGAACCCACAACCGTCAGGGACACGCCAATCGACGTCACCCTAACCAATCTGGCCAATGTCTCACGCTCGGACAAGGGCACCGCACACCCTGAGCCGCACTCGTACACACTTGTCTACGACATGCTGCTACAGCCGCGTCGACATGCGGTAAGACAAATGCTTGAGATCGGTCTGTGCGCCGGCGGACCCGAAGTCGGCAATGACGCCGAGCGCCGCCCGCCCGATGCACCGTCAGTACGCATGTGGCTGCAGTACTTCCCAAATGCGACGATCCACGGCTTTGACATTTCTGACTTCAGCTTCTTTCAGCACCCGCGCTTTCACTTCACACGAGGTGACTCGGGCTCGGCGGCAGATCTGCAAAGCGCGATAGCCAATCGCGACCCATACGACCTAATCATCGATGATGGGTCGCACGCATCCTTTCATCAGCAACTGGCTTTCCTGCACCTCTTCCCGAAGCTGCGTCCGGGCGGGCTTTACATCATCGAGGACCTGCATTGGCAGTCGCCGTACTACGAAAGCTCGCTGCCAGCGACCATTCCGACGGCTACCTTAGTCGATCACTGGTTCCGTTCGCACACCTTCCCTTCCCTCCCGGCTGCCGAACTGCAAGGAATCGAAGCGTTGGCCGCAGACATCGATTTCGCTTTTACGCTAAACCAGCCCTTCGTGCCAGCCAGCCCGCCGAAACTGGCAGTCATCCAGAAGCGCTGGTAGGAGAAACGCGCATGGGTATCGACATCTATGTCCTCGACTTTCTGCTGCGCTCACGCCGCCGGCCGCTTGGCAACACGCTGTGGTTGGGACGCCAGGGTTTCCACATCCACCCCGACCAGGCACCGGTAGCGCAGCGCATTCTGGACAGGCACGCGCCGGGCACGCCTTTGAACCTTCTGACCGGCACGACAGGCTACGGCGAGGCACTCTTCTCCTGGCTGGGTGCGACCTCGATCACGGCAATGGACAACTCGGCCTATGAAGGCTCCACCTTGCTGCATGACCTCAATTGCCCGGTGCCGGACCGATTGAGAGGCGTATTCGATTGCATTTTCGATGGCGGCACCATCGAGCACGTCTTCAATGTGCCGATGGCCTTGAGCAACGTGCACGCGATGTTGCGCCCGGGTGGGGTATTCCTCTCTGTCAACGCGGCCAACAATCAACTTGGACATGGCTTCTATCAGTTCAGTCCAGAACTCATGTGGCGCGTGTTCTCACGAGATGCCGGCTATGAGATTGAATCAATGTGCTTGATGGACTTGATCGGCTATCCCACGCCAATGGACCTGGTGGATCCAGTGATGCTGGGTCGCCGAGACGAGATCGGACCTACGGCTGGCCCTACTTACTTGATGGTCGCTGCGCGCAAGATTCGCCATGTTGCACTGCTCCCTGTGCAGCAGAGCGACTATACGCGCGCGTGGGTTGCTTCCGGACAGGCGACGGCCAACTGAAGGATTGGGGAGCTTGGCGATTTGGGCGGCTAGCGGTTCTCCCGCTAGCCGTTTTTTTTGGTTCGTCGCCGATTCCCGGAAGGTCCGATAGCGCACACCGTCTCGAAGCGCACCGGGCGTTCTACTTCGCCGCCGTCAGTCAACTCACACGCACTGACTTAACTGCTTCTTCGCCTCGCGGTAGAACTGTGCCGACCACTTGTTGATGATGTAGGCGCAAACTGCAGCGTTGTGAATCCCGACGCAGGGAAATTGAAGCGGTAGCGTACCGTTCTTTGCAAGCTGGATGCTCGACGTACCGGGACCGCCAAACGTCTGATCAGCAGTCTGAGCCGCCTCGGCGGCGACGCGCTCGCCTTCGGCGATCGGCTCATCCAACGCAGATATGGTACGCCCCTGTGCCTTCAACTCCGCCGCGAGAGAGGACACTGACTGCGCAAGCAATTGGCTGCGAACCGTCGCAAGGCCTGGGTCCGTATACGCTGGCAGCTGTGAGGCCATGTAGCCGAAGTTTCCGCTGCAAGCCCCGCCAGCCTTGCCACCCGTCTTAAGCATCCCGCCGCTGGGGGTGCCGGCGCCAGCGGATTGCATGACAACGCTAGCATCTGCCCCCTTGGCGGCCGCACTAGTCGCAGCACTACCAGGGCGACGTGCCGGTACCTTGCTGTCTGGCACGGAAATCGTCGTTCCATCCGATGCCTTCACAGACGCGTTGCGCATGATGACGAACTCATCATCCACCACACGCAGTTGCCCTTGCAGGGTCAGCTTCGTCTGTCCATCGAGTCGCCGGGCCTGCGCAGGGGCCATCGGCACGCCGATCGGCACACCCTGATACTGCGCCTCGATGAACGAGCCGTCCGCGTTGTAGTCTTTCACATCCACGTCGATCTGGTAGGGATAAGAAACCTTCGCGACGCGGTTCCGATACTCGGTAGTTGTCTCGTACTTGTCCTTCTTCAGCGTCTCGACGAACTTCGTGAAGTCCGAGTTGGCGATCTGTCCCGTTTGCAGCTTCCAGACCTTCGCCGTGTGCAAGGTACCATTCTTCGCCTTGGCGTCATCCGTCGTGTAGTTCGCGCTGTAGCTCAGCCATCCCGGGACCTCCTGCAGTAGTGCCCCCGTCTTGATGTCATAGACCTGCGTCGTGCCACCGCCCTCGTTGTTGAAATACTCCGGGCCAACGAACACGACATTCCCGCCCTTCGGGCGGCGCGCCATCGTCTTGCCGGACTTCTGGGTCGCAATGCGCCTGACCTGCTGCAATGTCTTCACGTCGTACAGGGTGATGTCGCCCGTGTTCTGGTCGAAGACGGTCAGATAGTCCTCGTCGATGCTGGCGATCTTGCCGCTCGCCAACGTCGTCAGCTGGCACGTATTGGGATCCAAAGCCGCCGCAGGTTCATGTGTGAAAAAGCGTCCCTTCTTGCCCCACACGACAGCACCCTTTGGGAGGTCGCAGACCTTCGTGCCAGAACGCATATCCCAAAGCCCGGTGGGCTGCGGGTTGTAGTCACGGTATGAGAATGCCGCGACGAAATTCTCGTCCACGCGCGCGACCTGGCTGATTTTTCCCGGCGTGGTGGCAGTGAACGTGGACACCTTCTGGCTACCAACAAAGTGGGCCACTTCCCCTGTGCTCTCGTTGAGCGCGATGAAGTCCAGCTGCGCGGCTTTCTCGTACGACGGATGACATAGGTTGTAGCCCTTCCCCGCCATATCGACGCGCGACACCAACGTTCCCGTCAGGTCATATTCCGCCACGGCCTTGCAACTCATCGGCTTCGATTCATACTCGACTGCGATGACCCGGCCTTCCGAGGCGACGACGTTCGTCAGACCGCCGAATTGGGCTCCAGTGCCGTCGAAATCAAAGATACTGGTGTTCTTCCCGTCGTTGTACTGGATGTACTTGTTGCCGATGAAGTAGAAGTACGAGTACTCGCCAAGTGGAATGTTCTGACGGACAACCCGCTCGGATCCCGAGGCGAGCTGGCGAAGGATCAGATCGCCCTTGCCGTCAACATAGGCAGCATAGTCGCCCTCCGACGAGAACGCGATCTTGGTTTTGGCCGTGACCTCGAAATCGGCCCCCTGCCCGCCCGTGCCCTTGCGCTCGAGAACGCGGCGATTGAGTACCGGCAGTCCGGCCCATTCAGGGGGCGGCGAGAGCATCGCGTTCTCCCGCTCTGCTGCGGCTGCACGGGCGGCAACCTCCTGCCGCCCCTTTTGCTCCTCGGCCGCCTTAGCTCGCGCTTCCGCTTGCTGTTTGCGTTGCCGCTCGGCCTCCAGTCGAGCCTGGTCTGCCTCCTGCTGGCGCCTGCGATTCTCGCTATCGCGATCCATCTGCTGAGCCAGGGGCTTCAGCGACTCCAGACCCTTTTGTATTGCCGCCCAATCCGCAGCGTTAGCCGGCGATATCATCGCTGCTACCACCAAGGCCGGCAGCAAGCATTGCACCACCTGCCCGCCCGACCGCGAAAACCCGTTCTTCTGGCTCATTTCCCTCGACCTGTCTTGTTTTGCTCTTCTGCTGTTTGACTTTGCCCAAAGATGGCCGCCACCCGGAAAGACTCGAGTCTCCGCCCCCTGAAAATCAGGGGTTGCTCTGACTCATATCCCCGAAGTCAGGGCCACTGGCGGGCGCGATTCTATCGCCAGCGGGTGACGCTTGGATTACGGATGTACCTGGTCCGCCCCGGCGCCTACTGCCCCGCACTTGAACGGGGACACAACGTGTAGCGTGCAAAATCGGCGCGGTGGGAGTCTACGCCATCGCATTCGAACGTTCATCGTCAAAATTGATGATGGCCCCGCCCGAGCGGGCGTGCGGGTGGCCTCACGAATTCAACGTTGTGCCGCGAGCGAAGTGCGGTTTGATTTGTCAGAAGGCGCTTCAAAAATCGGCCAAGGCCTTGGCTCAGGTAATTAGCGATTGTTTCGGGCAAATCGAGCGCGCACCTGGCGTTAGTGGCTAACCCAGGGTATCCCTGAAGAGCATCATTGATTCCGCCTGCAGCGTGTCGCCACAATCTGCATGTTGGCGGTGACGCGTTTGTACAACGGTCCGTCACCGCGCCACTGCGCACAAGGCGCCAGCCCGAGGCTCGCATTTTCTTTGGCTTGTCATCCTCAATTATGATGACGACCGATGCTTGACGGCCAGTGGATACTCCCGCGAACTATAACGACTGGGAGGTCAAATGTTCGTGTCTTACCGCTTCTTGGGGGCGATCAGTATCGCCCTTACGCTTGCCGCATGCGGGGGCGGCGAGCAGTCCTCGACGGTAGCCGCGGCAGCAACTCCACCGGCAACAAGCCCTAAGTCGATGTCATACCAACTCACGCTAAGCCCAGCGGCGGCGCAAGTGGCTGTTGGGAAGGCCGGTCGGCTGGTGGCAACCGTGGTGGACAGCAACGGGGCAACGGTGAATGATCCAGTTGTGACGTTCACAAGTTCCGACCCTACGGTGGCTTCCGTCTCAGCGGATCTGTCCTCGCCAGGCACCGCGATCGTAACTGGGGTCAAGAGCGGTGGAACGATGGTGACGGCGACGTTCTCGCCCGCCGGCGGCCCGTCCTATAGCCAGATTGCAAATATCACGGTGGTGACGGGTGACGCGCCAACGTACAGCCTCATGTTCCCCTCGCAATCAGTGAATTTGCAGTATGGCAAGCAAGGCTCCATCACTGCAGCCATTATCGACAGCGAAGGGCGCGATGTAACTGCACAGGCGACAGGGTGGACGTGGGTCGCGAGCAACTCTGGCATGGTTTCCGTGAGCGCGGCCAGTCAAACGGCCACGTTGCTTGCCTCAAATCCAGCCCAGACAGTTTCCGTGTCCTACATAACAGCCAAGGCAGTCGCCCCAGATGGGTCGAAGCTCGTGGGGCATATCGCCGCTGTGGCGATACCAGACTATACGTACCGGATTCAGCTATCGTCCGCGACCGCAAAGATTTCTACTGACCTTACACCGACGATCATCGCAAGCGTTATTCGTAGCGATGGCGAAGACGTGACGCTCAAGTTTGGCTATTGGCGCTGGACGCTACCGGCAGTGCCAGTGAATCCGCCCCCGCCCGCCGACGCCCCAATGTACGCTGGCGTCGTTACCTCTGCGATTGGAAACGTCGCGACACTGAGCAGTGGGCTATTGACGGGCGCGAAGGGTAGCTACGCCACCTTTCCCCTCGTTGTCTCGGCACTTGGAAACGACGTTGGGCTGACGGTGCCGGACGCAACCATTCAGGTTTCACTGTATCCCACGTGGGCAGTAGACCTTGGCATTGGTCCGATCACTACCGTGGGCACCGTTTCATCAACCAGCTATGCGCTGACGTTCTATCACAACAGTGTGGACGAGAACGCGGCAGCACCTTTGCCGTGCAGTTCGTTGCGGTGGAGCTCTGGTCTCGACGTCATAAGGATTACCCCGAATCCGGCTGACATCTCCAAGGGAACCATTTCTTATGACTCGGCACAGGACGGTTACGGCTTGAATGGAGACTGGCTAAGCTATCTGTGCAAGCTACCCAGTGGAAGAGAAATTTCTGCGAGCACGAAACTCACATTCCCGTGAAGTCGGACGAGAATCGCTTTGACTCCGTAGGGTACCGATCAGTCTTGCCGCCACGTCCTCGCCAGATTTGAAGGACAGGACGTCTCGACACAACTGATGGGGCGAAAGCCCCTCTCGGCGCTGTGGTTCAAGGCGCCGATAGGAGCTTTCGCCTGTGGCCGGCCTTGTCTTCATTGTCCGCTCCAGTTTCGCAGCTTTGCAGGGGTATGGTTTCGCCCCGCCGACCGGACGCGCCTGCCCCTTCGCGGGGACTCGATGCGCTTTGGCAGCTTGCACACCCACCTTAAGCAACCAAAGTAAACCCTTCCAACAGAGGGTTCACCACCGGCATCAATCTCCATGTGTAGCTGATAGGCTTTGCCACAACCGCCACGGGGATACGGTAGCGCCGTATGTAGAGCGGGAGAGCTCCTGAGACACAAGCGAGCCGACAGTGAGGGAAGTTCACGAGAGTGCCGTGACGTCGAATCTGTTTTTCAAGCGCGCCATCGAGGCCGTCGCCCACATTGCGGATGACACTCCGCCATGGCATGACATTCTCACTACAGCACGCGATCTGATCGGAGCGGACAGCGGGACACTGATCATGATGGACGGCTGCGGCAACCTGCTGGGCCTGAACCAGGTCGGCCTCGATGACGACGCTGTTGCCACCTACTCAGCGCACTATTACAAACTCGATGCGATGGCCGAAGCCGCCGTCAGGGTGCCCGCGGGCGTCTGCCTCGACAGCAACGAGCTTTTCTCCGCCGCCGAACTCCAGCGCACGGAGTTCTACACCGACTACCAGCGCAAGCACGGACACGAGCAAAGCCTCGCCCTGGTCCTCGAACAGAACGCGCAGCGACGTACCGGCTTCAGCTTCCAGCGCTCGACCGTTATCCAGGGCGCCAAGGACAGAATGCTGGAGGGTGATACCGGCCGCTACATCCACGCCTTGCAGGCGGCGCTTGTGCACAGGCATGAGTCTGCGGCGCTGCAACTCATGTCCGTTGAAGAGACGCTTGCGGCTCTGGGCGAGGCAAGTTGCCTCGTGACGCCCTGGGGTACCGTGGTTCGGCATTCCCCACTGGCCAGCCAGATGTTCGACAACCGGCAGGGCCTGTGCGTCCGGCAGGGCCGCTTGTGGCACGCCTCGCGGGACGTGCGAGCGCTCCTGGCAACGAAGCTCATCGGCACGATCCGCAGCGGCTCTCCCTCCCGCTTGACAGTCCCCCAGGCTCAGCGTGAAACACTTAGCCTCGACATCACGATTGCGAATCCCCGTTTTCGCCTCGGCGACGAGCGGCTAGCCTTTGTCCGGTTGCGCCGCCAAATCGCGGTGGCAAATACGGATGAGTCGGAGCTAGCCGCTATCTTTGGGGTCACCACAGGCGAAGCCAAGGTCCTGGCGGCCATGGTTACCGGACTTACTCCGTTGGAAATCGCCGTGCACCACGCCGTTTCGGAAAGCACCGTGCGCAAACAGATCGCCAGCCTGAAGATGAAGATGAACTGCAGCCGAGCAGTCGACCTGGTAAGGCTGGCACTTCTGGCGCAGCGCTAGACGCAAGAATCGTTCATTGAGGTCGGCCTTGAGCAGACGGCCGACGTCGCCAGATGGCTCATTGACAATGGCAATCGACGCTCACAGTCATTGAAACGAGCACGTACTTGCCTACGAGGTAGATATGATCAAGAAGCTTTTGCTCGTTGACCTAGAGAACAAGCACAAGGTGGATTTGTCCCCCTTGGACGAGAGCTTCAGGGCGATCATATTCGTGGGCGCCAACCAGAACCCGCCGAAGGCTTCAACGAAGCCAGCCACTGCACACAGGTTCAGTCGTGTGGATTTCCTGAAGATCTCAGGGGCGGGCAAGAACGCCTTGGACTTCCACATTGCATTTGAGCTTGGCCGCACGTTTGAGACTGCACCAGACACCCAATGCTTCGTGCTCAGTGGCGACAAGGGCTTCGATCCCCTCCTGAGCCACCTCAACGCCAACGGCATGACTTGTCTGCGAGTGGAGAGTATTGCCGAGCTAGTTTCTGCCAACGTTACGCCAGTAGGAGCACCTGACGTAGTGGTCTGCCCTCACTGCAAGAAGGCCAGCACGATTGAGCACCACGGTGGTCAGTGGTGCAGCAACTGCGGGAGGTTCGCCACGCCACCTGACCCTACGCTACTGCCGTCAAACAAAAAGGGCTATGAGAGGCAAGAGTGGTTCAAAGACGAGGACAATGCCTTTTACTCCGAATGTTGCTGGTGTCATCAAAGAACTGACATGACAGGTGGAATCTACGATGACGGCGAATGGATGTGCGGTGGATGCATAGCTCGCTACGCCCGTTGATTGGAGCCTTCAGCCTTCGCGTTGAGCTTGTCTGCTCGCTGAAGGCCGGCTTTTCGGCTTTTACGTGGCGGCTTAGAATTAATCAGATACCTTTGCCGATTGACATTTAGAATCCAACCCGGGAACTGTGAGACTGCCCCACATCAAATTTGATGGGAGGAGCAATGCAGCAGCGTCACTAGCCATCATCGTCGACATCACAACAGCCATGGTAAGGAGGTCGTGACGGCCACCTTTACCCCCCCACCGATGGAACTTGCTGGGCGCTCAGTTTCCCAACTCCTCCATACCAGGCGCTATCCAGAAGGCCCTATTTCGAAGCGATCAACCAAGATCGACCATGATGTCGATTGCGCACCTGCCGTAGTGCAGCGCAGCCTGCTCCGCCGCTTCACGCGTGAAATAGTCGTTGCCATCCCCGGCAGGGCCATAGATAAGGTCGTCAGCCTGGTCTGCGGATTCCCGGACCCCGACCACATAGCCCCACTTCTGCCCCGGCGAAAGGCTAGCGCTACCAATTTCAACGATTTCGAACGCAACGGCATGAACAAACATGCCTCGGTACTGCACTACGATCTTGCGCAACGGCTCGCTCATGCCTGCCCCCTGGTTTTTCTTAGGACCCTAGCAAGGTCACCTTTCTAAGCCCCCGAAGGCATGGTTGAATGGTGATAGGCTCACCCATAGGAGCGCCTCGATGACTGCCACCACGCTGATCAATAGCCCGCTTGAGCTCACAACCATCCTGATTCGCCATCACGGAATACATCGTGGCCTATGGACATTGACCGTCAACTTCCATGTCCAAGGCACGAATTTTCGTGCAAGCGATGTTGACAGCACTTCATTCCCAGGTGCACTCCTGGCCGTGCAGGGCATCGGTATCCGCGAGGTGGAAGTACCGGACGCGCTAACCGTAGATGCCGCCGCGGTTAATCCAGCGCCCGGCAGCAAGGCGAGAATCACCTTGTCTACTTAATGTGGGACCCCAAGGGCCGCCGCACGCGCAGCGTAGGCTAGCCCCGTCTGCCATCGGATGCCCTATCGGCAAATGACGATGTCAATTCTCCGCTGACCTCGATCAGTAACTAACGGCGTTTTCCCGAAGCGAGCTTTCCCGACTTTGATGTCCGAGCTTGAATACGCCGACGGCCTCGACGAGCTTCCCTGCCTGTTGGTTCAAACTGTCTGCTGCCGCTGCGGACTCTTCTACTAGAGCTGCATTTTGCTGCGTCACGTAATCTAGCTGGCTAACAGCGTCGCCGACCTGGCCGATGCCAGAGGACTGCTCGATGGTGGCCGCGCTGATCTCCGCGATAAGATCACTGACTCGCTTGACCTGGGAAATGATGTCGCTCATCGATGCGCTGGCCGCGCTGACTTGCAAACCCCCGGCACGAACCTGCTCGACGCTGTCCGTGATCAATGCCTTGATCTCCCGAGCAGCGGTAGAAGAGCGCTGAGCTAGGCCACGCACTTCTGTTGCCACCACGGCGAATCCCCGCCCCTGCTCACCGGCGCGTGCGGCTTCCACCGCGGCGTTGAGTGCAAGGATATTGGTCTGGAAGGCGATGCTGTCGATGACGCCGATGATGTCGCCAATCTTCTGGCTGCTGGCCGCGATCGCGTCCATCGTGCTGACCACCTGATTGACCGCTATACCGCCTTGGGCCACGGCGCCGCTGGCAGCGCTTGCCAGTGCCGTCGCCTGGCGGGCAGCCGCGGCATTGTTGTTCACGGTCGAACTGATCTCCTCCATCGAGGCGGCAGTCTGCTCGAGGTTGGCTGCCTGCTCTTCGGTGCGTTGACTCAGATCCGTGTTGCCGGCCGCGATCTGGGCCGATGCGGTAGCGATGCTCTCCGAGCTGTGACGCACCGCACCCACCACCGACACGAGACTCTCGTTCATGGTCTTGAGGGCGGAAAGCAACTCCCCGGTCTCGTCCGAGGTCGCAATCTCGATGCGCGAAGTCAGATCACCTGCCGCAACCGTCTGGGCCACTTCCACCGCTTGCCGAATTGGCACGGTAATCGATCGCGTCAGTCGCCAGGCGAATACTGCGCTGAGTATCAGGGCGAACAAACCCGTGGCCAGCATCGCGCCGCGCGCGGCATCAATGTCACCCCGTATGACCGCACCTTGGGCCTCGACCATTTTCTTCTGTCGCTCGCTCAACGCGACCACGTGCTCCTTCAAGGCTTCGAGCCGCGGAAGGGTTTCACTGGTCAGGGTCTGGATCGCTTCTTCTCTCCGACCCTCCCCGAGCAGCTTGTCCACGCGCCCAAAGGACTCCGCATAGGATGCGCGCGCCTCCCTGACCTTGGCGAGCAAGGCCTTTCCCTCAACGCTATCAACTAGCTTGTCGAGGATTGCGAGAGAAGCGTCCACCTTCTTCTTGTTCAACTCGATACGCTGATGCGTCTTGCTTGTTTGATCCGGACTCGTTGCAAAGAACAGCTCCATCGTGCGCAGGCCGTTGGCGCGTGTATAGGCGTCGAGCGAGGCCGCCGCTTCCGCCTTGCTCCAGTCTTCGTTGATGATCCGGTCGCTGAGTGTGCCGACACTGGTAAGCTGGCCGACGGCCAACACGACCATGGTGGCGATCAGTACCAATACGGTGCCGAAGCCCAAACTCAGGCGCGCTCCGATCTTCCAGTTTTTGAGAGAGTTCAAGTCATACCTCCAATTCCGACTGATGCTTCGCAGAGCTGACTTGTGGCTTGAGTCCATCTGGATTGACGCGATGGGCGATCTGCTTCAACTCAACTTGCTTTCATCGGTAAACATCGGCGGATAGGACTGGTTCATTTATCCCCCAATCGGGGTAAAGCGCCGCTTCGAGGAAGGCCTTTTGACGTAAGTCAATTTGCCAACTATGCAATCCGCAAGAAATTGCACACTGCGCAAACACGTGCACAACGATGATCGCCAATTTGTTGACTCGTCTACATATCTGCCGCCGTAGTTGAGGGTACCCGCCAAAGAACGATAAATGTAGTGCGTTCCCTCACAAGCAGCTCGGATCCTCTATATTGGATCGGTGCCGCGTTACCAAGAAGCAAGAACAAGGAGGTGCCATGTCACAGCTACGCGTTCTCCATGGCGCCTCCAGACTACGCCAACATTCCCGCATCGATTCGGCGCCACGTCGAACTCCTTCCCAAGCATCCGATCTGCACTAGTCAACCCGACTGGTGCGTCATGAGCAATATCCCGCACCACTTTGGCCACTGCCTTGCCTTCACCACGCCAGGACGGTGGCTTATCTCGTGCCTTCCATTTGCGGCAAGTCGGCACGTAATTGTCATCGGCCGCACACCGTGAGCGCTCACGGCAATAACACGAAGGGATCGAATCATGAAAAAGCCACATCAACGCCTCTGTGCAAGCCTCTTATGTCTGGCGGCAAGCATCTTCATGCCCCAGGTCCAGGCGCAACCGCCGACCGCTCCTGGAACCCGAATGGGATGCGTCTTCCAAGGGCCGACCGGGAAGACGTTCATCGATGCCCAGCGCTCACGCGATCAGATTGCTGCAGATCTCAAAGCGGCGTACGCAGGGTCAGGGTCCAGTCGCGTTGCAGACGCATGTCTCGCCGGACAGCTTGCCAATATGCCCGCCGCTGTCTATCAGAATCTGGCCAGCAAGCACCCAGGCAAATACGCTCCTTTGTCGCCTCAAGCAAGCTCCACTAATTCAGTTGGCCCTGCACCGGCAGCCCGAGGGCCGCGAAACCTTCCCCTCAACTACGCGTTCATCGCGCTTGATAGCGCGATCCCGTCCGGTTTTTTGTTCTTTGACCCAATTGGCGTATCTGACTCCCACAAGGTCATAGGAACCGTGTACGACAACGACGGCAATCCGTCACTGGCGTTGTACCAGAGTGGGATGGTCAAGATCATGATTGCCGGCGCGTTCGTGAACGCCGTTTCGCGCCAGGGTGTTGCCGCCGGCGCTGTGGTGACCGATCCGATCAACTTTTACACGCAGGCTGCAATCTTTCATGGGAGCAGCACCGAACTGATTCCACGAGCGCCTGACGAGGTGACAAGCTATGTAGCCTCCGTCACCGATCAAGGCACGGCGCTCGTGATGTCAACTGACGCGACCGGGATCAACACTGCGTACCTCTATCAGAACAGAAAGCTGCGAAAACTAACCTTCGCTAGCGCAAACTACGTCGTCCTGACTGGGATGAACAACGCACTGACGATTGTTGGATGGCTCAGCACACAGCCAAACGTCGACACTGCCTTCAAATTCGACGCCAACACCGGCACCACAACGCTATTGCCACCTCTTGCAAGCAACCCAAGCTCTTGGGCAATTGGGATCAACAACCTCGGCGACATTGTCGGCTATTCGTTCGTATTCTCTGGAACGGAGAACATCGGCATCTGGAGCGGCGGACGTCCGTTCGAAACATACTTCACGGAAGGCACCGCGCAGATACCAACGATCAGCAACTGGCTGCTCATCAATGACGCTCGCTTGATTGTCATCACGAGGACAAACGATCAGCAAAGCTACCTGATCCCTACCAAGGGCACCCGAGTGCTGTTGTCTGACTACGTCAACTACGACGTAGCTACGTATGGCACATTGTCCAGTGTCGTTGGACTGAACAATTTCGCTGAGCTGACCGGACTCACTTCGTTCAGTTATAACTTTTTTCTGAAACCGTGATCCATTCACCGCCCGAGGCCGCACCCGAACAATCGGGCGCGGCCTCGGGCGGCATTGGACAGCCCCGTTGAGACACCTTAACCACCGCAGCCAGCGACCAACGAGAATGGAAACCGCTATCCTTTTCGCGTCAGCACAACCGTCACCAAGGGTGCGCCTTCGGTGACGCCATCAAATCGCCAGTGCACGGCTGAGTGTCTCCCGGACGACCGATCGGACGTCTGCAATGTGGCGCCGCGCAGTGGCCATCAGCCTCGGCCGCTAACGCGCGGCGTGTAAAGTCATCAAAGGGAATTTCGAGCTTCAGCTTAGACAATAGTAAGAACAGAGCCACGCGTGATAAAGATGCCGCAGGGCATAAGCATCCTGCCAGTAGTGCAACTAACGCTGTACGATGATACCGAAGAGCAATCCCAAATCGGGACTGAATGAGGCGGCGTATTCCAGTTGCCCATCCTTTCGCACGGCCGGCCCGGAAGTATGGTTGCCTTGTGTGACCTGGTAGACGATCTCCGAGATCGTCCTGTCATCGGTGTCCGACACAAGGCCCAGGCCTGTAGCACGAGATGCGCAAACAATCACGGGTATCGCGGCGAGCATCCTTGCGGCGTCAGCGCCGGGTACCATGATGAGCATCTCCCGAACCGCACCACCGGAAGTGTCCGCAGAACCGAGCAGGAGAATGTTGCCGTTCACCCGACCGCTGAACGTGTCCATCGACACGCCCGGCTCGACGTCAAAGATCACGCGCGGGTCCCCAACCCCGAGTTCCCCAAGCCTTCCGGCGAAATTCTTCTGGAATTCCTCAATAGAGACGGGCCTTGTTGCGTGCACCCAGTCGGATGCCAACGCTGGCAACACAACCTTCTCGCGATCCCTGTCGTCACTCCCAGCCCGGGCAGTTTGCTGCCAGAGCCCGCTCCTATGCTCCCCGATGCAATCCTCGATGACAACCGACCCGACATAGACAAGGAGACACCCGATGATTGCATATGACCTAGCTTGCGGGTACCTCATGGTAAAGCTGGCCCCCGATTTTGGCCTCGCCAGGAGGGCGACCAGCGCCCCCGCAAGGCAGAGTAGGCCAACTGTGGCAATGACATCCCCGAGGTTCATTTTCACGTGCACTTGACCAGCACAAGAAGGATCACTCTCGCGCTCTAGCGCTTGAAGAACTGATTCCCCGTATATACAGGCGAGAAGAGCAGGTTCAGCATCGACAAGAACTTGGTCAGGCCATTGGACTCCGCATTGGCGATGTACACCACGTCCTTGTCACGCATCGCGAAGCGCTGCGCGAGAAAGTAGCTCGTCGGATTCATCAGATCCAGCCGATAGATGACGGGCGCAGCCTCCGGTTGGTAACGGAACACGAAGACAGCGCGCGGGTCGGCCTGCAGGTCACCTGGACCGCCAACCTTGGCCACAGCTTCCGCCAGATTGATTTTCGGGGCGTCAAACGGCACCTGCGAGACCTTTCCCGCAGCACCGAGCACAGAGAAGCTGCGCGGACGGCGCTCGATAAGGAGCCGATCCTGCGGGCGCAACAGAAGATTGCCCTCACTTTCCGGGGTCAAATCAGCGAGTGGCACCTCCAGGGTCGTCCGGCCGCGCGTGAGACGTGCGGAAACATCCGTCATCGGATAGGCCGCGCCACCCGCCAGGGCGACCATGTCAAGCACGCGCTCGCCGATTGGGGATAGCGCGACCCTCCCCGGCTTTTTCACCTCGCCCATCACCATCACGCTGTTGGCAAGATTGTCACGCACGCTCACGACGACCTGCGGGTCCTGCGACTTGCCCTTGAGGCCAGCCCGGATCGCATCCTCGAGCTCACGCGGCGTGCGCCCCGCCGCCCTCACACGCCCAACGTATGGCACCGGGATCGTGCCGTCGGCGGCTACGGCGATTGTCGGCATGGCCTGAGCCGCGGCTGTCGGCAACGGACCCGCCCCTACACCGCCGCCCAGTGCGCCCGCTGTGCCTAAGCTCGATGACGGCCCAAATAGCGTAGTACCTACTTCAAATATGGAGATGCTCAGCGTGTCGCCGGCGCCAATCCGCTCGAACGCGGCCTCGCCTTCGCTACCCAATGACGGGATGGAGGCCGGTGCTGCCGGCTCGGCACCCAGCTTGGTCACAAGATCTGCATCGAGATCGGCGATGCGAAACCCGAGCGCGTTGGCGGCGCTGTCCTGCGCGTCCACGATGTCACGCGCCGTGGGGCCGCTGCTAGGCAGATAGGCGCAGCCGGAAAGCACCACGGCACAGACGATCGCTGCGTTGTGTCGCAAGGAAAGAAGGAATGTCATGGTCTGCTTGGAAAGGATAGAACGCGCGCGTACATGGCGCGCAGCCTGGCTTGATACTGTTCAGACCCGAACTCCAGCGCCTGCAACTGTCCGATGGCGGAAAGTTGCGCGCGCAGATTGGCATCGGCGTCGAGCCTGCGAATGCCTGCGGCAATGTCCTGAACGTTGTAGGGATCGATCAGAACAGCCGCGTCACCCGAGACCTCAGGCAGTGACGACACATTGGAGGTCAGCACCGGCGTGCCCAATGCCATCGCTTCAAGCACTGGCAACCCGAAACCTTCGTAGATCGAGGGGAACGTGACGGCGCGCGCATTGCGCACAAGCGTCATGAGCCATGCACGCGGCAGGTAGTCGTAGCGTCGGATGCGCTCACTGACCCCACGCAGCCCCTGCCCACCCTCTCCTTGCAAGAGCCTCACCTCGCCCGCACTCTTCCAGGCACGGGCGCCCACGATCACAAGCGGCGTCTTGACCTGCGATGCGAGATACGCCTCGACCAGGCGGCCAATGTTCTTCTTCGGCTCGATCGCACCGAAGTACAGGAAATACCCACGCGGCTCCAACTCGAAAGTGGTGGCAAGACGCGCCTCGTCTTCGCTCTCGTTCTCCGGCAGTGGCATCGCCGACTGCCAGGTGTTGGAGATCCGCTCAGGTTGGGCCGAGGGGAACATTCTCAGCAGGTCCGCGCGGCTTGCCTCCGAGACCGTGCAGACGTAGTCGCCATCCCGAAGGCAGGCCTGGATAAGCCGATAGTGATAGCGCTTGTTCTCGAGCGACGTATAGGGCAAACGTAGCGGCACGAGGTCGTGGATCGTGTATAAGTTGCGTGCGCCTTCAAGTCTGACGGGAAGCGGATAGGTCCAATGCATGATCGCCGGCGGGTTCGGTACACGCAGGGACAGGAAACTGCCAAAGCGCCTGAAGTGCCGTGCGGCAGCCTCGAATACGTCTGCGCTCGTGAAAAGGCGATCGCTCTCTGGGACACGGCCTTCCAGGCCCTGGGCGATCACGCCACCGGCACGAGGCACATAGACCGCTGTACGACCAAATGCGTCCCCTATTGCGGACCCAACGGCCGCAATGGCGCCGATGGCTCCGGCACGCCCGCGACGCGCTCGGCGCGGGCGATCCAGCGCATCGTAGAAAAGCACTTCGCGCATCCGTGCGGGCGCCCGCGGACCGACCGGCAAGTCGTAGAACAGGTCCACCTGATGTCCCATCTGCCTGAGCGACCAGGCGAGTGTCCGCGCGTACGTGGCGACTCCGGACCCGTTGGGAAGTGCGAGATTAAAACCGTCAACACCGATGCGCATGCTTGAATCTTCTTTCATGACGATCCGCTGCGTCTACACAGCGCCGAGTGCCGGCGCGCCACAGATGCGCGCGTACAGCATCACCATCCGATCGACATAGCCGCGGGGTGAAAACGCGGCCGCCTGCTCGAAACCTGCAGCCCGCAATCGCCTGCACAGGTGATCGTCCGTGTCGAGCGCACGGATAGCCTTGGCCATCGCGTGAATGTCACAGGGATCCACATGCAGGGCATTGCCGCCCCCCACCTCACGCAAGGCGCCGGCATCGCTGGTCATGACCGGTGTGCCGAGTGCCATCGCCTCCGCCACAGGCAGCCCAAACCCTTCGGCTAGCGACGGGAACAACATGGCGCGCGCCTGCCGGATCAGCGCGATCAACTCTGCATGGGGCAGCATTGGCAGGCGAATCACACCTGGCGCGCGCGCGAGCATCGATTCAATCTCAGGAATGTCGCGCGAGAGCGGCCCGACCACCACAAGAGAACGAGCGGGTTGCGCGGTGCGATGGGCTGCCACCAGGCGTGGAAGATTCTTCCTCGCCTCCGGCATACCGCAGCAGATGAAGTAGCTGCCCGGCCGCAGCCCTGCAGGCAAGACGGGATCGCGCTGCAAGGGGGCTCGTATTGCCTGCGAGGTATTCGTGACGAACGAGCGTGCGCAGCCAAAGGTATTGATGATGTCCTCGCGCGACGCATCGGATACGGTCACCAGGTGCTGTGCGTGCGCCAGTATCTGCTCGAGCAATCTCCTGTGCCGCGCCGACGCAACGCCTGTCAGGCGCGGATGCGTAAGCGGAATCAGATCGTGCACGGTGTAGACGTTGCACGTCCCTTCAAGAAAGATCGGCAGCGGATAAGTCCAGTGCATCACCGCTGGCGGTGTTGCGCAACGTACGTGCATCAGTTTGCGATGGATGGTGAAATAAGTTTGCGCTTCACGAAACAGCCGGCCACCATCATGCGTGCATCGCTGCGCGTCGATCCCCTGCTCATGGAACTCGAAGATTGCCGCGCGCGCACCGCGCCTGATGGCGCTGCCCCAGCGCGACAGCACTGGTTCGCGCGACGCCCCACCCGTCGCGCGATGCGCGACGCCTCCGCTCAACCATTGGACCTGTACGCCCGAACGCGCAAGGCAATCACCAAGGGTGCGCGTGTAAGTCGCGACGCCAGTGCCTGCCCCAAGCGACCACGTACGCGCATCGATACCTACGCGCAGCCCCAATCCCGATGACAAGTCATTGCTAAGCCAGGGAGGCGTCGCCGGGGGACCAACCCGGTGTCGGGCAGTATCTTGCCGCGACCACGATTGATCGCTACGAAGGATCGTGCTCATAATTCCGCACCGATCAACTCCGCGCACCACATCGGGCAACGCCAATGATCTCCTTTCAGAACGTGAGCAAAAGCTATCTCGTGGGGCATGTTTCGACCACCGTCCTTCAAAACGTTTCCTTCAACATTGAGCGCGGCACCGCGCTTGGCATCTGTGGAGCCAATGGCGCAGGCAAGTCCACGCTGATGCGTCTGGCAGCAGGTGTGGAGCTACCCACCTCCGGCCAGGTGCAACGTACGTTCTCGGTGTCGTGGCCGCTGGGCTACAGCAGCGCGTTTCAGAGCAGCCTTACGGGCGCCGACAATACGCGCTTTATCGCGCGCGTCTACGGCAAGCCCATCGGCGAAACCCTTGCCTATGTCAACGACTTCGCCGAACTGGGCCGCTATTTCAGGATGCCCGTCAGTTCCTACTCGGCGGGCATGTCTGCGCGGCTCGCATTCGCAATCTCGTTAGCCGTGGATTTCGACTGCTATCTGATCGACGAGGTCACCGCCGCTGGCGATGCAAGATTTCGCCAGCGTTGCCATGACGCACTACGTACTCGCCTGGCCAACGCTGCGCTGATGATGGTCTCTCATGACCCCTCCACGCTCACGGATTTCTGCAGCAGCGGAGCCGTTCTGCATGACGGACAACTCCATCTGTTCAGCACCATCAGCGACGCGCTCAAAGCCCATCATGATCTGCAAGAGGTACCGGCTTGACGGGAACCTCGTCCGACACGGGTGTGAAGGGTGACGGTGTAGCGTGACGCACCTGCGTCATCCATTACTGAGATTCTGAAAAAAATTTGACATATACTCCGCCGCCGAACTAACCGGATTCGTTATCGGCTTTGGTTCCCCTTGCACGACTTCGTCGCTCTCCGCCTGGCTGCGCGAGGCATACCCGAGTTCTCAACCCCGCCGAGGCAGTCGCCCCTCATCTCTACTGTGTGCGACGGAATGCTACGGAGGAGGATTACCAATTTGCACTGCAGGCGAGCAATGCAGCGCGCGCGGTCTAGTCCCTGCAGGATCGTCAAGAGCCGCTGACACGTACCGACCTCACTCCGCCTTCTCCCCAGACAGCACCTTGACGTCCTGGCCAGATGGACTTCGTTTGCCTAGGGCGCACCCAGTCGCAAGACTGCGGCACCTTCCCAAGAGCTTCGAAAATTGCAGGTCTTTACGACTGAGCCAGCGCTCCCAGGATACGAATTCACCGTTCCGTCAAACTTCCGCGGTCGCATTCGTATCGACGACAGTCCCAGTGTTAAAGTGCCGTTACGGAGTTGCGAAGGCACAGACCTCATTGCATGGCATCTTGCAGCCAGGCACCTCGTTTCCTCGAATAGCACCAGGCCCCACTCGGCCGCATTCAAGCTCACCACCGAGATACACAGTGTTCGATATCACGCCAGACGAGATTGCTCGACTAAACGACATTGACCTGCGGGAATTGGTTGGACGGCTCTGCGAAGCGGAACTGTTTGCGCGCGGGCTTTCGACGTCGGCGGTGACATGGGGGGGCAATCAAACGGCCCCGGATGGGGGTCTGGACGTACGAGTCACCCTTGCAAAGGGCGCAAGCATTGACGGGTTCGTTCCACGTGGCTTGACCGGTTTTCAGGTCAAAACTCCGGATATGCCAAGGGCGAAGATCCTTGCAGAAATGCGGCCCTCAGGGAGGATCCGCTCTGTCATCCAGGACCTTGCAAACGCGGCGGGGGCTTACATTGTCGTGAGCTCTCAAGGATCGACCGCTGATCGCACATTGCTCGCACGGCAAAATGCCCTACGGGAGGCGCTGAACGACGTTCCAAATGCTGATCGGCTCCAGACGGACTTTTATGATCGGACGCGCTTGGCGACTTGGGTTCGCCGGTTTCCGGGGCTTGTCACATGGGTGAAAGAGCGCGTTGGCAGAGCTCTTGTGGGCTGGCATCCATACGGTCCATGGGCGGGCGCAGGAGACGACGCCGAGTACTTGCTTGATGACAAGCTTCGACTGCACATGGGCCAGCGAGTCGATGCGCCCGCACAACCAATTGCTCAAGCTATCGACGAACTGCGGGACGAATTGGCCCAAGCCGGCAGAGTTGTGCGACTCGTTGGATTGTCCGGCGTCGGGAAAACGAGGTTAGCCCAGGCCTTGTTCGACTCAAGTCTTGGGGCGCGGCCTTTGTCGCAATCCCTCGCCGTTTATGCCAACCTCTCCGACGAGCCGACCCCGCAACCAATTGGACTAGCGTCAGACATGCTCGCCAGCAACATGCGTGCAGTCTTGATCGTTGACAATTGCCCGCCGGACTTGCATCACAGGCTTGCCGAACTGTGCAGCAAGCAGAACAGCTCTGTCAGCGTGCTCACCATTGAGTACGACATACGTGACGACCAACCCGAGCGAACCAAGGTCATCACCTTGGACACGTCTTCCGCAGAATTGATCGAGCGTCTGGTCGGACGGCGGTATTCACACCTTTCAAGAGTAGACATCCACGCGATCGCCGAAGCCTCTGGCGGCAACGCGAGAATTGCGATAGCGCTTGCCGAAACGGTTGAACGCTCAGACTCAATAGCCGGTCTCTCGAATGATGAGCTTTTCCAAAGGCTCTTTCGACAACGGCATGAGCCTGACAACGCTTTGTATGCGGCGGCCCAAGCGTGCGCGCTTGTTTACTCGTTCGAGGGGGAGACACTGTCGGGCGCAGGGGTCGAACTTGGGCGTATTGCTGCGCTTGCAGGCCAAGCGCCTGCAGAAATGTACCGCCACATCGGCGAGCTGCTTCGTCGCAACTTGATGCAGCGGCGTGGTGTTTGGCGGGCCGTGCTCCCTCACGCCATCGCGAATCGCCTAGCAGCGGGAGCGCTTGAGAGCATTCCATACGAATTCATCAAGCAGAACCTGCTTCAGAATGGATCCGATCGGCTTGCGAGATCTTTTTCGCGACGACTGTCGTATTTGCATGATCAGCCGATGGTGGAAAAGATCGTCGAGTCCTGGCTCGCCCCAGACGGTCTTCTTGGCACGCCAGAGTCGTTCGACGAACTCGAAATGGCAATGTTCAAGAATGTCGCCCCGGTGTTGCCAGAGTCCTCCCTTTCGGCACTTGAACGGATCGGTGTAAATGCTCCTGACATCGCCGCTTCCTCGTGGCAGGAGTACTTCTCCCTACTACGCCTGATCGCCTATGAGCCGTCTCTTTTCGAGCGTAGTGTCGAACTGTTGGCACGAGTAGCGGTAGACGGACGAGACGATCAATTCCGCAAGCAAGCGTCTGACACGTTTGCTTCTTTGTTCAAACTTTATCTTTCCGGAACGCACGCCACCATAGAGCAACGCCTGGGGGTTGTGGAGAAGCTGCTGAAATCCACTGACGGCCGAGCGCGTCAACTCGGCCTGGCAGCGTTGGCCAACGTCCTGCAGGCGATCCACTTTCATGCGTTCCATGACTACAGTTTTGGCGCCCGATCGCGCGATTATGGTTATCAGCCTCGAAACAGAGCTGATGAGGTTCAGTGGTACAGCGCTACCCTCTCGATGATCGAGCGCTTAGCGCTTGACGAGGAAATCCTCAACTCGGAACTCCTCGGTCTGCTCGGGGACCGCTTTCGTTCACTTTGGACGTGGGCCGGCATGCATCCCGAGCTGGAAGCGCTGTCTATCAGGATTGCGTCCAACTGTTTCTGGCTCGACGGATGGATGGGGTGCCGACAGACGATCCGCTTCGATGGAAGCGGCTTTCAGTCTGACTTGAAGTCACGTCTTAACGCCTTAGAGGTTGCCCTTCGACCTACCGTCCTTGCAGACAAGGCGCGCGCGGTGATTCGCGGCGATTGGGATGGTAGGACTGGTCCAGACGAACTGATTGCTGCCCCCGATGCAACGAGTACTCTTCAGCGAACGGAAGCACTGGCTGTTGAGCTCGGCGCCGCAGTCGCGGCTGACGATGCTGTTCTTGCTCAAATCTTGCCAAACCTGTTGAGAGGCGGAACTAGAGCCTGGGCGTTTGGCCGCGGTCTTGCCAGCGGGTCTCGGGACGTTCCCGCCACTTGGGAAAAGCTCGTTGGCGAAACTGAGCGTACTTCGCGCGAGGAGTTAGACGTTCGCGTACTAATGGGCTTTCTCGCTGCGCTCTGGGAGAGTGATAGGGAGCTTGCCCAGCAATTCCTGGATGCTGCGTTCTCGTCTCAAGCGCTTTTGCCATTACTCCCGCTACTCAATTCATCGGTGGCGCTGGACGGGCGCAGCGTGGAGCGAATGAAGCGAGCGTTGCGCTGCGAGCAGGTGCCTATCAGGATGTTTGAGAATTTGACGTACGGGGGAGCTACCGCTCAACTGGACGCGCGAGCATTTTGCGACCTGCTCGCCCATATTGCTGACCATCCCGAGGGCTACTACGTTGCATTGGACATACTCCACATGCGCATGTTCGCAGACCGAGCCAATGGGCGAATGGTGGCCCCTGAGCTACTCGAAGCAGGTAGAGAACTCCTTCGGCGCGTTACGTTTCAAAAGCGCAAAACTCAGGATGACTACAACCTGAGCCAGTTGGTCGAATGCTGTCTCACGGGCCCCGATGCCGCCCTAGTCGCAACCGACGCCGTTCTAGCGGTGCTGCGTGCTGTGGAATCTCATCAGACCTATGCACTCGAATGTGCAGATTTCCTTTCAGCACTGGCAGCAGCGCAGCCAAAGGCTGTTCTGGACGCCATGTTTGGGGGGGACGAAGAGCAACGCGAAGCGGTAATTTATCACTTCGATTACATCGTAGACCATCGGCCAAACTGGGCGGACGCCATTCCATCCAATGTACTAACGGCCTGGTGCGCTGAGGATCCAATCGTCCGATATCCGCTGGCAGCCTCCGTGGTCACTTTTTCGCGTCGGGCCGATGGCAATCAGCCGCGCGGCTGGTCGGAACATGCAACCGCACTCCTCGCGGCCGCGCCGAATGCACTGAGTGTGCTCAAAGTTTTCATTGAACGATTTTGGCCGACTTCTTGGAGCGGTTCCCGGGCCGCAATCGCGGAGGAGAACTCCCGACTGTTGGATAGCAACGAAGTGCAGGCACTCGCAGAAGCGAGGGAAATGGTACTGCAAGCGAAAGCTGAACTCGCCCGAGCTGTAATAGAAGAACGACAACGGGAAACCAAACGCGACCGAGATCGGGACGGTCGATTCGAATGACTGTGGTTTGCGGTGGTCGACCAAGTGTCCTCGTAAGCCATGTCCTGAAGCTTCTGCTCGCACTAGCCTCGAGTTGCGAGTACACAAGAAACTGGAGGGGGTAGCCCGACCTATCGCCCCATTGTCAACGTACGCGCCCTCGCCGTTGGCTTCGCACGAACCATCTGGTCATCGTCCTTCGCAAAGTAACGAACTACATAGTTGGCGAGTGTTGCAAGTTGCATTGGGTCGGCGCTTGCTATTGGATCAACCGCCCACTGACCGCGGGCTCTGAGTGCCTCGCGATCGAGTCTCGCATGGCAATCGTACATCAAGCCCTGCCCACGGGTCACGCGGCGCCAGCGATCGCCGATCAGGCACTTCAACTGGCACAGCTCCGCTTGCGTCAGCTTCGCGGGATCCAGAAAGAAGATGCAGTGGAAATGGTTAGCACAATGCCGCCCGCCCTGTTCGAGCTTCCAGATGTAGCCCACCATGCGATCGAAAAGCAGCCGGTCGGCTCCACGGCGATTCTCAAAAAAGCGATCCCGATCTTGGATGGCGACAGCCGCGTCGATTCGAGCACGTGTCTCGGGCCTGCCATGTCCGATTGCCACGTTTGATGGCATCGGCACCCACACCCCATTCTCAGATGCCGCCCAGCCCGTGCGCGCCATCGCGCTGGCGTCAGCGGTCGCATAGTCCGCGTAATAGAGATCCACCCGCACCGGTACCAGGCAACGATATTGTTCCGACAAAGCGCCCAGGTACCGCCTGATCGCCCTCTCCTGGTCATCGAGATTGCCTCGCCAATCAGACAGCCACTTCCTCACCCCACGTCGCACTGCCTCCATGCGCAGCGTTCCGACAAAGTCGTTGTACAGGCTCGCTGCCATTGACTTGTCAGCGATCCCGTCCCGCACACCGCATCCGAGCATGCGAGCCAGTGGATGCTGCATGAAGCAGTCAAAGAAGAGCTGCAAATCAACGCTGTAGGCGTACGCCGGCCAGTACAGGTCCATCCATTGACCGCACAGCGGCAGGAATCCTGCCAGGCTTCTGTACCCCGACACACCCACTGGATTGCGCACCGCCTGCTGACGTCCCACCTGATGCCGGACATCAAACGGCACCTGCTCCGTTTCCAGCACGGCATCGAGAAAGTGCGTATTTCGGGGCGCGTGATCAGCGATTTCGGGGGAACGTGATCACCTGTTTCGGCGGGAAGCTGATCGCTGGTTTCGGCGGAACGTGATCACTT